>DAORUQ010000254.1:0-3818 GCA_035433265.1 Pseudomonadales bacterium | reverse complement strand
TGAATCCGGACCTACGTGCCGTGGCGACCGGCACCGCCGGTGAAGCGCGCCGCAGCTTCACGCATCTCGGGCATCGCGGCAATTGCCGCGCCTCGCGCGAATTCGTTGCGCATGGCCTCCTCGACGGGAAGACCGGCCTGCTCCAGCGCGCTGAGGCGATCCGCGCGCAGGCAGGCCTGCGGGAAGCGCGCGATTTCCGCGGCCAGGGCCTCGGCAGCTTCGCGCGCCGTGCCGTCGGGCACCACGCGGTTCGCGAGCCCCATCGCCAGCGCCTCGGGCGCGCCGACCGCGCGCCCCGTGAGGATCATGTCGAGCGCGTGGCTCATGCCGATCAGCCGCGGCAGCCGCACCGTTCCGCCGTCGATCAGCGGCACGCCCCAGCGCCGGCAGAACACCCCGAACACTGCGCTCTCTTCCGCCACGCGCAGGTCGCACCAGGCCGCGAGCTCGAGCCCGCCGGCGACCGCGTGGCCCGCGACCGCCGCGATCACGGGCTTGTTCAGGCGCAGCCGCGATATGCCCATCGGCCCATCGCCGTCGGGCGCCACCCGATTGGCTCGCGCGGGTTCCTGCGCCACGGCCTTCAGGTCGGCGCCGGCGCAGAAGGTTCCGCCCGCGCCCCACAGCACCGCGATGTCGAGGGAATCATCGGCATCGAAATCACGGAACGCCCCGGCCAGTGCGGCGGCCGTGGGCCCGTCGACGGCGTTGCGGCACGCGGGCCGGTCGATGACGATCGTCGCGACACGCCCGCAGCGTTCGGTGCGCACACACATAACATCAGTTCTCGACGCGCGGGCAGGCGCCGCCGATGCGCGCGATCAGCTTCAGCAGCGCAACGTAGTTTCCGGCGAGCACCGGAATGCCGCTCACCAGCAGCGCCACCGAGATCTGCCGCTCGGGGTCGGCCCAGGTGATGTTGTTCGCGAGCCCGATGTGGCCGAAGGCGTGCTGCGAGCGCTGGCCGAACAGGCCCAGGGGCGCGCCACCCAGCATGAAACCCTGGCTGAAACGCAACGGCATGCCGATCGAGCGGTCGAGGACGTGGGGCCCGACTTCCATCGTGGCGCGCTGGATAGTCTCCGGCCGCAGGATCTGGCGGCCGTTCCAGCGCCCGCCGTCGAGCAGCATCTGGTAGAACGCGCTCGCTTCTTCCGCGGTAGACACCATGTTGCCGGAGGGAATCACGGCCTTGTAGAAGTCGGCGGTGGCGAGCAGTTCCATCACGTCGGCAAAGGTCGCGCCGATCGCGCGGCGGGCAAAATCGTCCACCAGCCGGCAACCCTGAATCCCGGTCAGCGCCTGCCCGGCGATTTTGGCGCGCACCGGCGCGCTGGCCCCGTAGTCCAGCACCTTCAGCCCCATCGGCTCCTTGAACCAGGTGCGCCAGGCCTTGCGGATGTCCATGCCGCTGACGCGGCGCACGATCTCGGCGAGGATCACACCGCCGGTGATCGCGTGGTAGGCCTGCTCGCGCCCGAAGAGGTGCTGCGGCTGCGCCTCGCACAGCAGCTGCAGGCTCTGCTCGTGGTCGAGCACCACGCGCGGGTCGTCGACGTTCGCGATGCCCGGTATGCCGGCGCGGTGCGACAGCAGGTGGTAGATCGTGGTGCGTTCCTTGCCGTGCCTGGCGAACTCGGGGATGTAGTGGCTGATCGGGTTGAGCAGGTTGATCTCGCCCTTCTCCTCCATGCGGTGCAGCACCATCGCCGTGATGGCCTTCGACGCCGAGAAGATGCAACTCGGCGTGGAGGCGGTCGCGGGCAGCTTCGGCGTCCCGGCGTCATCCTCGGGGCCGTTGCCCCGCGCATGCCCGAGCGCGCGGTTGAACACCACCTTGCCCTCGCGGCGCAGGCAGAACATCACCGCGGGGTAGTAGCCGGTGCGGTACAGGTCCTCGACCGCGCGCCAGATCGCCGCGGCCTGCCCGTGCGCGATGCCCGCCTCGAGCGGATCGCATTCGCTGGCGCTGTCGATGTGCGTGACGGCCCCGATGTCGCGTGGCACCTCGATGCGGTGCATGACGTTGCGCAGTGCGCGGCGCGGGAAATCCAGGGCAATGCTGCTCATGCAGTGATCCTTGTGGGGTATCGCGAGGTCATCGGGCACCATCGCAGCCGGACTGCAACTCCGGTGCCAGCAGCGCAAGCTGCTCAACTGCACCGCAGCGCACGAGTCGCATCGCCTGCGCGATGTCCGCGCTGTTCATGGGACCGTCGCGGAAGAAGCGCACGGATCCATCGGGCGCGAGGATGATGATCGCGCTCGACTTCGGGCCCAACTGCCAGGCCTCGCGCCCGAGCCCGTGCGCGTCCGCCACGATGCTCGAACGAAAATAGCGCTTCTTGTTGCTCTCGAGCTCGGACAGCACCATGCCGCGCGTGCCGATCAGCGCATCGTCGAGGTTCACGATCGTGGTGAGATGATAGCGCTCGATCGGGATGCCCGAATCGCGCAGGGTATCCGTGAAGGGCTCGTTCAGCGATTTTGCCGACATGCGCGCCGCCAGGTACTGCAGCACCTGCACCTTGCCCGTGAGCGCGCCGCTCTGCCACGGCGCGAAGCGGATCGTCTCGCCGGCCAGTTGCAGCTCGCCGAGTTCCTCGATGCGCAGCGCGGGCAGCGCCTCGCCGGTCTCCAGCGCGCTGACGTCGGCCGCGACGCCGAGCGCGAACGCCAGCGCCGCCAGCAGGCGCGCGATGCGCTCAGGCACGGCCCAGCGGCTCCAGCACCAACGGCAGGTCGTCGGTGAGCTTGGCGAACGGGAAATGCACGATCGACGGCGGGTCGGGGTAGTTCACCGGCAGGCTGAAGCGGAAACGGCGCAGCATTTCGGTCATCACGCACTTGAACAGCATGTCGGCAAAGTGCAGCCCGATGCACTTGTGCGCACCGCCGCCGAAGGGCACCCACAGGTAGGGATGCTGCTTGTGCTCCTGGCGCGCGGGGCCGAAACGCTCCGGGTCGAAGCGGTGCAGATCCTTCCAGTATTCGGGCATGCGGTGCGAGAAGATCGGCGAGATCGCCACCATCGTGTCGGGTGCAATGCGGTAGCCGCCGAGCTCGGTCTCGCGGATGGTGCGGCGCATCAGCTGCGGCACCGGAGGGTGCATGCGCAGGATCTCGTGGAAGGTCTGCTCCAGCAGCGGCACATTGGCGCCGAGGTCATCGTAGGCCAGGCTGCGGTCGAGGCCGAGCACTTCCCCGCGCAGCCGCTCCTGCCACTCGGGGTGACGCGCCAGGTAGTAGGAGGCCATCGTCAACGCGCTGGTGGTGGTGTCGTGCGCCGCGAGCACCAGGAAGATCAGGTGATCGGCGACCACCTTGTCGGGGAAGAACTGGCCCTCCTCGGTCGTCTCCTTGCTGAAGTGGCTCATCATGTCCATGCCTTCGTCGCGCCGGCGCTGCGGCACGAGGCCCTGGAAATACTGCTCGAGATAGCGACGCCCGTTCATGCCCCGGTGATACACGAGGCCGAGCCCGGGCCAGTCCTTGCGCACGATCGCGAGCGTGCCCGCCATCATGTCGAGGAACGCCTTGTTCAGCGGCGCGATCTCGTTGTCGAGGTTCACGCCGACGAACACACGCGCCCCGACGTCGAGCAGCAGCTCCTTGATGTGCGGGTAGTAGCGGAAACCGCTGCTTTCCTTGCCCCAGCGCTCCACGGTTGCCGCCGAGATCTCGTTGACGCTGTGCACGTAGTGCTGCATCGAGCTGGTCTTGAACGCGGTCTGCATGATGCGACGGTGGAACTTGTGCTCGGCGAAATCGCGCACCAGCAGGCCGCCGGCGAAGAAGTCCCCGAGCGGCGCGTCGTA
>DAORUQ010000253.1:0-3826 GCA_035433265.1 Pseudomonadales bacterium | reverse complement strand
AATGCCCAGCCGCGCCTGCGCCACGAAGTTGCGAAACGGCAACGGCGCGGGCAGCTCCCCGGCTCGACCCAGCAGGTGCGCCTGGATCTCCTGCTGCATGACTTCCGCCGTGGTGTGGTCAACCGTCAGGTGATGACACAGGAGCAACATCACCCAGCGCGCTCTTGCCGCATCGTGCGCGATGAACACCCGCAGCAGCGGCGCCTTGCGCACGTCGAGCCGGTAACGGCGCGGATCGAACCGCGCGCGCAACTGCTCGGCGACATCACCGCCGGCCCCATCGAGGCTGATTTCCTCCACCACGAGCGGGGCCTCGCGCCACACCACCTGCACCGGCTCGGGCAGCCCCTCCCACAGCACCGCCGTGCGCAGGATGTCGTGGCGCCCGATCACCGACCGCAGGGCCCGCAAGTACCCGTCCAACTGGGCGCGTTTGCCGAAGCCGACCAGGAAATGAAGCAAATAGGGGTCGCCCTCGCCCGCCATCAAGTGGTGGAAAAGGATCCCCTCCTGAAGCGGCGCGAGCGGATAGATGTCCTGGACATTGGCCGCACCACCGGGCACCTCTTCGACGATGCGCTCGATGTCCCCGGGCGCGAGCTGAACCAGCGGCAGCATGTCCGGGACAATCACCTCGCATCCCGGTGCAATCCGGTTGGGCGGCACTTCGACCACGCCGCTCTCGCCGCCCGCCGCGGCCGCCAGCTCGGCCACCGTGGCCGCCATGAAGAGCGTGCGAACCTGCGCATGAAGCCCCGCGCGGCGCATGCGCTCGATCACTCTCACCGCGAGCAACGAATGCCCGCCCAGCTCGAAGAAGTTGTCCTCCACGCCGACGCGCTCGAGCTTGAGCACCTCCGCCCAGATGCCGGCAACGATCTCCTCGGTCGAGGTGCGCGGGGCGACGTAGATCGCCTCCGCGCCCAGGAGACGCTCCGGCGCCGGCAGTGCCTTGCGGTCCACCTTGCCGTTGGGCGTCAACGACATCTCCTGCAGGAAAACGAAGGCGCTCGGCACCATGTGTTGCGGCAACGTCCGCATCAGGTGTTCCTTGAGTTCCGCGGCCGAGGGTGCCGCCTCCCGCGCCACCAGGTAGGCCACCAGTCGCTTGTCCCCGGCCACATCCTCTCGCGCAAGCACGACCACCTCGCGAATGGCGGGGTGCTGGTACAGGACCGTCTCGATCTCGCCCAGCTCGATGCGGTAGCCGCGCAGCTTCACCTGGTTGTCGCAGCGGCCGATGAACTCGATGTTGCCGTCGGGGAGATAGCGCACCAGGTCCCCCGTGCGGTAGAGCCGCGCCTGGGGAACGCCGCTGAACCGATCGGCAACGAACTTCTCGGCCGTGAGATCAGGCCGCCGGAGATAGCCCCTCGCCACGCCCTCTCCACCGATGTACAACTCGCCGATTACCCCGATCGGGACAGGCTCCATGCAATCGTCGAGAATGTAGAGCTGCGTGTTGGCTATGGGTCGGCCGATGGGGATCGCTCCGCTCACTCGAGACTCAGCCGTCACCGAATACGTGCAGCACCCCACCGTCGTTTCCGTCGGACCATATTCGTTGACGAGCACCGTGTTGCCCGCATGCCGGCGCCAGAACTCTATGGCCTCCGCCTCCAGCTGCTCCCCGCCGATGACAAACACCCGCGTTCTCTTCGCCGCCTGCTCCGCCGACAGCGCCAGCTGCAGGACCTGCAAGTGCGCCGGCGTGATCTTGACCAGGCTGTATTCGCCGGCAGCGTCCTGGAACGCGTTAACGAGCGCCTCGACGCCCAGGTCGTCCGGCAGGAGATGAACCGTGCGGCCCGCGAGCAGCGGAGCGAAAAGGCTCGTGACAGTCAGATCGAAGGCGATGGACGAATGCACCGGCGCTCCAGCGCCCTCGGAAACTTCATAGGCAGCCGTGGCGTAGCACACATAGTTGACGAGACCCCGGTGCGTGACGCACACCCCTTTCGGCCTGCCCGTGGATCCCGAGGTGTAGATGACATAGGCGAGATGCGTCGCGTTCGTGCGGCTCGGCGGCGATTTCGGCGCAAAACGTTCGAGCTCGTGCCATTCGGTGTCGAGGCACATCGCGGTGGTGCCATGCCCGGGGAGGTTCGGAGCCAAGTGCGATTGGGTGAGCAGAATCGACGCCTGGGTGTCCTCGAGCATGAAGTCCAGTCGATCGGCGGGGTAGCCCGGGTCCAGCGGCACGTAGGCGCCGCCTGCCTTGAGGATCCCGAGCACGCCGATCACCATTTCCGGGGAACGCTCGAAACAGATCGGGACCAGCGTGTCGGGCCCCACGCCGCGTTCCCTGAGGAAGTGGGCGAGTTGGCTGGAACGGGCACTCAGCTCGCGGTAGGTAAGGCGCTGGTTCCTGTATGCCACTGCCACCGCGTCAGGCGTGCGCGCAGCCTGCGCTTCGAACAACTCCTGGACACAACTCTCGCGCGGATAGTCCGTCTTCGTGTCGTTCCACTCGACGAGCAACTGCCGGCGCTCGGCCCCGGTCAGCATCGCCAGCTCCTGCACGCGGCGCTCGGGTGCGGCCACCATCGCCTCGAGCAGCGCGCCCCAGTGCACGCCCATGCGCGCGATCGTCGCGGCATCGAAGAGGTCGGTCGCGTAGGTAAAGGCGGCGGCAAGTCCCTCCGGCGTCTCCCATGCCATCAGCGAGATGTCGAACTGCGCCGCCCCCGCAGCCGCGTTCACGGGCTCGAAGGTGAGTCCCGGCAGCTCGAGGGGATCCATTGGCGCGTTCTGCAGCCCGAACATCACCTGGAACACGGGGTTGCGGCTCATGTCGCGCTCGGGGTGCAGCTCCTCGACCAGCCGGTCGAAAGGCAGGTCCTGGTGCGCGAACGCGTCCAGGCACACCTCGCGCATCCGAGCCAGGAACGCCCTCACCGAAGGCTCGCCGGAGAGATCCGCGCGCAACACCAGCGTGTTCACGAAGAAGCCGATCAGGGGCTCGATCTCGGCACGGTTGCGGTTGGCCACCGGCGTGCCGATCAGGAGATCGCGCTGCCCGCTGTAGCGCGAAAGCAGCAGCGCGAAACCGGACAGGAGCGTCATGAAAAGACTGCTCCCCTCGCGCCGCGAAAGTGCCTGCAATTGGTCAGCCAGCTCCCGGGGGAGCGTGAACGCATGGGACGCCCCGCGGTGGCTCTCCACGGCAGGACGCGGCCGATCCGTGGGCAATTCGAGCACCCGGGGCGCACCCGCCAGGCTCTCACGCCAGTACGAAATCTGGGACGCCAGCACCTCGCCCTGCAGCCAGCCGCGCTGCCAGCGCGCGAAGTCACGATACTGAATGCGCAGCGCCGGAAGCCCGGGCGCCTCGCCGCGCACAAAGCTGCGGTAGAACTCGCCCAGCTCGCGCGTGAGCACCCCCAGCGACCAGCCGTCCGAGACGATGTGATGCATGTTCAGCAGGAGAACGTGGCGGTCCATCGCCAGCCGGTAGAGCCGAGCGCGGAACAGCGGTCCGCGCGCCAGATCGAACCCGCGCGCAGCCTGCGTGCGAAGGCGCTCGTCGAGCCGCTCGCGAGCGTTCCCCTCCCCGCCCAGGTCCTCGACCGCAAGCGCCCACGGCCCCGGCTCCGAAACGACCTGCCGCGGTTCGCCGTCCACGTTCACGAACACCGTGCGCAACGAATCATGGCGATTGACTATCGCTTCAAACGCGCGCTCCAGCGCCCGCGCATCCAGCGCGCCGCGCAGCTCGAGCGCCCCTGAAATGACGTAGGCCGTGCCACCCGGCTCGATCTGGTCCAGCATCCACAGCCGCTGCTGGGCAAAGGAGAGCTGCGCCGGGCCGGACTCCGCCCTCGCC
>DAORUQ010000252.1:0-3856 GCA_035433265.1 Pseudomonadales bacterium | reverse complement strand
GGATCAGGCCAAGGCGCTGGCAACGGGGTGGAGCGACGGGACGATGCCGCAGCGCATCGCGCAACTGCAGCAGTGGCGGCCACGGATCACCATCGGGCGCGATGCACTGCGCATCGAACTGCCGGGCGAATCGGTACGCACGGTGTGGGGCGCAAGAATGACAGCAGCAGCAACACGGTCACCCGCCCCGATTGAGTGGACCGTCCCCGTCGCCCTGAAACGCAGCGGGATCGAAACCAAACTGGTGATTCCGTCCGCTCCGCCTCCCCTGGCTCACACCGCCTCGGCCACCGCGCTGCGGGAAGCCGTCGAGAAGGCACTCACCTGGAACCAGGCCCTGCTGGCTGACCGGGTCAAGTCGACCTGCTCCCTGGCGAAGGCCGAGGGCGTCACGCAACGCTTCATCGCACAGCGTCTCCAACTGGCCTGGCTGGCGCCCGACATCATCCAGCGCATCATCGCGGGCGACATTCCCGACACGCTCACCCTCGAGCATTTCAAGAAGCGCCGCATCCCGCTCGATTGGGCGGAACAGCGCGCTTTTTTCCAGATCACCTGACCAGTTTCCCGACAGCGAACCGGCAAAGTCCCGTTTGGAGACTTTCGGGCAAAAGCGCGAAGTGACGCCATGTTGCGGTGCGCTGTCACGGCATCATCCAGATACGAAAAAGCCCGCAATTTGCGGGCTTTTCCGGCCATTCCCTGCTCGTCTCCAACGATGTGGATTCGGAGCAGACTGTTTGGCGGTGAGGGAGGGATTCGAACCCTCGATACGCTATTAACGTATACACACTTTCCAGGCGTGCTCCTTCAACCACTCGGACACCTCACCGGAACCTGGATGCTCTGCCGCGGCGGGCAAAACGAGGCGCGTACTGTATAGAACTGGCCCTGCCCTTACAAGCCGCGAGGAGCGCCAGCATTTCACGTTCCCGCAGGCTACTGGCGCACCAGGCGCAGGTGCGGCGGGATGCCCTTCTCCGTGCTGCGGCAGGGGTTGATGTCGATGCCGCCGCGACGGCAGTAGCGGGCATAGACCGTGAGCTCGCGCGGGCGGCACCGGTCCATGATGTCGAGGAAGATGCGCTCCACGCACTGCTCGTGGAAGCCCTGGTGCTCGCGGAACGAGATGATGTAGCGCAGCAGCGCCTCGTGGTCGATGCGCGTGCCGGTGTAGGTGACCTGGATACTGCCAATGTCGGGCTGCCCGGTCACCGGGCACAGCGAGCGCAGCAGGTTGCTGTAGAGCGACTCGCTCGCCACGCGGCCATCGCGCGTCACGTCGAGCAGGCCGGGGTCGGGGCGGTACATCGAGGCGGAGATCTTCAGCGTGTCCAGGCACTCGCCGGGAAAGCTGGCCACACCGGCCTGCAACGCCTGGCTCATCGACAGCAGGTCCACCACCACGGGGGCGCCCGCGGTCACCGAGAGGTCCGATTCCAGCGTGCGCACCACGTCGTAGGCGCTGGCGAAGGCGGTCTGGCTGAACGACTGCAGGTAGAGCTTCAGCGACTTCGATTCGAACACCGCGCGCGAGTTGCAGGGCACGCGCAGCTGCGCCACGCCGACCTCGGGCTTGCCGTCGCGATCGATCCAGGTGAGCTCCCACGCGGTCCACAGGTCCGCGCCCTCGAAGGGCAGTTGCTGCGGATCCAGCAGCAGGCGCTCGCGCAGGCGCAGGCGCTCGATCGGGAACAGCAGCGAGGGGGTGTACTGCGACACCGCTTCGATCCTGCGTCCCAGCGGGGTGTCGCCGAACTTGTCTGTTGCCATTGCCAATACCGCCAGCGACCGGTGATCACACCCGCCCAAGTGTAGACGAATTTCCCCTGCCGTCCGGACCCCCGGATGCCGCGCTCACTGGCGCAGGCGCTTGCCGGAATTCAGCAGGTGCAGGCAGTAGAACCAGCCGGCCGCGATGAACAGGCAGATCATCCCCAGCGCCGTGCCCACATGCACGTCCGACACGCCCAGCACTCCGTAGCGGAAGGCGTTCACCATATGCAGGATCGGGTTCACCTGCGACACCGCGCGCCAGAACGGCGGCAGCAGGTCGATCGAATAGAACACGCCGCCGAGATACGTGAGCGGCGTCAGAATGAATGTCGGGACGATCGAGATGTCGTCGAAGCTGTTGGCGAACACGGCGTTGATCAGCCCGGCCATCGAGAACAACACCGCCGTGAGGAACACCACCAGCACGGTGAGCAGCGGGTGCTCGACGTGCAGCTGCGTGAAGGCGAGCGAGAGCACGGTGACGATCAATCCCACGCAGAGCCCGCGCGCGACACCGCCGATGGTAAAGCCGAGCAGGATCACCCAGTTCGGGGTCGGCGATACCAGCAGCTCCTCGATGCTGTGCTGGAACTTGGCGCCGAAGAACGAGGACACCACGTTGGCGTAGGAGTTGGTGATCACCGCCATCATGATCAGCCCGGGCACCACGAACTGCATGTAGTCGAAGCCGCCCATCGGGCCGATGCGCGAGCCGATCAGGCTGCCGAAGATCACGTAGTACAGCGCCACCGTGATCGCCGGCGGCACCAGGGTCTGCGGCCAGATACGCACGAAGCGGCGCACCTCCTTGACCAGGATGGTCAGGAAGGCCATGAACAGCTCGTGGCGGTTCATGCCGCTTCCCCCGGCTTGTTGCGGTGCAGCAACGCCACGAACAGCTCCTCGAGCCGGTTGGCCTTGTTGCGCATGCTGCTCACCGCGATGCCCTTTGCCGACAGTCGCTCGAACAAGCCGTTCAGCGCCTCGTGGCGGTCGACCGTGACCTCCAGGGTGTGGACGTCGACCACGCGCACGAGATAGCCCTCGACCGTGAAATTCGCGGGCACGTCGCCGAGCACGTCGAGCACGAAGGTCTCGCGGTCCAGCGTGCGCAGCAGCTGCTTCATGCTGGTGTTCTCGACGATCTCGCCGTGGTCGATGATCGCGATGTTGCGGCAGAGGCTCTCGGCCTCCTCGAGGTAGTGCGTGGTCAGGATGATCGTGGTGCCGGCGGCGTTGATCTCCTGCAGGAAACCCCACATCGAGCGGCGC
This sequence comes from Pseudomonadales bacterium, assembly GCA_035433265.1. Lineage (GTDB taxonomy): Bacteria > Pseudomonadota > Gammaproteobacteria > Pseudomonadales > UBA5518 > UBA5518. The sequence continues at coordinate 808 of DAORUQ010000252.1, read as the reverse complement.
AGCTCGATGTCGACCCCCGCCGTGGGCTCGTCGAGGATCAGCAGCCGCGGCTCGTGCACCAGCGCGCGCGCGATCATCAGCCGCCGCTTCATCCCACCGGAGAGGTTGCGCGCCGGCTGCTCGCGCTTGTCCCACAGATCCAGGCGATGGAGGTATTTCAGTGCGCGCTCGCGCGCCAGCGCCAGGGGCAGGCCGTAGTAGCCGGCCTGCGTGACCAGGATGTCGCCCACCTTCTCGAAGTGGTTGAAGTTGAATTCCTGCGGCACCACGCCGAGGTGGCGCTTGGCGAGCGGGAAGTTGGCGTCGATGTCGGTGCCGAAGACTTCCACGGTGCCGCCGGTCTTCTGCACCAGCGAGCAGATCACGCCGATCGTGGTCGACTTGCCCGCCCCGTTGGGTCCCAGCAGCGCGAAGAAATCACCCTGCGCCACGTCCAGATCGATGCCCTTCAGCGCGGCGAAGCCGTTGGCGTAGGTCTTGCGGAGCTGGCGGATAGTCAGGGCATTGCTCATCGCGGGGCATGACTCCTCGGCGTGGCGCGGAATATCCGCAATTCAGGGAGTGGTCGCAGGGAGAGGAGAATCGCGGACCGGCAGCCAGTGCCGGTCCGCGCATGCGGGCATTGCTGCCCGGCTTTACTCGCGATCGCGAGCTTACTGTTTCATCGCGTCCTTGGCGGCCTGGGCTGCTGCGTCGGCAGCTTCCTTGGCAGCGTCGGCTGCCGCGTCCACGGCTTCGCCGGTGGCTTCCGCGGCATCGGCGGTTGCGTCCGCTGCGTCGCTCGCCATGTCGGCAGTGGCGTCAGCCG
>DAORUQ010000251.1:0-3866 GCA_035433265.1 Pseudomonadales bacterium | reverse complement strand
TCTTGAACTTGGCGAGGTTGTTCTCGTTGTCGTGGTTCGTCGTGCCGTCGCCGCCGGCCTGCGCCGTGGTGTTCGGCGCGCTCATCGCACGCACCTCGACCCACGGGTTCTGCCCGGTATTGCTGTAGCTCGATACCACCGCGTCCGGAACGTAGTGCCGCACCTTCACCGACGTGCGCACCGAGCAGCCGAACGTGGTGCAGAACAGCCAGTAGCAGATGCCGACGACGCGGTACTCGATGCAGTCGGGCGACAGGGCCGAGGACACGATGGTGGCGGTGTTCAGGGCGAAGCTCGATGCCGCGCCGCCCAGCAGCACCGAAGCGATGGCAAGGCGCGCGCGGCGCGACGATGCCGACAGCAGGCGTTTCATGGCTGCGTCCTCCGATGGGCTTCGATGCGGGCGACGGCGCGCGCCACGTCGGGCTCGCCGTAGACCACGTAGCGGCGGTCGACCACCACGGCGGGCACCTTGGCGATGCCCAGCCCCCAGGCATCGGCCACACCCTGGTAAGCGCTGCCGATGCGCCGTTGCAAGGCCTGGCCGCCATCGCGCAGCCGCTGCTGCACGAGTGCGGCGGCGCGGCTGGGGTCGTTGGGCAGGCCGGCCGCCAGCTCGGCCTCGATGCGCTCGGGCAGGTCCAGCTCGACCACGCGCGCGCCGGCCGTGGATTGCACCGGATGGCGGCTGTCGGTCACGACCAGCACGTCGGCGGCAGAAGCGACCTGGCCGCACAGGGCAAGCAGCAACCCTCCCGCGCACGCGATGCGCGTGGCCCGCCGCTGCGGGATGGAATTGAACAAGGGGGCCGTCATGGCGGGCGTCCTGGGAATGAAAGCAAGACCCCTAGTCGAACGCCGAAGGCATGTCCGCTGCGACAAGGAATGCGCACCGCGCACACCCCGCTTTCGCAAGCAGCGCACGGAAGAAGAACGGGAGCCAAAGCTCCCGTGGGGATCAGGCGACCGCAGCCGTTGAGGCTTGAACGGCGCGGCGGGCATGGGCCTGCCAGAACGGATCGACCAGCCGGCCGGCGAGCACGCGGGCACGCAGGCGCAGGCCTTCGGCCGTGCTGTAGTTGTCCCAGCCGGCCTCGTAGGAGGCCTCGCCGCGCAGATCATCGACCTGCTTGGCGACGGCGGCCGCTTCCTCGTCTGAGGTGATGGGCTCGGACCAACGGATGCCGGCACCCCACACCTGGCCGGTGAGCACGAGGCGGTTCAGGGAATCGCGCACGAGGACCAGCTCCGGCCGGAAGTCCAGCGCGTCGCTGTCCGGGTTCAAGTCGAACTCGTGCTCCGACACGCAGGCCAGGGCCAGCGCCATCGCGTCCTCGATGAGGCCGCGTTCGCCGAGTTCGAGGATGGAAGGCACCCAGTAGGTGCCGTAGGTCGGATCGTCCTCGGGGTACTCGACCTGGCCTTGGCAGGTGATGGTGAACTGGCGCCAGAACACATCCTCGCGGATGAAGGTTCCGGCGCGGTAAGGCGTGGCCACGAAGGTCACGCCATCGACAACATGGGTCTTGGGTTGCATGGCAGTCTCCAAAGAAGGTGCGGGAACGCCATGCCGCCCCTGCGGGCGTGGGCGACCCGCGTGGGATGAACAACAAGCGAAGGAAGAACAGGCATCCACCACCGCAGCGCGGCGGCTGTTCGCGTCCAGGATGCGAAGCGAACGGGGTCGATCAGCGCGGCCGGGGCCGCGGCGTAGCCTTGAAGATCGGGGCTACCTGGACATGTCGCCGAGTGACTCGGCAGGCATTTCCTTCGATGCGGTTTCGGCGGTGCCGCCGGCCGCCAGCAGGTCGATGGCCGACAGCAGCGCATCGCCTTCGACCGGGCCATGCAGCAGCAGCGTCTTGCCGGACTGGCGATCCTGCAGGCGCAGCGTGGGCGTGACCTTGATGCCCTCCTGCGCCGCGCTCGCCGACTGCGCGCGGATCAGCGTGTCAGGGCGGTCGCTGTCGAGGCACTGCTGGGCGGCCGGCGTGATGCCGGGATAGCCCAGGCCCTCGGGCAGGCCCTGGCCGTCGCCGCGGGTGTGCGTGTAGACCCATTCGACCGCCTGCCAGAACGCGGCCGCGCCGCCGGCTTCGCCGACGCACTCGACCAGGCGCGCATTGGCGGTCGCGGCCGGCTCGTGCGTCGTCAGCGGCAGGTGGTGCCACTGCCAGTTCACCTCGGGGTGCGCGTCGATCCACTGCTTTAGCACCGCGAAGTAGGCGCGGCAGAACGGACATTCGAGGTCGGCGTACTCCACCACCGTGAAGCGTGCATCGGCGCGTCCGTAGCGCCACGGCGGGCCGGCCGTGGCATCAGGTGCCGCCGTGGGCGCGGGATTGAACTCGGCCGGCGTGGAAGCCCCTTCGGCGATCGGCGCCTGTGGCTGCATGCCGAGCCAGACCGTCGCGATCAGGGCAACCACGAGCAGCACGGCGACCAATGCGACGGAGCGGGATGGAACGAAGCGAGTGATCCGCATGGTGTTCTCCGTCACCCGAGCGCATCGAGCGCCAGCGACTCGATGCCGCGCGCGCGGTCGATCTTCTCGGCGATCTTGAAGGCCGCATCCAGCTCGCCAATGCCGTACTGCTGCATCAACTGGAAGCGTTCCGCCTTCTCTTCCGGCTCGGTCTGAGCCAGCGCCAGGTAGAGGCTGGGAGGCACCGCACGGAACAGCACCTCCACGCTCTTGGAGAGGATCACGCCCTCGGTGAACTTGCCCGCCTCCTTGCGGGCCGACAGCATCAACGCCTTCTGTGCCGGGTTCAGCTCGCGGAAGCGCGCGATCTTCTCCACCTCGTCCGGTGGCATGGAGAGGCAGATCCACCACTCGATCATGTTGAGCATGGGCTCGGCGGCCTTGGGCAGGTCGTCGATGTTCTGCGTCGCCAGCCAGTACCAAGCGCCGAGCTTGCGCCACATCTTCGTGATCTTCACGACGTAGGGCGCAAGCAGCGGGTTCTTGGTGATGATGTGGCCTTCATCCGTCACGTTGATGATCGGCCGGCCGAGGAATTGATCCCGCTCGGCGATGTTGTTGACCGTGTTGATCAGCGAGATGTAGGCGATGGAGAGCTGCGCGTTGTAGCCCTCGCGCGCGAAGGTGGCGAGGTCCACGATGGTGATGTCGGCCTCGGGCCAGGGCGTGCCGGGCCGGTCGAACATCTCGCCGTCCACGCCCTGGCAGAACATATCCATCGCGTCCGCCATCTCCAGCAGCCGCGCGCGCCGCACCTCGGGCAGCGACGTGTCGCGGGCGCGCTCGCGCAGGGCATCGCGCACGTCGCGCGTGAGCACGGTGCGTTGCTCGGCTACGCAGCTCTGCGCCGCATCGAGGATGCACTGGCGGATCAGGCTGCGATCGGCGCGCGTCATCCGTGCTTCCTCCTTGTCCTCGCCGCCGGTAATCATCAGCCGCGCTGTGATCTCCAGCTCGCCGAGCACGTCGCGCTGCTCGTCCAATTCCTCGCTGTGGCTTGCCGCCTGCGCGGCGGGCTCCTGGTCCTCGTCCAGCGCATCGGCATCCAGCGTCTGCACCTGGCTGGGCGTATCGACCAGCCGGTGCGCGTCGGCGAACGGCGCGAGGCTGACGCCAGCGCCGGGGGCGAGCTTCACGCGATGCACCTTGAGGCCCAGCCGCGTGGCGAAGTCGCCGAACAAGCCGAAGCTGTTGCCGGCCTCCACGATGAACAGGCGCGGCCGGTAGATCGCCGTGACCTGGTTCAGGATGTTGTTGAGCGTGGCGCTCTTGCCCGAGCCGGTGGGGCCGAACAGGAAGAGATGCGCGTTCATTTGCCGGTCGAGGCGGTTCAGCGGGTCGAAGGTGATCGGCCCGCCGCCGCGGTTGAAGAACGTGATGC
>DAORUQ010000250.1:0-3903 GCA_035433265.1 Pseudomonadales bacterium | reverse complement strand
CGGGACCACCGGGTTGCCCAGGCCTATCGCGGTGCCCGGCGACATCGAGACGATCGCGCTGTGCTGCTCGCGCGTGAAGATCTCGGCCGCGCGCCGGTCGGCGTGCTCCAGCACGATGCGCAGCAGCACCTCGCGCGCGGCGCGGTGGCGCGCCCGCGCCCCCAGCGTGCCCTCGGTGCCCAGCACCTCCACGTGCGTGCGGCTCCAGTCCCCGAGGCCGGCCTGCGCCAGCAGCCGGCGCGAGCGCTCGATCAGCGCCGCGGCCTGGCGTTCGGCCTTGGCCGCGGCCTCCAGGCCCACGATCGGCTGCAGCGCACTCACGCGCCAGCTGTGGCGGTGGATCGTGCACACCTTGTAGCTCGCGGTCGGCGGCCGGCCACGGACGCCGCTGACGCGCACCCGGTCGGGGCCGATCTCTTCCAGCTGCACGGCGCTGAAGTCACAGCTGACGTCGGGCACGAAGTAGGCCTGCGGATCGCCCACCTCGTAGACCAGCTGCTCCGCGACCGTCCCGCGCGAGACCAGTCCGCCGGTGCCGGCAGCCTTGGTGACCACGAAGCTCCCGTCCGCACGGCACTCGGCGATCGGGTAGCCGATGCGGTTCCATGCGGGTACGGTGCGCCAGTCGGTGAAGGTGCCGCCGGTCACCTGCGTGCCGCACTCCAGCAGGTGCCCCGCGAGCGTGCCGGCCGCGAGCAGGTCGTGGTCAGCGGGCGTCCAGCCGAACTCGTGGATCAGCGGGCCCAGCACCAGCGCGCTGTCGACCACGCGCCCGGTGATCACGATCTCCGCGCCGCGGGCCAGCGCGGCTGCGATCGGAAAGGCGCCGAGGTAGGCGTTCATGCTGTCCACGGTCGCGGCCGGGAAGGCCGCGCCCGAGAACATGTCGCGTACGCCGGCGGCGCGGAATTCCCCGAGGCGCCCCATCAGGTCGTCACCATCGACCACCGCGATGCGCGGCGAGAGGCCCTGTTCCGCCGCCACCCGCGCGAGCTCCGCCGCGCAGCCGTGCGGGTTCACCCCGCCGGCGTTCACGACCACGCGCACGCCCTGGCGCGCGATCTCCGCGAGGCAGGGCCCGATGTGTACCGGGATGAAGTCCGGCGCGTAACCGCCGCCGGGATTCGCCTGCGCCAGCATCGCGAGCAGGCCCATGGAGCCCTCGGCCAGGTAGTCGCCCACCAGGTAGTCGAGCGCGCCGTCACCCAGCAGCTGGGGGAAGGCGATGGCACTGTCGGCCAGCGAGGCCGAGGCACCCCCGATGCGGACGATACGATCGTTCATGGACCCGGCTCCGGCAGGAATTGTTCGTCGGAATGTTAATCAAACCGACTGGTCAATTTAAAGGGGCCGGGCGAGCGACGCCACCGGCGGGAAGCGCCAGTGGCGGTCGCAGGGCAGAGGCCGGGCTAGCGGACGGCGGGCTTCGGGCAGGGCGCCGAGGTGGCGAACAATTGATGCGCAGGCATTCATGCCGGCATGAATGCGATGCTGGCGCTGGTGCCAGCGGGGCTGCAGCGGGTTCGGCGTTGCCGAACCCTTGTCGGGCTGAAGCTGGACCTACCGCCCGACCTGCAGCCCGCCACACAGCGGCGCGTTACATGTTGCGCCGGTAGATCCCGCCCACCTCGTACAGCGCCCCCGAGACCTGCCCGAGCGAGGCGACCTTCACGGCTTCCATCATCTCGGCGAACAGGTTGCCGCGCTGCTCGGCCACGCGCTGCAGCGTTGCCAGTGCCTCGTGCGTCTCGGCCGCGTGACGCGCGTGAAACGCCGCGAGATTGTCGATCTGCTGGCGCTTCTCTTCCTCGCTCGAGCGCATCAACTCGCGCTCCTCGATCTTCTCCTCCTGCCCGGGCGGCGGCAGGAAGGTGTTCACGCCGATCAGCGGCAGGCTGCCGTCGTGCTTCCTGCCCTCGTAGTACAGGCTTTCCTCCTGGATCTTCGAGCGCTGGTACATCGTGTCCATCGCACCCAGCACGCCGCCGCGCTCCGAGATGCGCTCGAACTCCGCGTACACCGCCTCCTCGACCAGGTCCGTCAGTTCCTCGACGATGAACGAGCCCTGCCAGGGGTTCTCGCAGAAGTTCAGCCCCAGCTCGCGGTTGATCACGAGCTGGATCGCCACCGCACGGCGCACGCTCTCCTCGGTCGGCGTGGTGATCGCCTCGTCGTAGGCATTGGTGTGCAGGCTGTTGCAGTTGTCGAACAGGGCATAGAGCGCCTGCAGCGTGGTGCGGATGTCGTTGAAGCTCATCTCCTGCGCGTGCAGGCTGCGCCCCGAGGTCTGGATGTGGTACTTCAGCATCTGGCTGCGCGCGCTCGCGCCGTAACGCTCCTTCATCGCGCGCGCCCAGATGCGACGCGCCACGCGCCCGATCACCGTGTACTCCGGGTCCATGCCGTTGGAGAAGAAGAAACTCAGGTTCGGCGCGAAGTCATCGACCTGCATGCCGCGCGCGAGGTAGTACTCCACGATCGTGAAGCCGTTCGACAGCGTGAAGGCGAGCTGCGAGATCGGGTTCGCGCCCGCCTCCGCGATGTGGTAGCCGCTGATCGAGACGGAGTAGTAGTTCCTGACATCGTTGGCGATGAAGAACTCCTGAACGTCGCCCATCATCTTCATCGCGAAGCCGGTACTGAAGATGCAGGTGTTCTGCGCCTGGTCTTCCTTCAGGATATCGGCCTGCACGGTACCGCGCACGGTGGCCAGCGTCTTCGCACGAATCGCCGCGTAGGTCTCGGCGTCCACCACCTTGTCGCCGGAAATGCCGAGCAGCCCGAGACCCAGCCCGTCGTTGCCTTCGGGCAGCGCGCCCGCGTAGCGCGGGCGCTCGCGGCCGGCGAAGTACGCCTCGATCCTCCCTTGCGCGGCCTCCCACTGGCCCGTGGTCTTCAGATGCTTCTCGACCTGCTGGTCGATCGCGGCGTTCATGAAGAAGGCGAGGATCATCGGCGCCGGGCCGTTGATCGTCATCGACACCGAGGTCGAGGGATCGCACAGGTCGAAGCCCGAGTAGAGCTTCTTCAAGTCATCAACGGTAGCGATAGATACCCCGCTGTTGCCGACCTTGCCATAGATGTCGGGGCGCACGGCGGGGTCCTCGCCGTAGAGCGTGACCGAGTCAAAGGCCGTCGAAAGGCGGTTGGCGGGCTGGCCGCGCGCCACGAAGTGGAAGCGACGATTGGTGCGCTCGGGTGTGCCCTCACCGGCGAACATGCGCGTCGGATCCTCGCCTTCGCGACGATACGGGAACACGCCCGCAGTGTAGGGATAGTAGCCGGGCAGGTTCTCCTTCAGCAGGAACACCAGCAGCTCGCCCCAGCTCGAGTAGCGCGGCGCGCCGATCTTCGGGATCTGCAGCCGGCTCAGGCTCTCCTTGTAGTTGTCGCCGCGGATCTCCTTGCCACGCACGGTGTAGCTGTACTGCGGCGTGCGGATGCCCTCGAGGCGCGCCGGCCACTCGCGCAGCAACTTCAACGAATCGGCGGTCAGCTCGTCGAGCGTGGCCTGGTAGCGCTGGCGCAGCACACGCAGGCTGTTGTCGGCGTGCGCGGCGGTGAGCGCCTCGGGCGCGTAACCGACCAGCGCCGGCGGCAGCAGCGGATCGGCGAGCTCGCGCAGCGCCTCGTGCAGGTGCTGCGCGCGGTCGGCAAGCTCGGCCTGGTGCAGCGCGGCGGCGTTCACGCCCCTGCCCTGCTCGGCGATCTCCGCGAGATAGCGCACGCGGGCACCCGGTATCAGCGCCACGGATTTCGGCTCGCGCAGCGTGACGTCGATCGCCGGCGCCCAGCGTGTGGCGTCGAGCTTCAGCTTGCCCACCATGCGCGTGCACAGCTCGTGGAACACCCAGTTCACGCCGGGGTCGTTGAACTGGCTTGCGATCGTGGGATACACGGGAA
>DAORUQ010000249.1:0-3937 GCA_035433265.1 Pseudomonadales bacterium | reverse complement strand
AGGCGCCGCCGCCGTGGCGCGCCATGCCGCCGTAGCTGTCGACGATGATCTTGCGCCCGGTGAGGCCGCAGTCGCCGAGCGGGCCGCCGATGATGAATTGCCCGGTCGGGTTCACGTGGTATTTCGTGCCCGCGTGCAGCCACTCGGGCGGGATCACCGGGCGGATGATCTCCTCGATCACCGCTTCGCGCAGGTCCGCGTGGGCGATGCTCGCGGCGTGCTGGGTGGAGATCACGACGGCATCGACCGCCACCGGCTTGCCGCCCTCGTAGCGGATCGTGACCTGGCTCTTGGCATCCGGGCGCAGCCAAGGCAGCACTCCGTGCTTGCGCAGCTGGGCCTGGCGGCGCATCAGGCGGTGCGCATAGGTGATCGGCGCGGGCATCAGCACGTCGGTCTCGTTCGAGGCGTAGCCGAACATCAGGCCCTGGTCGCCGGCGCCCTGTTCCTTGTTCTCGGTCGCGTCGACGCCGATCGCGATGTCGTGCGACTGCTTGCCGATGGCGTTCAGCACCGCGCAGGAGGCGCCGTCGAAGCCGATGTCCGAGCTGTTGTAGCCAATGTCGAGGATGACCTGGCGGATCAGCGCCTCGAGGTCGACATAAGTGTTGGTCGTAACCTCGCCGGCGACGATGGCCATGCCGGTCTTGACCAGCGTTTCCACCGCGACACGGGCGTGCGGGTCGTCCTTCAGGATCGCGTCCAGTACCGCGTCCGAGATCTGGTCCGCCATCTTGTCGGGGTGGCCCTCGGAAACCGATTCGGAGGTGAAAATGGAGTATTCGCTCATGGGTGTATCCCTTTTCTGGTCAAGCCGTTCGATGAAAAACCCGCACCTGGATGCGGAATCCGTTACGCAATGCAAGGTAGACGCTCTCGCCCTGCGCGAGTCCCGCGTCCGCGGCCCAGCGCGACAGCGCCTCGGGCTCGAAACCCAGCCACAGGTCGCCGCAGGCCTCGCGCGCCCAGGCCTGGTCGTGGGCGCAGAGGTCGCTCAGAAGCAGCAGGCCGCCGGGCTTCAGCGCGGCGGCCAGGTCCGCGAGCACCACCGCCGGGGACGCCGTGTGGTGCAGCACCATGTTCGCCACCGCGATGTCGGCGGTCGCGCCGAGCGTGCGTGCGTGGCTGCTGTCGGCCAGCACCAGCTCGACGTTTCCCAGCCCCGCCGCGGCGCAGGCCGCGCGCGCCTGTTCGAGCATGGCGGCGGCGTTGTCGATAGCCACCACGCGCGCGCTGCGCGCGGCGAGCGCCGGCAGCAGCCAGCCTTCGCCCGGTCCGAGCTCCAGCGCGAGCGCGCAGGGCTGCGGCAGCAGCGCGGCCAGCAGCCCTGCCACCGGGTCCTCGTAATGCGCGCGCGGCGCGATCAGCTCCTGCTGGGCGCGGAACTTGTCGGCATTGGCAGCGAAGAATCCGCGCGAGCTCGCCGCGCGCTCGGCCTGCACTTCTGCCACGCCGCGGGCGACGTCCGTGCCGGCTGGCACCAGGTCGGTGGCCGCGAAGATCGCCTGCATCACCGGCTCGAGTTCCTCGCTGGGCGCGCGGTGGTGGCGGCCGTAGAAGATCGTGGTGCCTTCGCGGCGCCGGTATACGAGCCCCGCCTCGGCCAGCACTTTGAGGTGGTGGCTCATCGCCGGTTGGCGCATGCCGAAGATGCGGCACAGTTCGAGCACGCCGTAGGAGTCCCGCGCCAGCAGGCGCAGTATCTCCAGGCGCAACGGATCGCCTGCCGCGCGGCACAGGCGGCTCAGGTTCTCGTACCCGCCGGGCGGGTTGATCCGGGTGGCAGTCAGCGTCATGGCGGGCAGTCTAGCAGCGGGCGCAACCATATATCAAAAAAATTTGATGGAATAGTTTGCGGGTGGATTACCAATCCGGTGTGCCGGCGGTTTCCAGCACCGGTACGCTGGGGGACAATATCGTCCTTTTCACGCGCCAGCCGCCTGCAGGAGACCCGCATGCCCAGCCGTTTCGAACTCGCCAACGCGATCCGCGCCCTCAGCATGGACGCCGTGCAAAAAGCGGAAAGCGGGCATCCCGGCGCGCCGATGGGCATGGCCGACATCGCCGAGGTGCTGTGGAACGACTTCCTGGTCCACAACCCCGCGAATCCCGGCTGGTTCGACCGCGACCGTTTCGTGCTGTCGAACGGCCACGGCTCCATGCTCCTGTATTCCCTGTTGCACCTGAGCGGCTACGCGCTGCCGATGGAGCAACTGCAGGCCTTTCGCCAGTTCCACTCGCAGACTCCGGGCCACCCCGAGTATGGCGACACCGCCGGCGTGGAGACCACCACCGGCCCGCTCGGTCAGGGTATCGGCAACGCGGTCGGCATGGCGCTGGCGGAGAAGATGCTGGCCGCGCGCTACAACCGCCCCGGTCACACCGTGATCGACCACCACACCTATGCCTTCGTCGGCGACGGCTGCCTCATGGAGGGCATCTCGCACGAGGTGTGTTCGCTGGCGGGCACGCTCGGCCTGGGCAAGCTGATCGCGCTCTATGACGACAACGGCATCTCGATCGACGGCCATGTCGAGGGCTGGTTCACCGACGACACCGCGCGGCGCTTCGAGGCCTATGGCTGGCAAGTGCTCACTGACGTCGATGGCCACGACCCCGCGGCGCTCAAGTCCGCGATCGAGACCGCGCGTGCCGAGACCGTGCGCCCCAGCCTGATCTGCTGCCGCACGGTGATCGGCAAGGGCGCGCCCAACAAGCAGGGTACCGAGCACGTGCACGGCAGCCCGCTCGGCGCGGCGGAAGTGACGGCCGCGCGCGAGGCGCTGGGCTGGACGCATCCGCCCTTCCACATCCCCGCCGACATCTACGCGGGCTGGGACGCGCGCGGCCGCGGTGCGGCCGCCGAATCCGCCTGGCAGGCGCGTCTCGGCGCCTACCGCGCGGCGTACCCGGTCGAAGCGGCCGAGCTCGAGCGGCGCATGCGCGGCGAGCTGCCCCCCGGCTTCGAGGCCGATGCCGCCGCCTACGTGCGTGCCTGCCAGGAAAAAGGCGAGACCATCGCCAGCCGCAAGGCCTCGCAGAACGCCATCCAGGCGCTGGCCCCGCTGCTGCCCGAGCTCACGGGCGGCTCGGCCGATCTCGCCGGCTCCAACCTCACGCTGTGGAAGGAGGCGCGCGGCGTCACGCACGACGATGCGGGCGGCAATTACATCTATTACGGGGTGCGCGAGTTCGGCATGGGCGCCATCATGAACGGGCTGGTGCTGCACGGGGGGCTGCGTCCCTTCGGCGGCACCTTCCTGGTGTTCATGGAATACATGCGCAACGCCGTGCGCCTGGCCGCGTTGATGCGCATCCCCGCGATCTACGTGTTCACCCACGATTCGATCGGCCTCGGCGAGGACGGTCCCACGCACCAACCCGTCGAGCAGATCGCGAACCTGCGCGGCACGCCGCGCCTCTCGACCTGGCGCCCCGGCGACGCGGTCGAGTCCGCCGTGGCCTGGCAACAGGCGATCCTGCGCACCGACGGTCCGACCGCGATGATCTTCTCGCGCCAGAACCTGCCGCACCAGGAGCGCACCGGGGCGCAGCTCGCGGCCATCGCGCGTGGCGGCTACGTGCTCGAGGATTGCGCCGGCACGCCCGAGGCCATCCTGATCGCCACCGGCTCGGAGCTGGCGCTGGCGCGCACCGCCGCGCGCACGCTGAACGCCGCCGGGCGGCGCATCCGCGTGGTCTCGATGCCCTGCGCCGACCGTTTCGATGCCCAGGACGCCGCGTACCGCGAGTCCGTGCTGCCGTCCGCGGTACGCGCCCGCGTCGCGATCGAGGCCGCGCACGCCGACTACTGGTACAAGTACGTGGGCCTCGACGGTCGCGTGATCGGCATGACCGACTTCGGCGCCTCGGCCCCGGCCGGCGTGCTGATGCAGCACTACGGCTTCACCCAGGACAACGTGATCGCGGTGGTGAC
>DAORUQ010000248.1:0-3964 GCA_035433265.1 Pseudomonadales bacterium | reverse complement strand
TGATCGAGTCGAGCAGGATCACCACGTCCTTCTTGTGCTCGACCAGGCGCTTGGCTTTCTCGATCACCATATCGGCCACCTGCACGTGGCGCGCCGGCGGCTCGTCGAAGGTGCTGGCGACCACCTCGGCGCGCACCGAGCGCTCCATGTCGGTCACTTCCTCCGGGCGCTCGTCGATCAGCAATACGATCACGTAGCACTCGGGATTGTTGCGCACGATCGACTGCGCGATGTTCTGCAGGATCAGCGTCTTGCCCGCCTTCGGCGGCGAGACGATCAGGCCGCGCTGGCCTTTGCCGATCGGAGAGACCAGGTCCATGATCCGGCCCGAGAGATCCTGGCTGCTGCCGTTGCCCTGCTCGAGCTTCAGGCGCTCCTGCGGGAACAGCGCGGTGAGGTTCTCGAACAGCACCTTGGTGCGCGAGGTGTCGGAGCCCGAGAAGTTGACGTCGCTGACCTTCAGCAGCGCGAAGTAGCGCTCGCCGTCCTTCGGCGGGCGGATCTTGCCGGAGATGGTGTCGCCCGTGCGCAGGTTGAAGCGCCGGATCTGGCTCGGCGAGACGTAGATGTCGTCGGGGCCGGCCAGGTAGCTCGAATCCGCCGAGCGCAGGAAGCCGAAACCGTCGGAGAGTATTTCCAGCACGCCGTCGCCGGAGATTTCCTCGCCGCTCTTCGCGTGGCGTTTCAGCAGGGAGAAGATGACGTCCTGCTTGCGCGAGCGGGCGACGTTCTCGATGCCCATGGCCTCGGCCATTTCGACGAGTTCATTGATGGGCTTTTCTTTGAGTTCGGTCAGGTTCATGTGTGTTGGTGTGGTGTGTTGGATGGGAAGAATGGATTTGTGCGTTACCGGAAGGCGGCACGCGGAGATGCCAGCGAGTCACGCCGAGAAGCGCAGATCCAGACGCGGAAACAGGGGTTGGAGCGGCAGATCAGGAGTGACTGGACGGGCTGGTTGCATTTGAACGGGGGCAAATGTAGCACGCGTTCCCGGCGCCAGTCCAGCACCCCGGGCGTCGCGTGGCGCGGGCCCTCGACCGGCCCGCGCACGCACGATCGGGACTCAGGCGATGGCCGAGTCGATGAACGAGGCGAGTTGCGAACGCGATACCGCACCCACCTTGGTCGCCTCGGCGTTGCCGTTCATGAAGATCATCAGCGTCGGGATGCCGCGGATCGCAAAGCGCGCCGGCGTCTCGCCGTTGGCGTCCACGTCCATCTTGCAGACTTTCAGCCGGCCGGCGTATTCGCGCGCGATCTCGTCGAGCACCGGCGCGATCATCTTGCACGGTCCGCACCACTCGGCCCAGTAGTCCACGAGGACGGGAAGCTTGGACTTCAGGACTTCCTCCTCGAAGGAGGCGTCGGTGACATGGACGATATGCTCGCTCATCGGTTTCTCCGGGTGCGTTGCGGGTGGTGTCGGGGCTGTGCGCGAATCATAGCACCCGGGAATCATCTGCTGGGAAGATGGGGATTGCCGTGACGCGTTTCAAGCGCGACACCGCATGCGCCGTTCGGCGAGAATCCGTTTGCATGGACGGAGGGATCATGGGCACGGAGGAATTCTGGGAGTTCGCGCTCGCACGCTACGCCCGTCCGGGCGTGGCGCAGTGCTGCGTGGCGCTCCAGGACGAGCACGGCGCGAACGTGATGTTGTTGCTGTACTGCGCCTGGCGCGCGCAGGGCGGCGACTGCGTGCGGGGCGCGGCGTTGCGCCAGGCGATCGCGCGCCTCGAACCGCTCGACCGTCACCTGGTGCGTCCGCTGCGCGCGGCGCGGCGCGCAATTCGTCGCGCCGCCGATGCGCTCGGCTCCCCCGCGCTTGCCGTCGGCGCCGATCGCCTGATGCAGGCGGAGCTCGCGGCCGAGCGCCGCCAGGCCAGGCTGCTGGCGGACGGAGCATCGTCGCTGCGCGCGGGGCCCGCGCGCACATGCGCCGCGCAATCGCTCGCCGCATGCCTCGAGGGCAGCGGCACGGCCCCTGCGCAGGCAGCGATCGCGGGCGCGCGGCTGGCCGCGCTGGTGTTCGATTACTGAGCCCGGGCGGCGCATATCCAAGCGCGCGGGGCCTCATGTATGATGCGGCGCTCCCGCGCATGCGCGCGTCATTCCCCCCCGAGGACTCCAGATGAACCGTTCCGTTTCCCTGCCCGTGGCATTCTGCGTGTCGCTGCTCGCGCTCGCGGGCTGCAATGAATCCAAGGCGCCCGAGGATGCCGCCAACGCCGATGGCGGCGCCGCGATCAGCACCGATGCCCAGCGCATGGGTTACAGCCTCGGTGCCTCGATGGGCCGCCAGTTCCGCAACGACAAGCTGCAGGTCGATGCCGACGCGCTGGCCAAAGGCGTGCTCGAGGGTTTCACCGCCGACAAGCTGGCCCTGACGGACGAGGAAGTGGCCGCCGGCATGCAACAGTTGCAGAAGACGCACTCCGAGCGCATGCAGGCCGAACAGAAGGCCGCTGCCGACAAGAACCTCGCCGAGGGCGAGGCCTTCCTGAAAGACAACGCCACCAAGGAAGGCGTGGTAACCACGGAAAGCGGTCTGCAGTACCGGATCGTCACCGCCGGCGAAGGTCCGAAGCCGGGCGCCGAGGATGTGGTCAAGGTGCACTATCGCGGCACGCTGATCGACGGCACCGAGTTCGACAGCTCCTACAAGCGCGGCGAGCCGGTGACCTTCCCGGTCGGCGGCGTGATCCCGGGCTGGGTCGAGGCGCTGCAACTGATGCCGGTTGGCTCGAAGTGGGAACTCTACATCCCCTCGGGCCTGGCTTACGGCCCCGGCGGCGCGGGCAACCAGATCGGACCGAACTCGGCGCTGAAGTTCGAAGTGGAACTGCTGTCGATCGAGCCCAAGGAAGCGACCGAAGCCGCTACGGAGTAAGGCGCAGGCGGTGCACGAATCCGTCCGCCGACACGCTCAGGCAGGCGCCCTCCGCGGCGCCGAAGCCTACCGCCAGTATGTAGGCGCCTGAGCGTTTCCACTCTGCCCTGCGGGGCATCTCCCACTGCGCCCGCCGCTCGAGCGCAGGCAGGTCCCATAACTGGACCCGCCGGTCGGTCGTGCCGGTGAGCAGCCGTGCGCCGTCGGCGGAGAACGCCGCGGCGGTCCAGGTCTCACCGCGCGTGACGCGCGCGCGAAACGCCGGCAGCGCGCCGAGCTCGCGCCCCGATGATGTATCCCACACCACCGCGCGGTCGTATTTGCTGACACTGAGCGCGCGCGCGCCGTCAGGCGCCAGCGCGACCAGGCGCACGTCGGCATCGTGCTGCCAGCGCTGCAACTGCGCGCCACTCGCCACATCCCACAATCGGGCGCTGCGGTCCTCGCTGCCGCTGAGCGCCAGGCGGGCATCGGCGTCCAGCGCCACGCTGCGCACCCGTCCCTCGTGGGCGAACACGCGCCTGATGCCGCCCTTGCGCGCATCGAACAGCACCGCGGTATCGTCGCTGAGTCCCAGCAGGGCGAGCCGTCCACCGGGTCCGAGCGCCATCGCGTTCACCTTGGCCGGCGCGGTGAAGTACGTGATCGCCCCGCCGCTGGCCGTATCCCACAGCACCAGCGTGTCGTGCGAGGCCGTCATCACCGCATCGCCTCCGGGCGCGAAGGCCACGGCCGTGATCGGCGTGCTTTCGCCGGCGCGGTGATTCCAGTTGAAGCGGCGTTGATCGGTATCCAGTTCCCACAGGCTGCCGCCGTGACGCAGCGAGCCGATCACGGCCTGGCGGCCATCGGGCGAGAGCGCGGCGCTGAACGCGCCAGGCTCGGCGACTTCGAGACTCGCCAGCGGCGCATCGCGCGATCCGCAGGCGGCCAGCCCGAGGCAGAGGGCCAGCGCGATCGCGCGGCGCAAGATCAGGCGACCGCGCGTCCGGCCATGTGCAGGCGACGGATCAGCGCGTCTTCCCAGTCGAAGCGCGATGCCAGCACCTGGCCCAGCGTCGAGAGGTCCTGCAC
>DAORUQ010000247.1:0-4019 GCA_035433265.1 Pseudomonadales bacterium | reverse complement strand
GTGATGGGGCCGACAGGGGCGTGACGTGCGGACCTACGAGCTCTTGGGGAAGGGCACCAGGTTGGAGGCGTCGGCGCGCTTGAGGAAGCGCCGCTCGATCTCGGCAGCGGGCACCGGCTTGCTCAGCAGGTAGCCCTGCGCGTAGTGGCAGTTGTGTTCCTTGAGGAACTGGCGCTGCTGCGCGGTTTCCACGCCCTCGGCGATCACCTTCACTTCCAGCGCCTGCGCCAGCGCGATGATCGTGCGCACGATGTCGGCATCGATGCGGTTGCTCATCACGTCCGAGATGAAGGCGCGATCGATCTTGATGTAGTCGAGCGGGAAGCGCTTGAGGTAACTGAGCGAGGAGTAGCCGGTGCCGAAGTCATCGACGGCAAGGCGCGTGCCCATCGCCTTGAGCTCCTTCAGCATGTCGATCATCTCGTCCGGGCGCTCCATGATGGTGCTCTCGGTGATCTCGAACTCGATCAGGTCGGCGGGCAGGCGCGAATCGCTGATGACCTCGCGGAAGGTCGTGGCCAGGTTCGGGTTGGCGAGCTGGCGCGCCGAGAGGTTGATCGCCACCCGCGGTGCGGCGAAGCCGCGGTCCATCCAGGCGTTGATCTGCTCGCATATCGTGCACAGCACCCAGAGGCCGATGTCGTTGATCAGCCCCGTCTCCTCGGCGAGATGGATGAACTCCGCCGGGCTCACCAGCCCGCGCCGCGGATGCTGCCAGCGGATCAGCGCTTCCAGCCCGAAGATCTGCCCGGTCGAGAGATCCTCCTGCGGCTGGTAATAGAGCAGCAGCTCGTCGCGCGCGATGGCGTTGCGCAGGTCGTTCTCCAGTTCCAGCCGCTCGAGGTTGTCCGACTCCAGGTGCGACTCGTAGAAGCCGAATCCCTTCTGCGATTTCTTGGCGTCGTACATCGCCATGTCGGCCGCCTTCAGCAGCGACACCGCGTCCTGGCCGTGCTCGGGATACACCGCGATGCCGATACTCATGCTGAGCAGCATCTCGCGCCCGAGGAACACGAAGGGCCGCTTCAGGTGGTCGTGGATCTTCTCGGCGATGTTGCGCACCATCTCGTAGGAGCGCACGCCGTCGAGCACGATGCAGAATTCGTCGCCGCCGAAGCGCGCGACCAGGTCGCCCTTGCGCACGCAGCCGGTGAGGCGCTCGGAGACGTACTTCAGCAGCAGGTCGCCGGCCTCGTGGCCCAGCGTGTCGTTCACCAGCTTGAAGTTGTCGAGATCGAGGAAGAGCAGCGCGAACTGCTTGTCCTTGCGCGAGGTGTCGGAGAACAGCGCGTCCATGTGCTCGTTGAGCTTGGTGCGGTTCGGGCGACCGGTGAGGGAGTCGATGTAGGCGAGCTGGTGCACGCGCTTCTCCGCGCTGTGCACCTGCAGCATGTGGTCGATGCGCCGGCGCAGCACGGCGTAGTTGATCGGCTTGCTGATGTAGTCGGTGGCGCCGACGCTGAACGCCTTGTCCACCGAGGCGTCGTCGTTCAGGCCGGTGACGATCAGGATCGGGATCGTGGCGCATTCGGGCAGGCTGCGGATGACCTCGCAGGACTGGAAACCGTCCATCACCGGCATCACGCCGTCGAGGATCACCAGGTCCGGGGCCTGCTGGCGGCAGATCTGCACCGCCTGCTGGCCGTTGCCCGCATCGACGACCTCGTAGCCTTCGCCGAGCAGGGTCTCGCGCAGCGCGAATCGCGCGCCGCGGTCGTCATCTACCACCAGGATGCGGAACAGGCGCTCCTGCTGCCGGCGCCGCTCGAGGGGCACGGGCGCGCTGTCGTCACCGCGGGCGGTGTCGCCCTCGAGCACGTGGCGCACCAGGTTCGATTCGTAGACCAGTGCCGAGACCAGGTTCTCGCAGGCGCTGCGCGTGCCGCTGCGCGCCTCCTGCTCGAGCTGCTGCGCCTTGTGCGCCAGGCGGTTCGCGCCGGTGTTGGTCGCCGCGCCCTTCAGCGTGTGCGCGAGGCGCACGATCTCCGGCATCTCCTGTGCGGCGCTGGCCTCGCGCAGCTGCGCGATGTAGCCGGGCAGGTCCTCCAGGAAGGCCGTGGTGACGCGGTCCACCGCGGGGCCGATCTGCTCGCGAAGCTCCGCGAGATAGGCCTTGTCGATCACCACGTTCGCGGCGCCGGCGCGGGCCGTGGCGCCGTCGTCGACGAGCGCCGACTCCTCGTCGGCGGCGAGCCAGCGGTTCAGCATGTCGCGCAGCACGCCGAGCTTGATCGGCTTGGACAGGTAGTCGTTCATGCCCACGGCGTGGCAATGGTCCATCGCGCTCTTCTGCACGTTGGCGGTCATCGCCACGATGGTCACGTTGCTGAACGGCGCGTTCATCTCGCGGATGCGCCGCGTGGCCTCGAAGCCGTCCATGCGCGGCATGTGGCAGTCCATCAGCACCAGTTCGTATTCCTGCTGCTCGAGGCGCTCGAGCGCCTCGATGCCGTCGTTGGCGATCGCGATCTCGCAGCCCAGGCGCTGCAGCATGCCGATGGCCACTTCCTGGTTCGCGCGGTTGTCCTCGACCACGAGCACGCGACTGTTGCGGAAGGTGTCGCGCGTCCGGGCACCCTCGGCGCGCGGTACGGTGCGTGGTGCCGGCGCCTGGTTGGCGAGCAGGGCGCGCAGGCAGTCGAGTACCGTGGAGCGGCGCAGCGGCTTGCCGAGCGCCTGCGCGATCGGCAGCCGCGGCAGCCAGTAGCCGTCGGCGCGCGGACGCACGCCCAGGCGCACCACGTTCTGCGCCCCGCGTCCGAGGGCGTCGATGAACGGCTGGGCTGCAGGGTCGACCATGCGCTCGTCGATGATCGCGACGTCGAAGCGCGCGGGCGCGCCCGAAAGAGCCGCGGTTGCCCCCGCTATGGAGTCCACCGTCGTGAGCTGCACGCGCTCGCCCGCCAGCATGCTGGCCATCGAGCGCTGCACCAGCGGGTTGTCGTCGCAGAGCAGCACGCCGGCCTCGCGCGTGAGCGGCAGCAGCGCGCGCGCCTGCGAGCTGCCCTGGCGTGAACGGATGAAGGGCAGATCGAAATGGAAGCGGCTGCCCTTGCCGGGCATGCTGTCGACGGAGATCTCGCCACCCATCAGGCGCACCAGTTCGCGGCAGATCGCCAGCCCCAGGCCGGTACCACCGTAACGGCGCGTGGTGGAACTGTCGGCCTGCGAGAAAGCCTCGAAGATCTGCTTCTGCACCGCGGGGTCTATGCCCACGCCGGTGTCGCTGACCTCGAAGCGCAGCCTGAGGTGCACGCCGTCTTCCTCGACCAGCGTCACCACGGCGCCGATCGATCCGGTCTCGGTGAACTTGATCGCGTTGCCGAGCAGGTTCAGCAGCACCTGCCCGAGGTGGTGCACGTCGCCCAGCACGCTCGGCGGGATGTTGCCGTCGATGACATAGGCGAGCTCGAGGTCCTTGTTCTGTGCCTGCGGCGTGACCAGCGCGAGGACTTCCTCGAGCTTGTCGCGCAGCTCGAACTCGACGACTTCCAGCGTGGTCTTGCCGGCGTCGATCTTGGAGAAGGCGAGGATGTCATTGATCAGGTTCAGCAGCATGTCGGCCGAGCTGCGCGCGGTCTGCACGTAGTCGAGCTGCTTGTTGCTGAGGTCCATGTCGGCGATCAGGTCGAGCATGCCGATCACACCGTTCAGCGGCGTGCGCAGCTCGTGGCTCACGGTGGCGGCGAACTCGCCCTTGGCGCGCGCCGACTCCAGCGCCTGGTCGCGCGCGATCTTCAGCGCCTTGCCCTGTTCCAGCGCCTGGTCGCGGGCCTCCTGCGCGAGGCTCTTCTGCTCGAGGGCCTCGTCGCGGGCTTCCTGCGCGACGCGTTCCTGGGCCAGCGCCTGGTCGCGCGCGTCGGCGATCGCCTCCTCGCGGCTGCGCAGCACTTCCATCATGGTGTTGAATGCCTGCTGCATGTGCACGATCTCGCGCGTGCCCTCCAGCGCGGCGCGCGCGTCAGTTTCGCCTTCCTGCGCGCGGCGCATCGTCGCGGAGAGGGTGCGCATCGGCACGG
>DAORUQ010000246.1:0-4048 GCA_035433265.1 Pseudomonadales bacterium | reverse complement strand
TTTTCCGATCCCACGTTGATCAGCGTCTTGCCGACGATGCCGACACCCTTGCCGATGCCGGGAGCGCCGACGGCGGAGAGCATCTCGTTGAGCAGGTATTCGTAGATGCCGCTGCCGTCCTGCCCGCCATGCTCCCTGGGCCACGTGATGCCCAGCCACCCGCGCTCGGCGATCTTCTTCATGAATGCGCGCCGTTCGGGCGTGTCGCAGACCTGCGCCATGTTCTCGCGACTCACATCCATCACGTCGCGCGACTCGTTCTCTTTGAGGAACTGGTCGACCTGGCGGATGAATTCACGTTCCTCGGCGGAAAATTCGAATTCCATGTCCGTCTGTCCCCTGCAAAACCCAGTGCGTTGTTCGGATTCTAGCGATGTGCGCGCCCGCTTCGAGCGTGGCAGCACGCCTTAACAGGCCAAATCGGTATCACAAAAGGACACCGGTGCATTCCCCTAGTCCTTGGCCGCGGCGGCGCCCAGCGCGCCGGAACCCCGGATCGCCGCCACGCGGGCGTCGTCGCAGCCCAGCACCTCGCGCAGCACCTGCTCGGTGTGTTCGCCGGCCACCGGCGCGCGTGCCGGCGGCAGCAGCTGCTCGCCCACGAAGTGCACCGGAAACGACAGCATGTCGGCACCGTGCGTCTCGTGCGGCAGCAGATCGAAGCGCGCCTTGAACTGCGGGTCGTCGACGATGTTCTGCGGCGTGTTGACCGGCGCGATCGGCGTGTTGGCGCGGGCGCTGAACTCCATCCACTGCGCCGAGGTGCGCGAACGGAATATCTCGCGCAGTTCCCGCTGCAGTTCGCGGTTGCCGCGCGCGTGGTCGGCATAGCGTGATCCCGGCCACTTCTCGAACAGGTCGCCGCGCCCGACCCCCTCGCAGAAGTTCTTCCAGAAGGCCTGCTCCGAGGCCATGAACAGCACGTGGCCGTCGCTGGAGGCGTATATCTGGTAGCGCACGCCCTCCTTCATGCCGGCCGTCGCCACGGGCCGCCGCACGTAGCCGTCGGCCTTGTTGCCGGTGACCACGTCCTGCGGACGTGCGTAGGCCAGGTGACTCTCACAGCGATACCAGTCGAAGAACGCCGCCGCATCGCTCTGCCCCAGCTCCATCATGCAGCCGGCGCCGGTGGCGCGTGCGCGCAACACGCCGGCCAGCACCGCGAGCCCGCCGAACAGAGGCGCCGCGTTGATGCCGATCGAGACGTGCTCGGGTATGTAACAGAAGCCCTCCTCGTCGTAGGCGGGCGTGACCGCGCCCGACCAGGTGTCGTAGGCGATCCCGTGCGAGGGCATGTCCTTGTAGGGACCCGTCATCCCGTATCCCGACACCGTGCAGAAGACGATCGCCGGATTGACCTTGCGCAGGTCCTCGAACCCCAGGCCCAGCTTGGCGAGCACCCCGGGGCGCATGGCCTCGATCACCACATCGGCATCGCGCACCAGTTCGCGATAGAGCTCCTTGCCGGCCTCGGTCTTCAGGTCGAGCGTGATGCTCTTCTTGCCCCGGTTCAGGTGGTAGTGCATCAGCGAGACACCCTCGATGATGGGCCAGGTCATCTCGCGGATGTAGTCGCCCTCCGGCGATTCGACCTTGATCACGGTCGCGCCGAGGTCCGCGAGCGATGTCGTGATCGCCGCGGCCCCGAGCAGGGAGCTCTCGATGATCCGCAGCCCCTGCAGTGGCATGTTCGAGGAATTCATATCGCGTTCTCCCGGCATGTGCTGTGAAAGGCACGAGTGGCGCCGCGGCACAGCCGCTGCGTTCGTCGCGCATCGACGACCAAGATATTCAAGACCGCAGACGGGCTCAGCCCTGCGGCAACTCGGTTGTGGCCAAAGTGGTATCAGTTCGGGACAACAGGCGCACTGCGGCTCGACGCGGCGCCTCGCGCGACTATTCTCCCTGCGTCGGGGCGTCCGACAGGGGTGTTTGCGCACCGTTGGTACCCACCGACAGGGGAATAAATCGATACACGATGGCGTCGATCGCCGGACTTGCCATCGGAACCACGGGAGATACATCATGAAAATCAGCTCCGCAAAGCAAGACAAGCCCCGCAACCGCATCGTCCTCGGCGCCGCCGTTGCCGCGCTGCTCCCGGGCCTCGCACAAGCCCAGCGGGCCGATGGCGCTTCCGGAATCGAGGAGATCCTGGTTACCGCGCAGAGGCGCGAAGAGCGTCTGCAGGACGTGCCCATCGCCATCAGCGCCATCTCCGCGGAACAGATCGAGAGGCGCCGGATCGACAACGTGCTCGACCTCAAGGCGCTGGCGCCGAACCTCATGGTGAGCAGGTATCCGAACAGCAACGTTGTTTCTCAGGTGGCGATTCGCGGCGGCGTCACGGTGAACGCCGCGATGTACTGGGAGCCGAGCACGGGGATGTACCTCGACGGCGTATATCTCGGCAAGGCAGTGGGCTCGGTCTTCGACGTGGTGGATATCGAGCGCATCGAGGTACTGCGCGGGCCACAGGGAACCCTGTACGGGCGCAACACCATGGCGGGCGCGGTCAACCTGATCACGCGCAAGCCCAGCGGCGAATTCGGCGGCTCCGCGACGGTCGAGCTGGGCAACTACGACCATCACGTGGAAAAATTCTCGGTGGATTTGCCCAAGGTGGGCATCGCGCGCATGTCCTTCGGCGTGCGCTCGGAGAGCCGCGACGGGCTGGTGGATCTCGAGTCCGGCAGTCCGGGCACCGAGCTCGACAGCCGTGACAATTTCGGCGCGCGTTTCGCGCTCGGGCTGGACATCAGCGACTGCGTGGTCGCGGATTACCGGTTTGACTATACGGATGTCGACCAGATGCCGCCCCACAGCCAACTCTACAGCGTGACGCCGTCCAACGCGCTGTTCACCGCGGCCGCGGCGTATGCATCCAGGGACCGGGAAGACTCGGCGGCGACCAACTGGCCCGGCTACGAGCAGCTGGAGCTCAAAGGCCACGCGCTGACGCTCGGCTGGGACATCAACGAAACCAACACCCTGAAGTCGATCACGTCGTATCGCGATCTGCGCAATGACGATTCGGTGGACCTCGACGGCGTGCCGCTCACCATCGCCACGGCCAATCGCATCTCGGACTACGACCAGACCTCGCAGGAACTGCAGTGGATCGGCAGCACATCACGCCTGCACTACGTCCTCGGCCTGTACTATTACGAGGACGACGGCTACACGATCAACCCGCACGTCTTCTTTTTCGGCACGGACAGCTCGCAGTACGGCTTCGGCGCCGAGGCGATGGCCGCCTACGCGCAGTTCGATTTCCGCGCCACGGACGCGTTGACGCTCACGGCGGGACTGCGCTACACGGATGAAGACAAGGACACCGAGCGCTACAAGACCGTCACCGGGGCCGGGGCTCCCATAGCACGGGTCGAGGCCGACGCGTCGTTTTCCGACACCACGCCGATGGCAAGCGCGGCCTACAGGTTCAGCGACCAACTGAACGTCTACCTCAAGTACGCCGAGGGCTTCAAGAGCGGCGGCTTCATGGGCGAGGCCGGCAATGCCGTGGAGGCGGTGACACCCTACGACCCCGAGCAGCAGTCCACCTGGGAGGTCGGCGCCAAGATGAGCACCGAAGATGGCCGGCTGCAACTGAACACCGCCGCGTTCCACAACGAGATAGACGATATGCACGTGAACCAGTTCACCGGCCTTCCCGGTGTATCGGTCGTGCGCAATGCCGGCCAGGCGACCACGCAGGGCGTGGAGATCGAGGGCATCTGGCTGCCGACGGATGCGCTGCGCCTGCAGCTGAGCTACGGCTACCTCGACGCCGAGTGGGACGAGTTCATGGAAGCGCCCGCGATCGGGCAGCCGATCACCAACGTGGCCGACAACCGCTCCTTCCCCCACGCGCCGGAGCACACCCTCAACCTGATGGCGGATGCGCGGCTGGCGCAGACGGCGTGGGGCGAACTGCGCGCCCTGGCCGACTACAGCTACACCGCGTCGTTCTACGCGTATGCCTACCAGCTGGAGACCATCGATACGCGCCGCGCCACGGCGGGTAACACGGAGGTGGATGCCTACG
>DAORUQ010000245.1:0-4073 GCA_035433265.1 Pseudomonadales bacterium | reverse complement strand
TGACCACGTCGAAGCCGAGCTCGTCGGCCCAGGCGCAGATGTCGAGCATCGCGGCGTAGAGCTCGCGATGCGGCGCGCCGCAGTCGGGCGAGCGCAGTTCGAAGGCAAGTTGCAGCTGCATGGTTTCCTCGCGGAGCGCATCGGCGCGTGTCGGGGCTGGCGAACGATATCAGACCATGTCCGCCGGGCGCACCCAGCGGTCGAAGTCCTCGGCGCTGACCAGCCCCAGCGCCAGCGCCGCCGCGCGCAGCGACAGCCCGTGCTCGTGGGCGTGGCGCGCGATGCGTGCCGCCGCCTCGTAGCCGATGTGCGGGTTCAGCGCGGTCGCCAGCATCAGCGACGCCTCGACATAGGCCGCGAGGCGCGCGGGATCGGCCTCGATGCCGTCCACGCAACGCAGCGCGAAGCTCTCGCAGGCATCGGCGAGCAGCTCGACCGACTCGAGCACGTTGTGGATGATCAGCGGTTTGTAGACGTTCAGCTCGAGCACGCCCTGGCTGGCGGCGATGGCGACCGCCGCGTCGTTGCCTAGCACCTGCACCGCCACCATCGTGAGCGCCTCGGCCTGCGTCGGATTCACCTTGCCGGGCATGATCGAGCTGCCCGGCTCGTTGGCCGGCAGGCGCAGCTCGGCCAGGCCGCAGCGCGGCCCGCTCGCGAGCAGGCGGATGTCGTTGGCGATCTTCAGCAGCGCCGTGGCGAGCAGTCGCAGCGCGGCGCTGAACTTCAGCATCGGCTCGTGCGCGGCGATCGCCATGAACAGGTTGTCCGCCGGGCGAAACGGCACGCCGCCGAGCTGCGCCAGCCGCGCGCATACGCGCGCCGGCCAGCCGGGCGGCGCATTGAGCCCGGTGCCCACCGCCGTCGCGCCCAGCGCGAGCGCGAGCAGCGATTCGCGCGCCTCGGCGATCGTCGCGATGCAGAACCCGAGCTGCGCGGCGTAGGCGCCGAACTCCTGGCCCAGCGTCACCGGCGCGGCATCCATCAGGTGCGTGCGCCCCGTCTTCAGCAGGTCCGCGAACGCCCCGGCGCGCCCGGCGAGCGCGCGCCGCAGCGTGTGCAGCGCCGGCAGCAGGCGCTCGTCGCAGCGCTGCACCGCGGCGACGTGCATCACCGCGGGAAAGACGTCGTTGGAGGACTGCGCGCGGTTCACGTGATCGTTGGGATGCAGCGCGGGGCCCGCGCTGCCGCCGAGCTGGTGCGCGCGGTTGGCGATCACCTCGTTGAGGTTCATGTTGGTCTGCGTGCCGCTGCCGGTCTGCCACACGCTCAGCGGAAACTCGGCGTCCAGGCGCCCCGCGATGATCTCGTCGCAGGCCGCGGCAATGAGCGCCGCGCGCGCGGCGTCGAGGTCGCCGAGCTCCGCGTTCGCCAGCGCGCAGGCCTTCTTCACCAGCGCGAAGGCGGCGATGAAATGCGGCGCGAAGCGTTGCGTGCCGATCGGGAAATTGCGCCGCAAGCGCTCGGTCTGCGCGCCCCATAGCGCGTCGGCGGGCACCTCGATCGCGCCCAGGCTGTCGTGCTCCACGCGATAACGCTCGTTCATGGAATCGCTCCTCCCCGCATCGCTCAGCCGCCGCGCGGAGTACCGGCGGCGCGGGCCATTTCCAGGAATTGCGCCGCGTCCACCGGACGGCCGAGGAAATGGCCCTGCACGAAGTCGCAGCCGCGGGCGCTCAGGTAATCGTACTGCTCCCGGGTCTCGACGCCTTCGGCCACGACGCGCAGATCCAGCCGCTTCGCCATCACGAGGATGGTCTCGATCAGCGCCTCCTCGGCACGACCCAGGCCGATCGCGCGCGTGAACGAGCGGTCGATCTTGATGATCCCCACCGGGAAGCGCGTCAGGTGTATCAGCGAGGCGTTGCCGGTGCCGAAATCGTCGATCGAGATGCCGACGCCGCTGGCCGCCAGCTCGTTGAGCGCCTTGTGCGCCTCGGCGGCATCGTCGAACAGTAGCCGCTCGGTGATTTCCACCGTGAGCCTGAGCTCGCGTGCGGCCGCCTTGACCGTGTCCATCCAGCGCTGGATCTGCTGGTTCTGCGCCGCGAAGATGCGCGGCGAGACGTTGGCCGACAGGCCGATGCCGGTGCCGAGCTGCTCGTTGATCGCGCGCACCGCGTCGATCGCGGTCTGCATCACGACGAAGTCCACCCGGTTGATCAGCCCCGACTCCTCGGCGACCGGCACGAATTCGCCCGGCGACACCCAGGATCCGTCCTCGCGCTGCCAGCGCGCCAGCGCCTCGCAGCTGACGATCCGCCCGGTCTGCACGCTCACGATCGGCTGCAGGTGCGCCACGATGCGCCCGTCGTCCAGCGCGCCGACCAGTTCGTTGTAGAGGCGGTGGCGGCGCTCGGATTTCTCCTGCATCTCGCGCGTGTAGAAATACCACCCGTTGCGCCCCGAGCGCTTCACCGCGTACATGGCCTGGTCGGCCTTGATCATGAGCGAGTCGGCGCTGCTCGCGTCGTCCGGGTAGATCGCCACGCCGACGCTCGCGCCGCAGAACACCTCGCGCTCGCCGATGCGAAACGCCCGCCCCAATGCCTCGACGATGGCCTCGGCCACGCGCGAGATCGATTCCTCGGCCACGATGTCGTAGAGGATGGCGGTGAACTCGTCGCCGCTCAGGCGCGCCACGGTGTCGGAGGTGCGCACGCAGCCGCAGATGCGGCGCCCGACATCGATCAGCAGCTGGTCGCCCGCGTCGTGCCCGAGGTTGTCGTTCACCGACTTGAACTCGTCGAGATCGATGAACAGCAGCGCGTGGCGCGCACCGGTGCGGCCCGAGCGCGCGATCGCCGACTCGAGCTGCTGGCGGAACAGCGGGCGGTTCGGCAGGCCGGTGAGCGGATCGAAGTTGGCCTGGCGCTCCAGTGCCAGGGCGTAATCGCGCTCCCTGGCGCGCGCCCGCGCGGTGGCCTGCAACGCGAGCAGCAGCAGTGCGAGCAGCACGAGCGCGCAGAGGCGGATCACCCGCACGCCGTAGACGGTGCGCGGGTCCGTTCCGGGCACGGCCCCGATCTGCCACGAACCGCCGCCGATCAGCACCGGCGTGGTGACGATATCCCGGGCATCGAACACGCTGGCATCGCCATGGAACACCTCGCCGCGCTCGCCCTTGCCGTCCTTGCCGCGGATCGCGATCCGCAGGCCCTCGGGCATTGGCGCCGCGAGACCGCCCTGCTGCAGCACCTTGTGCACGTCGATCGGCGCCGACACCAGCCCCCAGGTCACGCGCGGCTGGCCCGGCGTCTCGATGTAGACCGGCGCGCGCCCGATGAATGCCGTGCCGCCCTGCACCAGTTCCACCGGCCCCGCCACCACCAGGTCGCCGCTGCGCATCACGCGCTCGGCAACCTCGCGCTGCGCCGGATCGGCCCGGTAATCGAGCCCGAGCACCGCCTCGTTGCCCTCGCGCGGATAGACGTAGCGCACGACCAGGTCGGGCGCGGCGGCCAGGTTGCGCAGCGACGGCTCGCGCGCGAGGACGTTGCGCGCATAGGCGTCGAACTCCTCCTGGCCGAGGTCGGGGTTGGCCGCGACGAATGCCGCCAGCCCGTTGGTCAGCGCGAGGTTCTTCGCGATCACGCTCTCGAGGCGGCTGCGCAGCGAGCCGAGGCGCTCGAGCAGTTCCAGTCGCTGCTCGTTCGCGCGCTGCTCGCGGAATCGCCACTCGAACAGCCCCGCGGCGCCGAGGGCGAGCAGCACCAGCGCGGCGGCGGCAACGCGCGGGCGGCGATCCCACCAGTACAGGGTCGCCACGATGAGGCCGATCACGCACACGGCGACCACGACCAGCCACGTCACGCGCGCCGGCGCCACGGGCTCGCGCGCGAGCCCCTGCAGGGATGGCAGCAACAGCAGCAAGGCCGCGCACAGCTGGCGACACACGGTCAGGGCGGCTCTGGGCATCGGGGTCGGCGCACGGGTCGATGGGTCGGAACACGCATAGTAGCGGGCCGCGACGCCGCCAGACAGCGCAATGGCGCACATCGGCGACGCTACGCCGGCATCCCCAAATGCTTTAAGGTACGGGACAATTGCCGCGACCCGCATTCATCAGCCAC
>DAORUQ010000244.1:0-4087 GCA_035433265.1 Pseudomonadales bacterium | reverse complement strand
CGCCCGCGCGCTGGCTCGCGCTCTTCTGCGCGCTGCTCGCGGGCGGCTACGGCGTGATGGTCACGGCGGTGAGCAGCCCGCTCTTCGACGGCTACCTGCAGGCCGTGGTGCTGTTGCAGCGCAACGGGGTGGACGTCGCGCTGCTGCGCGGCACCGGCCACGCGGTGGCGGCGCTGGAGCGGCTGCTGTGGATCGCCGGATGGACCTTCGCGGGCGCCGTGGCGATCCACTTCGTCCGCAGCGTGCTCGGTATCGCGGCGTCGCCCCGGCCCCACATCGCAGCGCAAGCGGCGCTCATCCAGCTGTCGTTCGCGTGCGTCGCGTTGACGCTCCCGCGCACGGCCGCGATCACCGCGACGGTGCTGTCCCTCGCCGTGGCGGGCCTGCTCCTGTGGCGACGCGCGCCGCCACCGGCACGCGCCGGCTCGTCGTGGCTGCTGGCGTCGGCCACGCTGTTCACGCTGTACGAGGGGAGCGGCCTGGCCCGGGCCGTCGATGCCCTGCCCATCGAGCTCGCACTCGCCGCGCTGTTGCTGCTGGCGGCGGCCTGGCGCGTTGCCGAGGCGCGGCCAGGCCTGCTGTTCACCTTACCGGGCCTGCTCGCGCTGGCCACGGCCCTGCGCATCGAAGCCGTGCCCGGCGCGCTGCTGGTGATGAACCTGTGGCTGGCGGTCTGCATGATCGTGCTCGTGACCACGATAGCGCGCAACCTGCGCGCGCTCGACGCCGACGGCCGGCGCCAGGCGCTGTGCTTCCTGAGCGGCTGGGTCCTGGCGGCAACGCTGGCCGCGGCCTGGCAGTTGCTGGTCTGGGGCGGGCGTCTCGCCGGGTGCACGCCGGCCGGCGAGTCGGCGCTCTGCTGGCTCGGCCGATACCAGGACTGGTTGCTGGTCGCGCCGCTGCCGATCCTGCTGCTGTCGTTCGTGGCGGGACTGCTGCACCGCGGCCCGATCGACGCCGCGCGGCTGTTCCGGCGCACGGCCGTGTACGGGTCCATGCTGCTGCTGAGCCTGTTCGTGCTGGGCGCGATCGAGACCCTGCTGGGCGATTTCCTGCGCCGGGGTCTGCCCGGGGAAACGCCCCCGCTGGTCGCGGCCGGCGTCATGGGGGTCGTGTTCTATCCGGCCAAGCGCGCCTGCGATCGCGGCGTCGAGCGTTTTCTCGCGCGCTTGCTGGCCTGGGCGGACGGGGCCTCCTGAGACCGCCGCTCAGCTGACCACGGCGCGTTCGGCCACGCCCCGCCGGAAGTTGTGCCGCGCCGCGTCTGCGTCGTTCACCAGCCGCGGCGCGATGACCACGGCCCCGGCGCCCCCCTCACCCCGCAAGTAGATTGGGACGAGTGTAGACGTCGGAGGGCGCATACCGGGTATTGCCAGTCTGTACTTCCCGTCTCCGACTAAAGTCGGCACGCAAATTGGGAAGTATGCTGACACCAGAAACGAAAAAGCCGCTGAAGACAGCGGCTTGGACGTGAGTAATGGCGGAGCGGACGGGACTCGAACCCGCGACCCCCGGCGTGACAGGCCGGTATTCTAACCGACTGAACTACCGCTCCTGGAACTCGCTCGCCGCGTGGTGGGTGGTAACGGGATCGAACCGCTGACCCCCTGCTTGTAAGGCAGGTGCTCTACCAGCTGAGCTAACCACCCCCTTGGGCGAGACGCGCATTCTACAGATCTGAACTTTGATGTCAAAAGGAAATTTGAATTTTTCTGTGTCGATTTGTGGACGCGCTGACACCGGGCGCGACCGCTTCAGCTGCCCCGCTACGGCGCCGGCTTCCCGTCGCGGGGGCGCTACGTCAACGATCCTTATCAACATGCGCCACTCGATACGGCGCGCACAATATATTGCAGTTCATAGTGCGCGCGATATCTCACGAATGCAATCCAACACATTGTTTTATATGATTTTACTTGTTAGTACGTTTTTTGATCGATCGATCCGGACCCGCATGCATGGCCTTGCGGAGGCTGACACCGACAAGTTTTGCACCGTTTTATCCACAGAATCTGTGCACAACTCGGCGGGGCCGATCGCCTCGCCGCATCGCTGCGCAGCGCCGGCGGCACCAGGGCCGCCCTGCCCTCAAACCGATGGAGCTTCCGACGCCAAGCGCTGGCGGCGCTCCTCTTCGCTGATGTGGCGCACGTCTTCGCCGTGGACCATGTAGATCACGTACTCGGCGATGTTCTTGGCGTGATCCCCGATGCGCTCCAGCGCACGCGCGGTCCACGCGAGCTGCAGCGCCGAGGAGGTGATGCGCGGGTCTTCCATGATGTAGGTCAGCAGCTGGCGCATGCTGCCCTGGTACTCGCGGTTGACCTCGACGTCGGCCTGCACGACCTCCAGCGCCATCGCCGCGTCCAGGCGCGCAAACGAATCCATGGCGCTGGCGCAGTTCGTGCGTACCATGCCCGCCAGGTGCGCGAGCGCGGCATGCGGCCGGTTGGGGCTGCTCAGGTCGGATTCGAGAACCGCGCGCGCCACGTGCCCGACCTGGTCACCGATGCGCTCCAGGTCCGTCACGGTCTTGATGACCGCGAATATCAGCCTCAGGTCGCCGGCGGCGGGCTGGCGGCGCACCAGGATGCGCTGGCATTCCTTGTCGAGATGCACCTCGAGCGTGTTGACCTCCACATCGCGGCGCACCACGCGCGTGGCAAGCTCCTTGTCGTTGCCCTCCAGCGCGGCAATCCCGTCGTCGAGTTGCGCCAGCACCAGCTGCCCCATGTCCAGCACGCCCCGGTGCAGGTTCTCGAGGTCCTCGTTGTACTGCTGCACCGTGTGCTGACCGATTTCATCCTTGCCCATGACCATGATCCAGCCTCCCCTGATCAGCCGAAGCGGCCGGTGATGTAGTCTTCGGTCTGCTTGCTCCTCGGGTTGGTGAACACCGTGTTGGTGTCGCCGAACTCGACCAGCTCGCCCAGGTACATGAACGCGGTATAGTCGGAAACGCGCGCGGCCTGCTGCATGTTGTGCGTGACGATCAGGATCGAGACCTTGTCCTTGAGGCGGTTGATCAGGTCCTCGATGTTCGCGGTGGCGTTGGGATCGAGCGCCGAGGTGGGCTCGTCGAACAGCAGCAGCTCGGGGGCCGTGGCCAGCGCGCGCGCGATGCACAATCGCTGCTGCTGCCCGCCCGAGAGGTTGAAGGCCTGGTCCTGCAGGCGGTCGCTGACCTCTTCCCACAGCGAGGCATCCTTCAGCGCCTGCTCGACCTTGTCGGCCATCGCGCTCCGGTTGCGCTCGCCGCGCACCCGCAGCCCGTAGGCAATGTTTTCGAAGATGGACTTCGGAAAGGGATTGGGCTTCTGGAACACCATCCCGATGCGCATGCGCACCTCGATCGGGTCCACCGACTTGGCCAGGATGTTCACTCCGTCGGGCTGGAACACGATCTCGCCGCCATAACGGTTGCGTACCTCCCCGAGGTCGTGCATGCGGTTGAAGCAGCGCAGGAAGGTCGACTTGCCGCAGCCCGAGGGACCGATCAGCGCCGTGACCTTGTGTTCCCAGATCGGCATGGTGACGCTCCGCAGCGCCTGCACCTCGCCGTAGTAAAAATCCAGCGCACGTGCCTCGGCCTTGAGGCTCTGCCCCGGTGTGCTCACGCCCGGGGGAAGCGATCCCGCCGTCATGTTCATGTTCCTGCCCATGCTCGCGTCGTTCATTTCGCTCACCATTTGATGCGTTTCCTGTAGCGCAGGCGCAGCCAGATCGCGGCCCCGTTCATCACCAGCGTCATCACCACCAGCACCACGCCGGCCGCCGCGGCGTTTTCCTGGAACGCGGCCTGGGGGCGCGACATCCAGTTGAACATCTGGATCGGCATCACCGTGAACGGCGACTTCAGCCACTCGAAGGATACGAAGGGAAACTGCGCGCTGATCGGCGGCTCGGGAAGGAAGGCGATGAAGGTCAGCGCGCCGATCGTGATGATCGGTGCCGTCTCGCCGATGGCGCGCGCCAGCCCGATGATCACGCCGGTCAGGATCCCGCCGGTGGAATACGGGATGATGTGGTCGCGCACCATCTGCCAGCGCGTGGCCCCCAGCGCGTAGGCGCCCTCGCGGATGCTCGA
>DAORUQ010000243.1:0-4153 GCA_035433265.1 Pseudomonadales bacterium | reverse complement strand
CCGCCGAGGCCGAGATACAGGGTGTCGATTTCGACGTGCTGATCGCCCCGACCGAGTCGCTGAGCATAACGTTCGCTTACGCTTATATCGATGCCGAGTACAAGGAGTGGGATCGCGAGATCGCGGCCGGGGTGGTCATCGACTACACGGAATCGCCGTTCGTCTATATCGCGGAGCACTCGCTCACGAGTTCGCTCAGGTACACGCTGCCGCTGGACGCGTCGCTCGGCGAGGTATCGCTGATGGGCAGCGTCTACTGGCAGGACGATACGGAGGCCAGCCCCGACGCGTGGCGCTGGGACACGCTCGGCTGGAGCAAGGCGAACCTCGACGCGGCCCTGGCGTCGACGGTCGTGGATGACTACGCGATCTGGAATTTCCGCGCCGACTGGCTCGGGGTCATGGGCTCGAGTTTCGATCTCGCGGCCTTCGTCAACAACGCGGCCGACGAGGACTACGTCACCGGCGGACTGAACGTGCCGGACACCCTGGGCTGGGCAGCCGCGAACTACGGCCCGCCCCGCACCTACGGGGCATCGGTGCGTTACAGCTTCTGATCGCGCTGCCGCCGGCGCGCACAATTAAATTCGTGTCAGAGGAGTGACACCCGGGGGCAGGGTTCCTACAATCGCGGGGCAACCGTTTGCATCCGACATAACGAAAAGAGAGCACAGCCGACATGAAACCGCACAGAGTGATCGCACTGCTGCTCTCGGGCGTCCTGGCAGGGTTGACTGTTGCGGTCCTCGCGGGGGCCCCAGACGGGTATCCGGCCAATGCCGGCGCCGCGGCGAACTGGGCCAGCCACGGCGGCGGGGTGGACGAAAGCGGCTACAGCCGGCTCGAGGCCATCAGCAGCCGTAACATCGAGCGCCTGGGCCTCGCCTGGTCGCTGGATCTTCCGGGCGAGGTCACGCTGGAGGCGACCCCACTGGCGGTGGACGGCGTGCTCTATTTCTCCGGTAGCTATTCGGGGGTCTATGCCGTCGACGGCTCGAGCGGAAAGCTGCTGTGGAAATACGATCCCGAGATCTGGCGCGTTGCGCCGGCCAAGCAGGGACAGGGCATGCCGGTGCATCGCGGCGTTGCCTACGACAATGGCCGGGTGTTCATCGGCACGCTCGACGGCAGGCTGGTGGCGCTCGACGCGAAGACCGGCACGCCGCAGTGGACGGTCGATACCCTGCCTGCGAACACCTTCCATTCGATCACGGGCGCGCCGCGCACCTTCAACGGCAAGGTGATCATCGGCAACGGCGGCGCGGATGCGGCCCAGCGCGGCTTTGTCACCGCCTATGAGCAGTCCACGGGCAAGCAGCTCTGGCGCTTCCATACCACCCCCGGCAAGCCCGAGGACAACGCGGGCGATGCGGCCATGGAAATGGCCGCGAAGACCTGGGGCGGCGAATACTGGAAAGTCGGCGGTGGCGGCGGCACGGTGTGGAACGGGATCACCTTCGATCCGGAGTTCAACCGCATCTATCTCGGCACCGGCAACGGCGGCCCCTACAACCCGCGCGTGCGCAGCCCCGGCGGTGGCGACAACCTGTTCCTCGCCTCGATCGTCGCGCTCGACGCCGATACCGGCAAATATGTCTGGCACTACCAGGTCAATCCCGGCGAATCCTGGGACTACAAGGCCACCGCCAACATGATCACCGCCACGGTGACGATCGACGGGCGCCCGCGCAAGGTGCTGATGCAGGCACCCACCAACGGCTTTTTCTATGTCATCGATCGCGAGACGGGCAAGCTGATCTCGGCGGAAAAGACCGGCAAGGTCACCTGGGCCGAGCGCATCGACCTCGCGACGGGCCGTCCGGTGGAAGCGCCGGACATCCGCTATGAAACCGGCGAGACGATCATGTGGCCCAGCATGCTGGGCACGCACAACTGGCAGGACATGTCGTACAACCCGCTCACCGGGCTGGTCTACATCCCCTACATGCATCTCGGTGCGCGCTATTCCACCAACGTGAAGCCGGGCGAGTTCAGCTTCGGCGGGATGACGGTGAATTACCACAAGGCCGATGCCGAGGACGGGACCGGAGCGGTGCTGGCCTGGGATCCGGTGGCGCAGCGCCCGCGCTGGAAGGCACCGCTGGAGACGATCTGGAACGGCGGCACGCTGAGCACCGCCGGAAACCTCGTCTTCCACGGCGCGGGCGATGGCTGGTTCACGGCCTATGACGCCACCGATGGCCGCCGGCTGTGGCGTTTCGACGCGGGGCTCGGCATCGTCGGCGCGCCGATCAGCTATGCGGTCGGCGACACGCAATATGTCTCGGTGCTGGTTGGCTACGGCGGGACGACGGCGGCGCTGTCCGGCGTGCTCAACGCCGGCTGGAAATATGGCGCGCAGCCCCGTCGGCTGCTGACCTTTGCACTGGATGGCCGCGAGAGCCTGCCGCCGTCCGCCCCGCGTGATTTCACCGTGAACGCCGTGGACGATCCCTCGCTGGTGCTCGACGAGAAGGCGGTGGCCGAGGGTCGCGCGCTGTCGGTCATGTGCATCGCCTGCCACGGCGCGGACCTGGTCGGCGCGGGATCGCCGGGGCCGGACCTGCGGGAATCGCAACTCGCCCTGTCCGCGGAAAGCCTGTGGAGCGTGCTGCACGATGGCAGCCTGGCGCCGCGCGGCATGCCGGCTTTCCCGATGCTGAGCCGCGCGCAGGTGAACAGCCTGCAAGCCGCCATCCGCGCCGCTGCCCGCGAATCGCTCGGCACGCGCAAGTCCGGCGAGCAGGGCGGAGTCCCGCGTTTGTGACGGGCGAGCCTTCTCAATTGTCCGAGGATCGATCGATATGAACATGACTGGAGAGCAGCGCATTGCTGCCCCGCGCGCGCGAGTCTGGGAAGCGCTGAACGACCCCGAGATCCTGCGCGCCAGCATCCCGGGCTGCCAGAGCCTGGAAAAGGTGGCGCACGATCGCTTCACCGCGACGGTGGAGGTGAAGGTCGGCCCCATCGGCGCGCGCTTCAAGGGCGCGGTATCGCTGGCTGACCTCGATCCGCCCTACGGCTACACGCTCATCCTGGACGGCAACGGCGGCATTGCCGGCTCGGTCAAGGGCAGCGCGAAAGTGCGGCTGAACGAGCAGGCCGGCGCAACGCTGATCCCCTATGAAGTGCAGGCCCAGGTCGGGGGGCGCATGGCCCAGCTCGGTGGCCCGATCATCGATGCCACCGCGAAGCAGCTGGCGGGCAAGTTCTTCAGCCGATTCGGCGAGATCGTCGGCGCCGAGGCGATACCCGTGCCGCCGCTGGCACCGCAAGCCGCCCCGGTCGCTGCACCGGCGATGCCCACGGCTCCCGCGGTCGCACCCGCGGGGGGGGTGCCCGTGGCCTGGATACTGGCGACGGTTGTCGCGGCGCTCGTGGGCTTTCTCATCGGCCGCGGGCAGGGCGCTGCCGGCTCCGACTGGGCCGGACTGTCCATCGGCCTGCTGCTGATCGTGGTGGCCGGTGCCGCGTTCGAATACGGGCGGCGCGCGGCGGCGCCGGTGCTCGTGCTCGACAACGCCCTGTTGCGGCGACTGATCGCCAACGCGAAAGAGGACGCGAAGGAATGAAGCCCGCTCCCTTCGACTATGTGGCTCCGGCCACCATCGACGAAGCCTGCGCCGTGCTCGCGCAAGCCGGCGGCGGCGCGACCGTGCTGGCCGGCGGGCAGACGCTGATGCCGCTGCTCAACCTGCGCATGAGCCAGCCATTCATGGTCGTCGACATCACCCGGATCGCGGAACTGCAGGGCATCCGTCGTGCCGATGGCGGCACGCGCATCGGGTCGGTCACGCGGCAATGCGAGCTGATCGCCAACGAGGTGCTGGCGCGCGATCTCCCGGTGCTGGTGCAGGCCGTGCGCCACGTCGGGCATCACCAGACGCGCAACCGCGGCACGGTCGGCGGCTCGATCGCGCTCGGCGAGCCGGCGGCGGAGCTGCCCGCCGCCGCGCTCGCACTGGGCGCGACGATCGAGGTGCGCTCGACCCGCGGCACGCGCCGGATCCCTGCCGCTGAGTTCTATCTCGGCCCCTACATGACCACGCTCGAAGCCGACGAGCTGGTGACGGGCATCACGTTTCCCGACTGGCCGCCGGGCCACGTCACGCTGTTTTGCGAGCTGGCGCAGCGTCCCGGTGACTTCGCGCTG
>DAORUQ010000242.1:1434-4160 GCA_035433265.1 Pseudomonadales bacterium | reverse complement strand
TGCTGCGCCTGCTGCGCGATCTGCGAGAAGTCCTCGGCGAAGATCAGCGTGCCGTCGCCGCTGGGACCCTGCAGCCGTGTGAACGCGAGCTGCACCAGCGGTCCGTTCTGGCGCAGGCGCAACGGCGCTTCCGCGCGCTGCGGGTTCGCGCGCCACAGCTCCAGCAGGTCCTGCACCACGCGCGGCAGCCGCAGCGGCACGCCGCCGCCCTGGGCGAGCTCGTGGCGGTCGATGCCGAGCAGCAGCGCGGCCGATTCGTTGGCGATGCGCACGCGGTCCTGCGCGTCGACGAACATGATACCGGTGCGCATGCGTTGCACGATCAGCTGGTTGAGCTGCTGCAGCTCGATGACTTCCGCGGCCTTTTGCGTCGCCAGCTGCTGGCTGAGGCGCAGGCGAGCCGCGAGCCGCTGCATCAGCAGCGAGCTGATGAACAGCAGCATGCCGAGCAGGCCGGCGGGCAGCAGCGTCGACAGCTCGTTGTCGCGCATGAGCACCAGCGCGGTGGCGTCCGCGAGCACCGCGAGGCTGGCGACCGCGGCGACCAGCGTGGCGATCTGCCCGGGCACGAAGATCGCCGCGGCGGCAACCGTGACCATCAGCAGGATCGCGAAACCGCTGCTGATGCCGCCGCTGGCGTGGGTGATCAGCACCAGTGCCGCGATGTCCAGCACCAGGATCAGGAACAGGTGGCGCGGTCGCGGGTGGCGCGGGCGGACCAGCACGCCGATCAGTACCGCGAGGTTGAGCACCGCGTAGGGAATGGCGGTGCCCAGGTAAAGCAGCGGCAGGAACACCGCTTCGGTGCGCCCCAGGCTGAACGCGAAATAGCCCAGCAGCAGCAGGATTGCCAGCGCGAAGCGGTACCAGGCGTAGATCCTGAGCAGCGGATCGCCGCTGTCGGGCGTCACGGGGAGGCTCGTCGCCACGGCTCAGGTTCCGGTACTGCTTTCCGTGTGCTCGCGGCGGTGTTCCTCGCAGCAGTACCAGCGCGAGGCCTCGCTCACTGCCTGGGCGCGCGGCACGTGCACCGAGCAGAGCGCGCACTCCACCATGTCTTCGCCGTCGAGCTTCGGTGGCTGTTCGCTCGCACGCACGCGCGGCGCCACCACCAGGCGGTAGAGGCGCCAGGCGATGAACGCCATCGCGAACAGCAGTATCAGGCGGAACAGCAGCATGGGGTTTGTCCTTGTGGAAGCACCTCGTGGTTATTCTAGTCCCTGTGGGTCAGCATTCATGCTGACAAGTGCCTCGGGGAAGGCACCTGTCCGAATAAATTCGGACCCACAGGGAGGTGCGGGTCCGGCTTCAGCCGGACATGTGCAGTGGCCCAAGCTCCCTGTGGGTCAGCATTCATGCTGACAGGTGCTCTGGGGAAGGCACCTGTCCGAATAAATTCGGACCCACAGAATGAAGACCCACAGGATCAGGATCCACCGTGCCGCTTTGCCTGTGGCGGGCCGATTGCGTGACAATGCCGCCTCACCGTTCCATCGCAGTCGAGAGTTCAACGTGACGCAGCTGATCGTGGTCATGGCGCAGGTCAACCCGCTGGTCGGGGACATCGACGGCAACGCTGCCGCGATCGTCGCGCGCAGCCGCGAGGCGGTGGCCGCGCACGGGGCACAGGTGGTGGTGTTCCCCGAGCTCGCGCTCACCGGCTACCCGCCCGAGGACCTGCTGCTGCGCACCAGCATCGCGCTGCGCGTCGAGCGCGCGCTGGAGCGCCTGCGGCGCGAGCTGCCCGACGCGTGGGTGCTGGTCGGTTATCCGCGGCGCAGCGAGCGCGGACTCGAGAACGTCGCGGGCCTGCTCAAGGGTGGCGAGCTCGTCGCCGAGTACGCCAAGATGGAATTGCCGAATTACCAGGTCTTCGACGAGAAGCGCTATTTCGTGGCCGGCGAGCAGCCCTGCGTGCTCGGGATCGAGGGCTTTCGCGTCGCGCTGTCGGTGTGCGAGGACATCTGGCACGAGCGCCCGACGGCGCTCGCGGTGGCCGCGGGCGCGGAGCTGGTGCTGAACATCAACGCCTCGCCGTTTCATCTGGGCAAGCATCTCGAGCGGCGCAAGATCGTGGAGCGTCGCGCCATCGCCGGCGGCGTCGGCGTGATCTACGTCAACCAGGTCGGCGGCCAGGACGAGCTGGTGTTCGACGGCGGTTCGATGGCGATCGGGCGCGACGGCACGGTGGCCGCGCTGGCGCCGCATTTCGAGGAAGGCCTCTACCCGGTGCGCATCACGCGCGATGCCCGGGGGCACGTCGCGATGCTGTCGGGCGCGGTCGCCGCGGAGCCGAACCTGCACGCCACGGTCTACGCGGCGCTGGTCACCGGTGTGCGCGACTACGTGAACAAGAACCGCTTCAAGGGCGTGGTGCTGGGGCTCTCGGGCGGCATCGATTCGGCGCTCACGCTGGCCGTGGCGGTGGATGCGCTGGGGCCGCAGCGCGTCGAGGCGGTGATGATGCCGTTCCGCTACACCGCGGCGATGAGCATCGAGGATGCCCAGGCACAGGCCGCGACGCAGGGCGTGGGCTTCAAGATCATCCCGATCGGGCCGATGTTCGATGCCTTCATGGGCGCGCTGGACGAGGAGTTCGCGGGCCGCGCCGTCGACACCACCGAGCAGAACATCCAGGCACGCTGCCGCGGCGTGCTGCTGATGGCGATCTCCAACAAGAAGGGCTTCCTGGTGCTCACCACGGGCAACAAGAGCGAGATGGCGGT
>DAORUQ010000242.1:0-1334 GCA_035433265.1 Pseudomonadales bacterium | reverse complement strand
GTGCGCCGCGTGGTGCGCATGGTCGATCTGAACGAGTACAAGCGCCGGCAGGCGCCCATCGGTCCGCGCATCACCCACAAGGCCTTCGGGCGCGACCGGCGCTACCCGGTGACATCGGGCTGGCAGGCCGGGGATTGATCTGTGGGTCCGGATTTATCCGGACATCGTTCGGCTGAAGCCGAACCCACAAATTGTCCGGATGAATCCGGACCCACGGAGGGCAATTGTCCGGATGAATCCGGACCTACGGTGCGTTGTCGAACAGGTCGCGGTTGTCGAACACGGGCGGGGCGGCGCGATCGACCAGGCCGAAGGTGAGCACATTGGCCCACGAGCGGTCGTCCTCGCCGGGTACGTACTGCGCGAGGAAGTTGCCCGCTTCGTCCAGCGAGGGATGCTGCGGGTAGTTGCGGCGCAGCGTGGCGATCGCGTTGTCGGCGAGATCCGGCATGCCGAGGATGATATAGGCCTGCGCCATCACCGCCAGGCCGTCCGGCACCGCCGGTGTCTCCTGGAAATTCTCCACCACGTAGCGTCCGCGGTTCAGCGCGGCGACATGGGCGCGACGCTTGAAGTAGTAGTTGGCCACGTTGATCTCGTAGCGTGCCAGCAGGTTGCGCAGGTGCACCATGCGCGCGCGCGCGTCGGCCGCGTACTCGGAATTCGGGAAGCGCGACAGCAATTGCGCGAAATCGGCGAAGGACTGCCGCGCCGGGCCGGGGTCGCGCTTGGTCATGTCCGTCGGCAGGAAACGTTCCAGCAGTCCCTGGGCCTCGGTGAAGGATGCCAGGCCCTTCATGTAGTAGGCGTAGTCGACGTTCGGGTGCTGCGGGTGCAGGCGGATGAAGCGGTCGGCCGCGGCCACGGCTTCCTCGTGGTCGTAGTTGCGGTAGTGCGCGTAGATCAGCTCCAGCTGCGCCTGCTCGGCGTAGGGGCCGAAGGGGTAACGGGCCTCGAGCAGCTGCAGGTTCTTGATCGCGAGATCGAAGTTGCTGTTGTCGAGGTTCTTGCGTGCCGTGTCGTAGAGTGCGCGCTCGCCCTGGTCCGGCGGCACCTCGTCCTCCTTGCTGAACATGGAGCAGCCGGCCAGGGTGGTGGTCAGCATCACGACGAGCAGGGAATGGAGCAATCGCATCGGTGTTCCGCTTGAAGGGCTTGGAGCTTTGCAGGCGGCGTATTTAACCACACCGGCGCCGCGCCCGCCAAAGCGCGC
Organism: Pseudomonadales bacterium; assembly: GCA_035433265.1. Taxonomy (GTDB): domain Bacteria; phylum Pseudomonadota; class Gammaproteobacteria; order Pseudomonadales; family UBA5518; genus UBA5518. The sequence continues at coordinate 121 of DAORUQ010000242.1, read as the reverse complement.
CCCCGGGTGCGTGCTAGACTCGCGCGCTCGCCCGGGGCGCTCCGCTCCGGGCCACAGCAAACGACCATGGAATCGATCACGCGCAACGTCCTTGTCACCGGGCAAGACGCCGGGCTGCGCC
>DAORUQ010000241.1:0-4165 GCA_035433265.1 Pseudomonadales bacterium | reverse complement strand
TGCTGGAGGACAACCTGCGGGTGCCGTCGGGCGTGTCCTACATGCTCGAGAACCGCCAGGTCATGAAGCGCGTGTTCCCGGAGCTGTTCGAGGACAACAACATCCTGCCGATCGACGACTATCCCTCGCAGCTCTACGACATGCTGGCCTCGCTGTCACCGCGCCAGCGCGCGCGACCGCAGATCGTGGTGCTGACGCCCGGTATCTACAACTCGGCCTATTTCGAGCACGCCTACCTGGCGCAGCAGATGGGCGCGGAGCTGGTCGAGGGCCGCGACCTGGTCGTCGGCGACGACGATTGCGTGTACATGCGCGCGGTCGAGGGGCTGGTGCGCGTCGACGTGATCTATCGGCGCATCGACGACATGTTCCTCGATCCCGAGGCGTTCAACCCCGAATCCATGCTGGGCGTGCCCGGCCTGCTGCGCGCCTGGAAGGCGGGCAAGGTCGCGCTGGCGAACGCGCCGGGCGCCGGCGTGGCCGACGACAAGGTCGTCTACGCCTTCGTGCCGAAGATGATCCGCTACTACCTCGGCGAGGACGCGATCCTGCCCAACGTGTCCACCTACCTGTGCGTGGACGCCGCGGATCGTGCCTACGTGCTCGCCAACCTCGACAAGCTGGTGGTCAAGCCGGCCAACGAGTCCGGCGGCTACGGCATGCTGATCGGCCCGCACGCGAGCAAGCGCGAGCGCGAGCAATTCGCGAAGCTCATCGCGAAGGATCCGCGCAACTACGTCGCCCAGCCCATGCTCACGCTCTCGACCGCGCCGACGCTGGTCGACTCGCACGTCGAGCCGCGACACCTGGACCTCAGGCCGTTTGTACTCTCGGGCAGGGACATCCACGTGACCAATGGCGGCCTTACGCGCGTGGCCTTGCGCAAGGGCTCCACCGTGGTCAACTCCTCGCAGGGCGGCGGCAGCAAGGACACCTGGATCGTCGACATGGGAGACAACTGAGCATGCTGTCACGCGTTGCCGAGAGCATTTACTGGATGGCGCGCTACGTCGAGCGCGCCGAGAACACCGCGCGCCTGGTCCTCGTGAACCTGAACGTGATGCTCGACCTGCCGCGCACGGTGCGCCCGGGCTGGGACAAGCTAGTCGAGATCATGGGCAGCGAGGAGCTCTTCCGCGATCTGCACCGTCGCTCCGACGAGCGCGCCGTGACCGGGTTCCTGGTGAGCGAACGGCGCAACCCGGGCTCCATGATCAATTCGCTGCAATACGCCCGCGAGAACGCGCGCACCATCCGCGACATCATCCCGCAGGAGGCCTGGGAGCAGCTGAACAGCCTGCACCAGTACGGCCAGGAACACGCCGCTGACGCGCTGGTGCAGAAGCGTCGCTTCGATTACCTGCACGGGATCATCCGCGGGGCGCAGACGCTGACCGGCATCCTCGCGGGCACGCTGACGCACGATGCGGGCTACGCCTTCCTGAAAGCCGGGCGCAACCTCGAGCGAGCCGACATGACCACGCGCATCATCGACGTGCGCTCGGCCGGGCTGCCCGGCATGGAGGGCGACGAGGCGCTGGCCGCCTATGCCAACCTGCAATGGATGAGCGTGCTGAAATCGCTGACGGGCTACCAGATGTACCGCCGCGAGATGCAGGTACGGGTGCAGCGCCCGATGGTGTTGCGCTTCCTGCTGCAGGACCCGCATTTTCCGCGCGCGGTGCGCCACTGCCTGGGACAGGCCGGGCAGTGCATCGCGCAGCTGCCGCGTGCCGAGGCGCCGCTGAAGATCGTCCGGCAACTCGATCTGGCGCTGGAAAAGGCCGAGCCCGAGGCGCTGGACCAGGCCGCGCTGCACGCCTACATCGACACGCTGCAGCTCGGCATGGCCGGGATCCACGAGGCGATCGCCGCGACCTGGTTCCGCCACGAGCCCAGGCGCAGGGCCGTGCGCGCCGTCGCGCCCGCCCCGGGCGGTTGAAGGCGCCGCTCACACGCGGCTGACGTCGACGCTGACCCGCAGCCGGTGCTTCTCGCCGCCGCCGAAGACCACGCCGCGCAGCGGCGCGACGTCGGCGTAATCGCGTCCCCACGCGGTGACGATGTGCTGGTGGCCGGCGACCTGGTCGTTGGTCGGGTCGAATTCGAACCAGCCCTCCCCGGGCGAGTACACCGCGAACCAGGCGTGCGAGGCATCGGAGCCCACGAGCTTCTCGCGTCCCGGCGGTGGCAGGGTTTCGAGGTAGCCCGAGACATAGCGCGCGGCAAAGCCCATCGAGCGCACGCAGGCGATCGCGAGGTGGGCGAAGTCCTGGCATACGCCACGGCGGTGCTCCAGCACCTCGCCAACGGGCGTGCTGACATCGCTGAACGTGGTGTCGTAGCGGAATTCCTGGAAGATCGACTGCGTCAGGGCCCTCACGGCCGACAGGAACGGACGGTCGGCGGCGAAGAAAGGGCCCGCGTAGTCGCGTATTTCCGCGCCGTCCTCGACCAGCGGCGAGGGCAGCACGAATTCGCGCGCCAGCAGCGTATCGCCGCCGCGGTCCTCGGTGAGCATGCCCAGCACCTGGGCGCAGGTATTGCCGAAATCGAGCTGCGAGCCGGCACTGCCTCCCTCGCGCACATCGACCAGGCTACGGGCCGTGACCTCCAGGCTGCGGTGCGGGCCCTCGATGGCGAAGTGACAAACCCGGTTGCCGAAATAGTCGCGCCGCTCGGTGAGCGCCACGGGCTGCGGCTCGACGAGCACGTCGGCCTGCAGGCAGGTCTGGCGCAAGGTGTTGCGCGGCATCATGAAGGCGACGTTGTGGCACTGGCCCACGATCTCCTCGTAGTCGTAGCGCGTGCGGTGCGTGACCCGGTAGAGCATCACTCGAATCCCCGGTTCTGGCGTATCAACTGCTGGCCGCCGCGCGCGTGCTCGAAGAACTTGCCCGTGAGCTGGTCCGAGGTCTCGCGCAGCAGGTGGTTCACGCGGCTGAACAACTGGTCCAGCTCGGCGCGGGTGTGGCTGGACGCATCCGCTTCGGCGAGCGCCGCGAGCTCGCTCAGGCGGATGCGGCTCACCGCCTCGAGCAGGTGGCGCTGCTCGCCCTCGAGCTCGAGCTGGCGCGACACGCTGCCCGGCAGCTCGGCGATGTGCTGCTGCAGGCGCTCGATCTGGTAGAGGATCGAGCGCGGATTGGTGGTGTCGATCAGGGTGAGCTCCAGCACGTCGCGCACGTTCAGCGACGCGCGGTAGCGCCGGCGATAGGAGATCAGCGCCTCGATGGTCAGCAGCAGCGATTCGAGCACAGCCGCTTCGTCGGATTCCTCGAGCTGCTCGATCAGGATCGCGCGCGAGAGGTTGATCGTCTGGACGGCCCGCTCCAGGCGCCGGCCCATGTCGATGAAGCGCCAGCCCAGGCCGCGGATCATGCTCTCGTGCACGATGCCCGAGAACGACAGCAGGCTCGAGACGAGCGGGTCGAGCGCCTCTTCCGGCGCCGAGAGCAGGGCGCCGGCGAGGGTGCGCTCGAGCTGCTCGGTGTGGTCCCTGATGTCGTTGATCGTGCGTTGCGTGTCCGCCGACAGCAGTTCCTTGGTTTCCTCGGCGCTCGCCAGCAGCGCGTGGATGCAGCTGCCGATGCTGCCGGCGCGCTCGCGGTCCACGGTGACCGCGAGCAGCTCGGGTTCCGGCCGCTCCAGCAGCTCCGGCGTGGCGAAGAAGCCCGGATAGGTGCTCGTGAGCCGGGTCACGGCCTGCAGCAGGATCCGTCGCGCCTGCGGCGGCATCGCGCTGGCGCTGTTGAGCTGGAGGAACACGGTGCGCATCAGGCGCAGGCCGTTCTCGGCGCGCTCGGCATAGCGTCCCATCCAGTAGAGGTTCTCGACCACGCGGCTCGGCAGCGTGGTGTTCTCGAGTACCCGTGCGCCGTCGCGCGGCGCCGGCGGCGCGGGCAGCGCCTGCGTGTCCGGCTCCGTGGCCAGCACCCAGGTGTCCTTGCTCAGCGCGCCGACCTGGTTGGAAATCATCGATGCATTTTCGCTCGCGCCCACCCGCGTGAGCCCCCCGGGGAGCACCCGGTACGAGGCCTCGGCTGCCACGGCGAAGGTGCGCAGCAGTGCCGGGCGCGACACCATGGCCTCGCCGCCGAATACCGGCAGGCGCGAGGGTGTCAGCCGTTCCTGGGCGACGAATTGCTGCGGCCAGCGGTGCAGG
>DAORUQ010000240.1:0-4174 GCA_035433265.1 Pseudomonadales bacterium | reverse complement strand
GCCTCGGCCTGCTGCACCATGCGCGCCACCGCCTCCTTGCGCGACTCCACCAGCAGCTCGGTGTAGGCCTTCAGCTCGCCGCCGACGATGTTCTTCAGTCCCGCGAGGATGTCGCGCCCGGCGTGCTTGGCGCGCACCGTCGAGCCCTGCACCAGCCCGAGGTGGCGCACGATGGTCTTGCCGGGAATCGATTCGAGGTTGGTGACTTCCATGGTTTGCTTCCATCCGTTGTTTCGCTCGGGGCGCGCAGGCGGTGACGGGCGCCAATGCCCCCCCTCAGGCACTGCCGCGGGCTACAGGCAGCATAGTCGCCGCGCGCCACCCCTGCTGCCACGCCGCCACCCGGCGTGTCGAAATATTTGACAACCTGCGCGCATAAATTAAAGCCTTCGATTTCATCTTGTTGAAACTCAATATATTTTCATGATGAGCCCGATTATTGCTTTATATATCCCATGCACACACGATCGCGCCGAATCGTTCCCCTGCGACCGCCCGCCGCCGTCACGGCGCCGGCGCCAGAGCGTACTCGGGCGGACAGCGAAACGCATGCGCAGCTGCACGCGACGTTCGCCAGCTTCTACAACGCGCTGTTCGACGCGGCGTGCCTTGCCAACGACGAGCAGCGCCATGCGCGCACGATCCAGCTGCTGCGCGCCGTGAAGGCACAGGAGAACGTGATCATCGAAGGCATTTGCGCCGACATCGCGCGCGCGGGTGCGCCGGCGGAGGCGCCCGTGGCGCGCTTGCTCGAGCGCGCGCTCGCGCGGCACTGTGGCGCGCTGGCGCTGGAGCCCGGCGAGCAGGCGCTGCTGGAGACAGCCTGCGCGGAACAGCTGCTCGCGCCGGAGCAGCGCGCGCGCGCGGCGCCGGCGGCGGCCACCGATCACGACTCGGCCGCGCGCCTGGTCGCGCGCCTGCGCGCCGTCGGGCTTGAACTGGAGCCTGCGATCACCACCGATCGCGCGGACTGCGCATCGCCCTGCAGCACGGAACCGGCGCCGGCACCGGAATCGGCACCGGCGCCCACCGCGGTGGCGGAACCCCGCCGGCGGCTCACGCGGGGTGCCGTCATGACGGCACTGCTCGCCGCGGCCTTGGCCGCCGTGTCGGCGGCGTTCCACGAGCCCATCAGCAGGGCGATCCGCCCGCCGGCACCGGTGGCCGCGCGCATCCAGCCGGCGCCCGTTGCGCTCGCCGCCCCGGTCGAGGCAAACGAGACACGGCAGGCGGCGACACCGCCGCTGCCCGCCGGCGAGCCGGCCCTGGCCCCCGCGACTGTCACGCCCGCTACGGAACCGGCACCGGCAGCCCCCGCGCCGGCCGGCGCACTGCCTGCGCCCGAGACACCCGTGGTCGATGCGCGAATCGGGGCCGCCACCGCACCCGAGCGGGACGAAGCGCCCGTGGCCAGCGCGCGGCTCGCAACCCAGGTGAGCTACCTGCTGCAACGCGGCGATGCCGCGCTCGCGGCCCTTCGCCTCTCGGAGCCGTTTGCCGACAGCGCCGCGGCGAACTACAGCGCCGTGCTGGCGATCGATGCGCAGAACGCCGAGGCACGACGGGGCCTGGAGCGCATCGTCACGGCTTACACCGCTCTGGCACGAAGCGCGCTGCAGCGCGGCGACACGGGGTATGCGCGGCAATTGCTGGCACGTGCACGCACGGTCGTGCCCGGATCCGTCGCATTGCAGCAACTCGAGCAGGAGATCGGGAACGCGCCCGAGGCGGGGCCGTAGGCGCTGGAAGCGCGATCAGCCGGGCGCCCAGTGCCCCGCGCGGTCGACGGCCCGCCCCTCGCGCACGAGCTTGATCAGGTGCGCCCACAACGAATACTTCGCCATCATGTGCAGCGCCGCGGGCACATCGTCGTAGGCCGACAGCACCAGTTCGTCCAGCGTGCCGCCGCCCGTCGCCGCCAGCGCGCGCACCACCTTGGCCTCGCGCTGCAGACGGTGCGCGACGATGCCGTCGATCACCGCCACCGGCCCGGACATCAGTTCGCCGTGCCCCGGCGCCAGGTGCTGCAGCGGGTACGTCTTCAGCTTTTCGAGCGAGTCGAGATAATCCTTCATGTCGCCGCCCGGCGGGATGATCACCACGGTCGAGCCGTTCATGATGTGATCGCCCGTCATCAGCATGCCCTCTTCCTCGAGCAGCACGCAGTAGTGATTCGCCGCGTGCCCGGGCGTGTGTATCGCGCGCAGCCGGAACTCGGGCGTGGCCAGCTCGGCGCCGTCGGAGAACGGCACGTCGGGCCTGAACGTCCGGTCCTGGTACAACTCGTCCTCGGGTGCGACCTGCCCCCGCAGCTCGGCGCCGGTCTCGCGCGCGAGCGCCGCCGCGGCCGGCGAATGGTCCTCGTGGGTGTGCGTGACCAGGATCCAGCGGATGCGGCCCGCTCCCTCGGCCAGGATCGCCTCGATGTGCGAGCCCTCCTCCGGCCCCGGGTCGATCACCGCGACCTGCTCGCGGCCGACCAGGTAGGTGTTGGTGCCTGGCCCCGTCATCACGCTCGGGTTCGGCGCGACGATGCGGCGCACGCGCGCCGAGAGCTCGCTGGTCCTGCCGGGCTCGAGGGTGATCATGCGACGAGGTTCGCGATCGGCACCACCGGGTCGACCTCGGCGTCGTAATCCACGCCCGGGAAGCCGAAACCGAACAGGCGCAGGAACTCCTGCTGGTAGCCGGCGAAATCCGTGAGCTCGTCGATGTTGCCGGTCTCGACGCGGGGCCACAACTGCTCGACCTCGCGCTGCACCTCCGGGACGAGTTCCTTGCCGTCCATGCGCAGGCGCCCGGCCTCGTCGAGCACGGGGTTCTCGGCCAGCAGCCCGCCGCGGAACAGCCCGTCGACCTGCTCGATGCAACCCTCGTGCGTGCCGCGCGCCTTCATCACCTTGAACAGCAGCGCGAGGTAGAGCGGCATGATCGGGATCGCGGAGCTCGCCTGCGTGACCACGGCTTTCAGCACCGAGACATAGGCCTTGCCGCCGAGCGGCGCGAGCTTCCCGTTCAGCCGCACCGCGGTGCGGTCGAGGTCCTTCTTCGCCGCGCCGATGGTGCCGTCCCAGTAGATGTCCCAGGTGATGCGATCCCCGAGGTAGGTGTAGGCGGTGGTGCGCGCACCCGGTGCGAGCACCCCCGCGGCGGACAGCGCATCGATCCACATCTCCCAGTCCTCGCCGCCCATCACCGCGACGGTGTCGGCGATTTCCTCCTCGCTCGCCGCGTCCATCGCGACATGCTTGATCTCGCGCTTGTCGGTGTCGAGCGTACGCTCCTCGACGCGCTTGCCGATGGGCTTGAGCGTGGACTTGTGCGTCACGCCGCTCACCGGATGAGTGCGCCGCGGCGCGGCCAGGCTGTAGACCACCAGGTCGACCTGCCCCAGTTGCTCCCTGATCAGCGCGATGGTCCGGTCCTTGATCGCGGTGGAAAACGCATCGCCGTTGATACTCCACGCCGGCAGCCCCGCGGCCTCTGCCTCGCGATGAAACGCCGCCGAGTTGTACCAGCCCGCGGTGCCGCACTTGCCGTCCGCGCCTTCCTTCTCGAAGAAGATGCCGATCGTGGACGCACCGCAACCGAAGGCCGCGGTGATGCGCGAGGCCAGGCCATAACCCGTCGAGGCGCCGATCACGAGCACGCGCTTCGGCCCGTTCGCAACGGGGCCATGGCCACGCACGTACGCGATCTGCTCGGCGACGCTGGCCGCGCAACCGGTCGGATGGGCCGTGATGCACATGAATCCGCGGACCTTGGGCTTGATGATCATCGTTCGTTCCTGTACGGGTGGGTGGCGCAGGCTTGCAGGGCCGGCATTATAGACCGCAGGCGTGGTGTTTGGCCGAGCCCCCGCATATGCTGCCGGCGGCCCATTTCCGGATTGTCCCGATGATCCTGCGCATTACCGCGATCCTGTTCCCGATCTTCGCGATCGTTGCCCTCGGCTACTGGTACGGACGCCGCCACGATCCCGAGATGGCGGTCGCGAACCGTCTGAACATGGACATTTTCGTGCCGGCACTGGTGTTCGCGGCGCTCGCGGGGCGGACGTTCACACCGGCCGAGGACCTGCCGCTCGCCGCCGGCGCCGTGCTGGTGCTCGCCGGTTGCGGCCTGCTGGCCTGGCCCGCGGCGCGCCTGCTCGGGCTGCCGTGGAAGACCTTCG
>DAORUQ010000239.1:0-4176 GCA_035433265.1 Pseudomonadales bacterium | reverse complement strand
ACGGCAGCGCCGAGCACGCGCCGAAACATGCGTGGGTGTACCGGCCCGTGTAGGTCGGCATTCATGCCGACTGTTGCGGTGAGGCCGGGCATGGCGGGTTCGGCTTTGCCGAACCCTTCCCGGGCTGAAGCCCGGCCTACATTCCTTGCTGGTCGGGCTGGCGCCCGACCTACTTTTTAGGCCCGCCCGAGGTGCCCGGCCAGCGCGTGCCGCTGATGGTATCGGCGAAGGGCCAGTAGCCCTCTGGATCCAGCGGGCCGGCGAGCTTGATGCTGCGGTCCTTGAACACCGGCGTCCACAGTCGTGCGCTGACCTGCTCGCGCAGGGGGAGCAGCGTGGCGATCGGGTCCCAGGCGCTCTCGCGCAGCGTAACCGTGCCCTTCAATTCCTGCAGGTACGCGGTGCCGTACTTGCTCCAGACGTGCACCACGTGCGGCGGGAAATCGTACTGGCACTTCGCGGGATCCACGCCGCGCACCGACTTCACCCACCACTCGTTCTGCTCATGGTCGGCGGGGTTGGGCAGCGTGCCGCTCACCTCGCCCTGGAACTCGATGAACGTGCAGCCCTGGTGGACCACCTTCGCCTCGATGTGGTTGCCGAGCCGGAAGTACTGCACCTTCACCGGGTATTTGGGCTGCCCCCAAAGTTCCTGGCAGATAAACAGCGGCGCCTCCTGGTCGATGCCGAGCGCCAGCGTGTACTCGCCGGCGATGCCGTTGTAATCGGCGTCTACGTTGATCACCACCCCGTACTCGGGCTCGCCCCCGATCGGCACGTTGTAAACGGTGAGCGTGACCATCGGCTCCCTGCCGGGCGCGATGCCGGGCGGCAGCAGCGCGGCGATAGCTGCCGCGTCGGTGCGGTAGCGGATCTTCAGCATGGGCCAGCCGGCGACTTCGCCGGGGCTGGATTGCGGGGCGGACGGACTCGTCGTGCTCATGGCGGTTCCCGGTATCGTGTTGTTCGAGGGCTGCGTGATGGTAACCCGCCGCCGGGGCCGCACGGAGCAACCTGACAGGAGTTTCATAAAGCGGCAGTATGTCGGCACCGCGGCGGTCGGCAAAACACCCTGACTGGTTCATACTGGCGCCTCCCGGGCCATCTGGCATGTCGCCGCTCAGGTCCGGCATTTCCGGTAGCTACTCCATGTCCGATTCCATTGGCTCTTTCAGCGAGCTGAACCTTTCCGCACCCCTGTTGCAAGCGCTCGCCGACGTGGGTTATGAAACCCCGTCGCCGATCCAGCAGGCCTGCATCCCGCCGCTGCTCGAAGGCCTCGATCTGCTGGGCGAAGCGCAGACCGGCACCGGCAAGACGGCGGCTTTCGCACTGCCGCTGCTGCAGCGCCTGGACCTGAAGCGACTCGAGCCGCAGATCCTGGTGCTGACGCCGACGCGCGAGCTCGCGATCCAGGTCGCCGAGGCCTTCCAGAAGTACGCCAAGCACCTGCCCGGTTTCCACGTGCTGCCGATCTACGGTGGGCAGAGCATGTTCATGCAGTTGAAGCAGCTGCGCCGCGGGGTGCACGTGATCGTGGGCACCCCGGGCCGCGTGATGGATCACCTCGAGCGCAAGAGCCTCGAGCTCGACGCGCTGCAGGCACTGGTGCTCGACGAGGCCGACGAGATGCTGCGCATGGGCTTCATCGACGACGTCGAGTGGATCCTCGAGCACACGCCGGCGGAGCGCCAGACCGCGCTGTTCTCGGCCACGATGGCCGAGCAGATCCGGCGCGTGGCGCGCACCCACATGCGCGAGCCGCGCGAGGTGAAGATCAAGGCGAGCACGCGCACCGTGGAGTCGATCCGCCAGCTGTACTGGCAGGTCAGCGGCACCAACAAGATCGACGCGCTGACGCGCATGCTCGAGGTCGACGAGGATCTCGACGCCGCGATCGTGTTCGTGCGCACCAAGACGGCCACCGCCGAGATTGCCGAACGCCTCGAGGCGCGCGGCTATGCGGCCGCGGCGCTCAACGGCGACATGAACCAGCAGATGCGCGAGCGCGTGATCGAGCAGCTCAAGAGCGGTGCGCTCGACATCGTGGTCGCCACCGACGTGGCGGCACGCGGTATCGACGTGGCGCGCATCAGCCACGTGATCAACTTCGACATCCCCTACGACACCGAGGCCTACGTGCACCGCATTGGTCGTACCGGCCGAGCTGGACGCCAGGGCACCGCGATCCTGTTCGTCGCGCCACGCGAGATCCGCATGCTGCGCACCATCGAGCGCGTGACGCGCGCGCCCATCGAGCCGCTCAGCCTGCCGAGCCGCGAGGCGGTGGCCGGGCGGCGCGTGGCGCAGTTCCGCAAGCAGGTCGCCGAGGTGATGGAGAACGAGCCGCTGGATTTCTTCGCCGATGTGGTCGATCAGCTTGGCAACGAGCACGACGGCGATCTGTCGCGCGTCGCGGCGGCGCTGGCCTACATGGCGCAGCGCGCCAAGCCGCTGCGTTTCGAGGCCCGCGACATGGCCGAAGGTTTCGCGCCGGCGCCCGATCGCGGCGAGCGCGATGCGCGCGACGCGCGCGCACCGCGGGATTTCCGCGACTCGCGTGACTCCCGCGATTCCCGTGCACCGCGCGAATTCCGGGAACCGCGCGAACCGCGGCGGGAGCGCCCGCCGCAGATCGAGCCCGGCGGCGAGTTGGTGCCGTTTCGCATCGAGGTGGGTCGCATGCACGATGTGTCGCCACGCGAAATCGTCGGCGCCATTGCCAACGAAGCGGGGCTGCCGAGCCACTGCATCGGGCGCATCGAGATCTATGACGAGTTCAGCGTGGTGGGCCTGCCCGCCGACCTGCCGGCCGACGTGCTCGGGGTGTTGCGCAAGACGCGCGTGATGCATCAGCCGCTGGAGATCCGCCGCGCGGGCGCTGACGACGTGCCGCCGCCGGGCAAGCCGCGCGAGCGCGCGCGCCCGTCGAAGAGCGAGCGCGGCGAGGGATTCCGCAGCGATTCGCGCCCGCCGCGCCACGATGCGCAACGACCGCCGCGGGGCGATGACTACCGCCCGCCACGGGCGGCGCCGCGCGCCGAGCGCACCGGCGACGCGCCACTGCGCCGCAAGCCGGCAGCGGGAGCCGCGGGTCCGGGGGCGCGGGATTTTGCTCCCAAGCCGCGGGATTTCGCCGCCAAGCCACGCAAGCCGCGCAAGCCCTGACGATGCCCGGGGCGCTGGCAATGGTCACCGGGCCGGCCTGCCACTGCCGGCGCCATGATGGTGCGCGAACAGTCGCCACGCGTTCATGCCCTGCCGCACCGACTCCCGGGGCCGAGAGGCGCGATGGCCTTCGGCCGGCGGGCGCCTGAGCACGGGGGTGCGTGTGCGCCTGCCGTGGATCCTGCTGCTGGTCGTGCCGCTGGCCGTCGGCGGCGCGGCGCGCATCGACATCGGCCGCTTCTCGGCCGGGGATCTGTCGGGCTGGCAGCGCAAGTCATTCCGTGGCGAGACCGAGTACACCGTGCGGGAGGAGGGCGGGGTGCAGGCGCTCTGCGCGCGCAGCCGCGATGCGGGCTCCGGCCTGTTCCGCGAGCGCGAGGTGGACCTCGGCGCCACGCCATGGATTCACTGGTCGTGGAAGGTCGATGCCGGCCTGCACGCCGGCGACGAGCGCACGCGCGCCGGTGATGATTACCCCGCGCGCGTCTACGTGGTGTTTTCGGGCGGCCCGGCTTTCTGGCGCACGCGTGCGATCAACTATGTCTGGTCCAGTCGCGAGCCCGAAGGCGCGGTCTGGCCAAACGCCTTCACCGCGAACGCGCGGATGGTCGCGGTGCGCTCGGGCCGCGACGGTACCGGGAAGTGGCAGAGCGAGAGTCGCGACGTGCGCGCCGATTACCGCCGGATCTTCGGCGAGGAACCCGGTACCGCCGATGCGGTCGCCATCATGACCGACACCGACAACACCGGCGCAGGCGCGGCGGCCTGTTACGGCGATATCTGGTTCAGCGCGGACACGTAGGCCGGCATCGCTGCGGCTCGGCATTCATGCCGACTGGTGCCAGCCCAGGTGCTGCTGTCGCCATGAATGGCGACCCGCAGGTGCTTGGCGTATGCTGCTGGCTCAAGTGCCTGTGGGTCGGCATTCATGCCGACAGGTGCCGGCCCGGGTGCTGTCGTCGCCATGAATGGCGACCCACAGGGATGGCGGCCCACTGGAAGGGTCGA
>DAORUQ010000238.1:0-4209 GCA_035433265.1 Pseudomonadales bacterium | reverse complement strand
TCGAAGTCCCCGCTGTGCCCGATCAGCAGCGAGCTCACGCGCGTCTTCTTCCAGTCCTGCAGGCGCTCGCGAATGCGTCCATGGGGGCCGAGCAGCGAGATCTCGTCGACCAGCGCATCGGGGACCGCATCGACCGCTTCCTGCTGGCGTCCCGAGAGGAACAGGTCCTGGATCTTCTGCGCGTCGTCGGCGTAGCCCATGCGCCCCAGCAGGTTCTTGTGGAAGTTCATGCCCTTGGCGCCCATGCCGCCGAGATACAGCGCCATGGTCCACTTGCCCGGCACCAGTGCCTGCTGCAGGTCGTCGTTGATCGCGAGGTTCACCATCGCGGCGATCTCGAAATCCGGACCTGCCGCCTGCAGGCTGTCGGCGAAGATGTCCATCTTGTACGGCGAGCAGAAGATCGGCAGCCACCCGTCGAAGGCCTCGGCCGCGAGCGCGACGTTCTTCGGGCCCTCGGCGCCGAGCACCACGGGAATGCGCTTGCGCAGCGGATGGGTAATGCTCTTCAGCGGCTTGCCGAGCCCCATGCCGTTCTTGCACGGCAGGTTGTACTGCTCGCCGTGGAACTCGAGCGGCTGCTCGCGCGCGATCGCCTGGCGGAAGATCTGGATCCACTCGCGCGTGCGCTCCAGCGGCTTCGTGAACGGCTGCCCGTACCAGCCCTCCACGACCTGCGGTCCCGACACCCCGACACCGAGGATCAGCCGCCCGTTGGAGATGTGGTCCAACGTGAGCGCGGTCATCGCGGCACAGGTCGGCGTGCGCGCGGAAATCTGCATCACGCCGGTGCCGAGCCGGATGCGCTTCGTCGAGGCCGCGATCGCCGCCAGCGGCGTGAAGCAGTCCGACCCGTAGGCCTCCGCGGTCCACACGGAATCGAAGCCCAGGCTCTCGGCCACCTGCGCCAGTTCGATGAACCGCGGCGTGGGGTGCTTTTGCCAGTATCCGAGTTGCAGTCCGAGTTTCATGAGGGTTCTCCGTGCGGGGTGGCTTCAGTGGCGCAGCGAGTATAGGGCGGCGCGGGGCGCGGATCAGTGACCGCTGCGCCGCGCGACGGCTGACCAAAGCGCTCAGCGCGGCTTGCCGTTCGGTAACTTGCGCCGTGCGGCCGCCCCACCCTACTCTCGCCGCACGAACAGTCCCCGGGCAGACACCGCATGTCACAGCAGGCCGCCAACAAGGATCTCGTCACGCGTTTCTGGAACGATGTCTACGTCGCGCGCGACTACGACGCGGTCGGGCGCTATTTCGCCACCGACGGCGTCTACGCCGACGTCCCGGTGCCGGATTCCGCGGCGACCGGGCCACAGGCCGTGGCGATGCGCCTGCGCATCGGGCACGAGCCGGTGGAGCGCTTCACGCACCAGATCCACCGCATGGTCTCCGAGGGCAGTGCCGTGATCACCGAGCACACCGAGACCTGGCATTTCCACACCGGCGAGGTGGTCGCCCTGCCCTTCGTCTCGGTGATGGAAGTCGAGGACGGCATGATCCGGCTGTGGCGCGACTACTGGGACGTGAACACGCTGATGTCGAAGGCGCCGCCGTGGTGGCTCGAGCACATCATGAAGTTCAGCGTCGCGGATTTCGCTCACAAAAACCCCGCATAGGTCCGCATTCAGCCGGACAATTGTCCGGTTGAAGCCGAACCCACGGGAGCCGGCGCTACTCGCGAAAGCGCTGCAGGTAGGCGATCAGATCGGCGCGGCGCTGCGCATCGGGCACCCCGGGCGTCATCATCGTGGTGCCCGGGATGAAGGTCGCCGGATTCGCGAGCCAGGCGTCGAGATACTCCGGCGTCCAGACGAGGCCGGAATCCTTCAGCGCCTGCGAGTAGTAGCCGAAGCCTTCCTGCGTGCCGGCCTTGCGACCGAAAATGTTCCACAGCGCAGGGCCGTTCTGGTGGCCGGCGCCCTGTTCGGGCCAGTGACAGGTGCGGCAGGAACCGAACACCACGCGCCCGCGTTCGGCGTCGCCCGCGGGCATATCCGCCAGCGCCAGGGCGCTCAGCAGCGCCAGCGCGACGCCCGCGAGACGCACCCCGTTCATCACGCCGTCTCCCTGGCCGCATGGCGGCCCGCGCGCCGTCCGAAGAACGTGCAGTCGCCAACCGATATGCCGCTGGCGATATACGGCGCGGTGGGCAGGCCGGCGGTGGTGCGCCCGGCGGCATACAAGCCGGGGATCACGCCGCCGAAGGCATCGAGCACCTGCGAATCCACCGTGGTCTCCAGCCCGCCGAAGGTGTGCGAACAGCAGAACGCGCGCGTGACGTCGAGCTCGTAGAGACGCAACGGCGCCTTCGCCAGCGGCGCGAGGAACTTCGGGTGCTTGTGCAGCAGCGGATCCTCGCCGCGCGCCGCGGCCGCGTTGTACGTCGCGACCGTGTGCGCCAGCGTGCCGGGGACGAAACCGCCCTTGGACTCGAGCTCCCCGATGCTCGCGGCCTCGGCGAGCAGCGGCATGCGGAAATCGCCCGGATCGTAGCTGCAGTCGGCGTCGGTCACGAGGAAGGCCTTGCCGTGCTGTGTGTAGGCGGTCTCGTGGCCGATGCACGCGTAGTACGAATCCTCGGCAATGAAGCGCTGCGCGCGCGCGTTGACCACGATGCCCTTGATCACGCGCTCGGGCGGGTAGACCGGCAGGATCGCAAAGCCCTGGTGCATGCGCACCGCCGCCGCGCCCACGCCCATGCCCATCTGGATGCCGATGCCGAGATCGCCCGCGTTCGCCCACGGCGTGGAGCACTCGTAGAGCTCCGGCGCGTAGCGGCGCACCATCTCGCGGTTGTGGATGAAACCGCCGCAGGCAAGGACCACGCCGCGGCGCGCCCGCGCCGATCTCGTGGCCCCGTTTTCGGTGAACTGGATGCCTGTCACACGTCCGTCGCTCTCGCGCACCAGCCGCTCGCAGGACACGCCGGTCATCATTTTCACGCCGGCAGCCTGCGCCGCCGCGAGCAGCGCTTCCATCATCGCGCGCCCGCCGGTGTGCCCCATCACCGCCGGCACGTGCCCGCGCGGAGCCGGACGCGCGATGTCGCGCCACGGGTGCGCCAGCTCGCAGCCGGAGTAATACAGCGAGGAGTCGTCGTAGGGCAGCTCCTTCTCCTGGCTGAACTTCTCGATGTAGCGAACGCCGTGGTCGACCATCCACTGGAAGTGCTCGAGGCTTGCCTCGCAGTAGAGCGCGATCTTGTCGAGCCGCGGATGCAGGCCGCCCGCGGCGACGATGAAATCGTGCATCGCCTCCGCGCTGTCCTCGAAGCCGAGCGCCTTCTGCAGCGGCGTGCCGCCGCCGAGGTAGCACACCCCGCCCGACATCGCCGACGAGCCACCGAGCTTCGGCAGGCGCTCGAGCACCAGCACCTCGGCGCCCGCCGCGCGCGCCTCGATGGCGGCGCTGATGGCAGCGGCCCCGGAGCCGGCGATCACCACGTCGGCGCTGTGGTCCCAGGCGCGCACCTCGGCGCTGGCGGCGGGCTGGCGCGGTTCGCAGCCCACGCTGGCCGCAAGTCCCGCGAGCCCCAGGCCGGCCAGCACGCGACGGCGTGATCTATCGGTCTCGCTCATGTATTCACTCCGCCGGTCTCCTGATCGCGCGTGTCACTCAGCTCTCGGTGAGCATCGCCAGCAGGATGCGGCGCAGGCGCTGCAGGTAGCGCTTCACATCGAAGAATTCGGGCTCCAGCACCACCTCGATGACGTAGCCCGTGAGCATGCAGTGCACGGTGTAGATCGCCTCCTGCATGGCGCGATCCGTGAGCGGGCAGTCATGGAAGATGCGCCGCCACAACGCGAGGTGCGAGTGGTGGTTCAGCTTGATGCTGGCGCCATCGCCGCCCTCGGCACGGCTGGCCAGCAGGATTTCCAGCGTCGCCATGTACTCATCGCCGCGGTAATGCTCCCACGCCGCGTTGATGAACCGCTCCACGCGCTTTTCCAGCGCGCCGCGCGTGAACTCCTCGCCAGACATCGACGCATCGAATTTCTCGTGCGAGCGCGCCAGCACCTGCTCGAGGATCTCGTGCTTGCCGCCGAAGTGGTGCTGCACCGCGCCCCAGGACACTCCCGCCTTGCGCGCGATGCGCGTGGAACTCGCCGCGGCAAAACCGCCTTCGCGGATCAGCGCGATGACGGCATTGATGATCTTGTCCTGTGTCGCCTTGCTCTTCGCCGCCTGACGTCCGAGCTCTGCGGGTTGCGT
>DAORUQ010000237.1:1561-4217 GCA_035433265.1 Pseudomonadales bacterium | reverse complement strand
CGCATCGCGCCGACCCACTGCACCGGCAGGATCGTGCTCTGCAGCGGATCGTTGCGCACGAAGGCGAGGAATTCGGTGTCGCCGGAGTTCGGCATGAACTTGCGCCGCACGCCGGAGCGGAACGGGCGCAGCAGGGTGTACAGCAGGTTCACGTGGCGCCAGCGCGCGGGCCGCACCAGCGGTGCCAGCAGCGCGATGCGCGCGAACGGGCACTCGGCCGCGGAACGGCACTTGCGGAAGGCCCAGCTCATCAGCACCGCACCGCCGGTGCTCTGGCCGATGGCGTACAGCGGTCCCGGCAGGCGCTCGCGATGGTGCTCGAGCACCAGTGCGAGCACGTCCGTGTAGTCCTCGAAGTCGTGGATGCTGGCCTGCGGACCGTTCGACAGCCCGTGGCCGGGCAGGTCCCAGATCAGCACGCTGTGGCCTTGACGCAGACAGTGCTCGATCAGGCTGCCATAGAGCCCCGCGTGATCGAAGTAGCCATGCAGCAGGACGCAGGTGCCACGTGCGGCGGTGAGCTCGTAGAAATGGCAGGCGATCTCGAAACCGTTCGCCGCGAGTCGCCCGAAGTGATGGGTGACACCCGGCACGCGATGCGCGAGGTCGATACCGTAGAAGGCGAAATAGTCCTGCTCGGCGCCGGAAACGACGCTCAGCCCGGAGAACTCCAGCGGCCGCATCGCGGCGCGCACGGCCTCGGGGTCGAAGCTGCGCGCGGCAATGCGACTTCGGGCGAAGGGACTGCCGGTCACGGGCTCTCAGCTGACCTTCTGGTTCAGTTCGCCGCGGGCGTAGCGGACATACATCGCTTCCAGCGACAGCGGCCTGATCCTGTCGGCCTGGCCCGCGGTGCCGAAGGCCTCGTAGCGTTCCCTGCAGATCGCCTTCATCGCCGTGACCGTTTCCTTCAGGTACTTGCGCGGGTCGAACTCCGAGGGGTTCTTCGCCATGAAACGGCGGATCGCGCCGGTCGAGGCGAGTCGCAGATCGGTGTCGATGTTCACCTTGCGCACGCCGTTGCGGATGCCCTCCTGGATTTCCTCCAGCGGCACGCCGTAGGTCTCGGGAATCTCGCCGCCGAACTCGTTGATGATCGCGAGCCAGTCCTGCGGCACCGAGGAGGAGCCGTGCATCACCAGGTGCGTGTTGGGGATGCGCGCGTGGATTTCCTTGATGCGACCGATCGCGAGGATGTCGCCGGTGGGCTTGCGCGAGAACTTGTAGGCGCCGTGGCTGGTGCCGATGGCGATCGCCAGCGCGTCCACGCCGGTGTCCTTCACGAAGCGCGCGGCCTCCTCGGGATCGGTGAGCATCTGGTCGTGGCTCAGTATGCCTTCGGCGCCGATGCCGTCTTCCTCGCCCGCGGTGCCGGTCTCCAGCGAGCCGAGGCAGCCGATCTCGCCCTCCACCGACACGCCGCAGGCATGCGCCATCGCGACCGTCTCACGCGTCACGCGCACGTTGTAGTCGTAATCGGTCGGGGTCTTGCCGTCCTCGCCGAGCGAGCCGTCCATCATCACCGAGCTGAAGCCGAGCTGGATCGAACGCTGGCACACGGCTGGCGAGACGCCGTGGTCCTGGTGCATCACGACCGGGATGTGCGGGAATTCCTCGATCGCCGCAAGGATCAGGTGGCGCAGGAAGTTGGCACCGGCGTATTTGCGCGCGCCGGCCGAGGCCTGCACGATCACCGGGCTGCAGCTCTCGTCGGCGGCCTCCATGATGGCGCGCATCTGTTCGAGGTTGTTCACGTTGAACGCCGGCACGCCGTAGTCGTGCTCGGCGGCGTGGTCCAGCAACTGGCGCATGCTGATCAATGCCATGGGATACCTCCGGCTGTTGCCGGCCGTGCGCAATGGCGCGTCGGCCGGTGCTTCGATCGACAAAATGGGAGGCGAGTCTAATGCAGCGGCCCCGCGCCTGTCATTGCCACACATTCCTCGATCGCCGCAATCGGTCTACAATGGCGCCGGTTTTACATACTTCAGGAGCATTCCATGAGAGCAGCGACGATCCTCCTTGCTGTTGCGGTCATCCTGGGCGGCTGCGTCGCCGCCGGGCAGACGAAGGAGGACAAGCAACGCCACATCGAGAACATGCGCAAGGAAGTGCTCACGGATCTCTACAAGATCAATCCTTCCGTGCAGCAGCAGATCGCCCAAGCACCCGGATACGCGGTGTTCTCGAACTGGAATGCCTACCTGATCTTCCCCTCGGTGGGGCAGGGCTACGGCGTGGTGGTCGACAACGTGAGCGGCGCGCACACCTACATGAAAATGGGCTCGCTCGGCGGCGGCCTCGGCGTCGGCGTGAAGGACTTCCGCGCAGTCTACGTGTTCGAGAAACGCCACATCATGGAGCGCTTCATCGAGCAGGGCCTCAACGTGGGCGCCCAGGCCGATGCGGCAGCCAAGTCGGGCGGGCAGGGTGATGCGGTGGGCGGCGAACTGCTGCTCGACGGCATCCGCGTCTACCAGTTGACCGAATCCGGCCTGGCGCTGCAGGCCACCATCCAGGGCACCAAGTACTGGAAAGATCCCGAGCTCAATTGACCGCACGCGGGTCGGCATTCATGTGGGTCGGCATTCATGCCGACGGGTACGCCCTAGGCGTGGCGGGTTAGAACCCTTGTCGGGCTGAAGCCCGACCTACA
>DAORUQ010000237.1:0-1461 GCA_035433265.1 Pseudomonadales bacterium | reverse complement strand
GCCTTCATGACCAGGTTCGCGGCCTGCTCGGGCGAGAGGGTGGGGAAGGCGTCGTAGAGCCGGGTCGGCGCGATCATCGGCGTGCGCACCAGCGGCATGTTGATGGTGGTGAAGCGCACGTTGCGGTCGGCGAATTCCGAGGCCGCGCACCAAGAGAACGCATCCAGCGCGGCCTTCGATGCCACGTAGGCCGAGAAGCGCGGCGGGCTCGCGAGCACGCCGATCGAGGAAATGTTGACGATATGGCCGCTCTCGCGCTCGAGCATGCCGGGCGCGAAACCCATGATCAGGCGCAGTGCACCGAAGTAGTTGAGCTGCATCGTGCGCTCGTAGTCGTGGAAGCGGTCGAAGGAATGCTGCACCGAGCGGCGGATCGAGCGCCCCGCGTTGTTGATCAGGATGTCGACCCGGCCGTGCTGCTCCAGCACGCTGGCCACGAAGCGGTCGCAGTCGGTCATGTCGGCGATGTCGCAGGGACAGGCGTAGCCCTCGCCGCCCAGCTCGTGGATGTCGCGAATGGTTTCGTCCAGCTTTTCCGGGGTGCGCGCCGCCAGCACCACGATGGCCCCGGCCGCGGCCAGCTTCAGCGCGCAGTCGCGCCCGA
This sequence comes from Pseudomonadales bacterium, assembly GCA_035433265.1. GTDB lineage: Bacteria > Pseudomonadota > Gammaproteobacteria > Pseudomonadales > UBA5518 > UBA5518. The sequence goes on along the minus strand of DAORUQ010000237.1, from coordinate 857 downwards.
TGCCGGAGCTCGCACCCGTGACCACCACGACCTTGCCCTTGACCGCGCGCGCCAGCCGGCGCGGATCACTGCGTCCCAGCGCCCGCTCCAGCCGGCGCACCCAGGACGGCGAACGGCCGCGGCGCGGCCTCGCCTCGGGCGCCAGGTGCTCTTCCCAGTACTCCCAGATCACGTCGGCGTAGGATTCGAAGGGCGGGCACTCGATGCCGCCGCGGGCGAGGAGCTTGCGTGTCTTGGTCGAGTCGAAGCGCGTCGGATAGCCGACGAACTTCAGCGATTCCTCGGGGATGCCGTACTTTTCCATCACCGCGCCCAGCGCCCTGCCCAGCGGCACCACGCCGGGCAGTCGTCCCACCGGCACCTGCCCGAGCAGCTTCTCCAGGCCACCGCCGCTCACGACGCTGAGCCTGGGCCCGCGCGCGGCCTGCAGCAGCACGCGGACCAGGTCGCCGGTGGTTATGCCCTTCGGATCGGTCAGGAAGAAGGTCTGCCCGTCCTGGCCGCGCGCGTGCATCAGGTAGTCCATGGCGTCGACCACGAAATCCACCGGCACGATGTTGATGGTGCCACCCTGCACCATGATCGCGCGCAGCCAGGCGGGCAGGGCGTTGCTGACCTGGCGGATCGCCGGGAAGAAGTAATAGGGTCCGTCGATCTTGTCCATTTCGCCGCTGGCGGAATGGCCGACGACGACGCCGGGGCGGTAGATGCGCCACGGGATGCCCTTCTCGCGCCGCACCAGCCCTTCGGCATCGTGCTTGGTGCGGTAGTAGGGATTGTCGAGGCCGGTCGCCTCCTCGAACATGTCCTCGGTGAAGGTGCCCTTGTAGAGCCCGGCCGCCGCGATCGAGCTCACG
>DAORUQ010000236.1:0-4234 GCA_035433265.1 Pseudomonadales bacterium | reverse complement strand
GACGCCACGGTGGTGCGCTGACCCGCATCGGCGTTGCTGTCAAAACCCGTATTTTCAAGGGAATGGCGCCGCGTACCCACGACGGAGGTGACCGAGCTGCTCTCCTCGAGCGATCTGTGCCTCAGGGAAATCGCCTTCCGTCCGGGGTTCTCTCCGCCTCCAGCGCCTCGAGGATGAACTCCAGCCCGATATCCAGCTGCGCTACCGGGCCGATCGCGCGCAGTTCCGCGGCCATCTCGTGCGCCACGGGTCCGGCGCCGCGCGGACCGGCCGCGCTCGGCGCCGGCGCATCTGCCGGAGGCGGGAGCAGCGGCCCGCCCATGCACACCGCGCCGATCACGACCTGGTTCACGGCGAACCAGGCGCGCAACGCGCGCTCGGGCGTGAAGCCCTCGGCGACCAGGCGTTCGACGAAGGCGCGCGTCGCGGCGGCAGCGTGCTGGCCCAGTCGCAGCGAGCCCAGCAGCGGGATCCATCCCGGGTGCGCGGCCAGTGCCTCGTGCATCGTGCGCGCCACCGCGCGGACCCAGTCGTCCCACGCAAGCGAGTCCAGCGGGAGCAGTTCCGCGCGGCCGGCGAACGCATCGAGCGCGCGCACCAGCAGTTCTTCCTTGTCGCGGAAATGCCGGTAGGCCGCCATCGGACTCACGCCCAGGTGTTCCGCGACGCGCCGCATCGAGACGGCGTCGACGCCGTGCGCGTCGACCAGTTCCAGCGTGGCGGCGATGAAATCCTCCGGCGACAGCGCACGGCGCGTCGCGTCGGCATTGCTCTTCCCGGTGCCGCCGCGCCCCGCGCCATCGCCTGCCACGGCGGGCCGGCGGGCAGGCGCTGCTCGCGGGACGCGTTCGCTCATTGGCTCTTCATCATGTCCAGAGTCGATTGCAGCGTCGCCAGCGCCGGCTGGTTCGGGTACACGCGGAAGCTCATCGCGTGCTGGTACAGCGGGAAGTTCATCATCCCGGCGGCCCAGACCTTCTCCACCAGCTTGGGCACGCGCTCCTTGGGGTCGTTGTACAGGTTGTAGAACCACGGGTTCATCGGCGTGTCGGTGCGCGAGTTGTTCAGCCCGCCGAGCGCATCCGGGTTGTCGTTGTCGATCTCGTAGAGCCGGTAGTGCGCCTTGAATTCCTGCACGCGCATCGCGGCGAAGTCGTTCTGGTTCCACATCCACACGATCTCGCGTTGACTCTGCCCGTCGTCGGCGAGCAGGAAGGAACTCTGGTCGATGCCGTCGATGTAGCGGTCGTCCGGGATGCGCTCGGTGGCACCGGCGAGCGCGAGCGAGGTGTTGAACAGGTCCATCAGGTCGAAGAGTCCGTCCGAGCGTCGGCCCGGTGCGATCATGCCTGGCCAGTACGCGATACCCGGCACGCGCACGCCGCCCTCCCAGGTGGTGCCCTTGGCGCCGCGGAAGGGCGTGTGGCCGCTGTCGGGCCAGCTGTCCTCCTCGGGGCCGTTGTCTGAGGTGAAGAACACGAAGGTGTTGTCCAGCTGGCCGGTGTCCTTCAGCGTCTTCAGCAGGCGGCCCACGACGTCGTCGACCTCGACCACGCCATCGCGGTAGGGCGTGCCGGCCGGCGAGCGTCCCGCGTAGCCCTCGGCCGGGATGTTGAAGAAATGCACCTTGCTGAAGGCGTGCACCAGGTAGAACGGTTTGCCGTCCTGCGCTGCCTCGCGAATGAAGTTCTCGGACCACGCGGCGAAGTCCTGGTCCATGTTCGCGGTGGTGTCGAGCGTCATCGGCTTCACGCGCTCGAGCGGCTGGCCGGCCACGCCCTGCATCAGCCAGTCACCGCGCTCGTGGAAGGCCTTGTAGGCGGCGAAGCGCTCGGGCTTGGTGACGATCTCCGGGCTGTTGGCGGCCATCTGCCAGTCCTGGTACATGTCGACCACGCCGAGCATGCCGAAGAAGCGCTCGAAGCCCATGTCGGTGGGGAAGGAGCCGGCCTGCTCGCCGAGGTGCCACTTGCCGCTCAGGCCGGTGCGGTAGCCGGCCTGCCCGAGCAGCTTCGCCGCCAGCACCTCGTTGGCCGCGTTCTCGGCCACCTCGCCCTGCATGGTGGGGCGGATCAGGCCGCTGCGTACCGGCAGGCGCCCGGTGTAGATCGCGGCGCGCGTGGGCGTGCAGCTCGGCTGCGCGTAGGCCGAGGTCAGCGTGAGTCCGTCACGGGCGAGCGCGTCGATGTTCGGCGTGGGCGAGCCCAGCGTCTCGCCGCCGCCGTAGGCGCCGGGATCGCCCCAGCCCATGTCGTCGACCAGCAGGATCAGGATGTTCGGGCGCTTGCCGTCATGCTGCTTCATCCACTCGGCGAGCTTGCCCTGTGCCTGAGCCTGTTGCTGCGCGCGCGGTATCACGGGCTCGAGGTGCTGGTTCTCGCGCACCGACTGCAGCAGGGGGTGAAACTGGCTGTAGGCGCCCTCGACCATGAAGGGCTTCACGTTCATCAGCAGCTTGCCGGTCTTCTGCTTCAGGGTGTCGATCGCCGAGGGTGGCTCGACCGTGTCGGCCGCGTGGGCCGTGGCGCCAAGGCAGAGTGCCGCCAGCAGGACGGTGATCGATCGGGACATGGATTGTGCCTCCGCACGCGATGGCAACCCACCGGGCCGGTGGATGCGGTGTTGCATGTGTACAGTGTAAACATGTGCAGCGCTGCATGACAATCGGGCCGTGCCTGGCAGTGCTTGTCGCGATGCGCGGTGGCCCGCGGGCGAGTTATAGTGCGCTTCGTTGTCCGCACGCGCCGCCACGGCAGGGAAGCACGGCAACGGATGACGCCAAGGGCTGGATATTCATCCAGCATGCTGCTTAAATGTACAGGCCTTGGGCAATCCTCATTCACAGCACCTGAAGGAAGCTACAAATGGACGCGAACAAGCAGAAAGCACTGGATGCGGCGCTGGCTCAGATCGAACGCCAGTTTGGCAAGGGTACCGTGATGCGCATGGGGGACCGGACGCAGGATGCCATACCGGCCATCTCGACGGGGTCGCTCGGACTGGACATCGCGCTCGGTATCGGCGGCCTGCCGAAGGGCCGGGTGGTGGAAATCTACGGGCCGGAATCCTCCGGCAAGACGACGTTGACGCTCTCGGTGATCGCCGAGTGCCAGAAGCTGGGCGGCACGGCCGCCTTCATCGACGCCGAGCACGCGCTCGACCCGGGTTATGCCGAGAAGCTCGGCGTGAAGGTCGAGGACCTGATCGTGTCCCAGCCCGACACCGGCGAGCAGGCGCTCGAGGTGGTCGACATGCTGGTGCGCTCGGGCGCGGTCGACGTGGTGGTGGTCGACTCGGTGGCCGCGCTGACGCCGCGCGCCGAGATCGAGGGCGAGATGGGCGATTCGCACGTCGGCCTGCATGCGCGCCTGATGAGCCAGGCGTTGCGCAAGATCACCGGCAACATCAACCGCTCCAACACGCTGGTGATCTTCATCAACCAGATCCGCATGAAGATCGGCGTGATGTTCGGCTCCCCCGAGACCACCACCGGCGGCAACGCGCTCAAGTTCTACGCCTCGGTGCGTCTCGACATCCGGCGTACCGGCGCGGTGAAGGAGGGCGACGAGGTGATCGGCAGCGAGACGCGCGTCAAGGTCGTGAAGAACAAGGTCGCGCCGCCGTTCCGCCAGGCCGAGTTCGACATCCTCTACGGTCGCGGCATCTACCGCATGGGCGAGGTGATCGATCTGGGCGTGAAGCTCGGGCTGGTCGAGAAATCCGGCGCATGGTACTCCTGCAAGGGCGAGCGCATCGGCCAGGGCAAGGCCAACGCGGCACGCTTCCTCGCCGAGAACCCCGCGATCGCCGGTCCGCTGGAAGCCGAGATCCGCGCCAAGGCGCTGGCTACCGGCGCGGCCGACGTGATCGTGCCGGAGCTGGAAGAAGCCTGAGCGCACGGGAGCCTGCTCCCGTGCTGGGGCGTCGCCGGGTGCCGGACTATTCCGGTGACCCGGCCGACATCCGCCGCGCCGCGATCGACCTGCTGTCGCGGCGCGAGCACTGCGCGGCGGAGATCCGCGCCAAGCTCCTCGCGCGCTTCGGCAAGGAAGCGCCGGTCGAGCCCGAGCTCGAGCGGCTACTCGCCGAGGGCCTGCTGAGCGACGCGCGCTTCGCCGAGACCTTCATGCGCGCGCACCGCAACAAGGGCCATGGACCCTTGCGGATCCTGCGCGATCTTGCGCAGCGAGGCGTCGCCAGCGAGCTGGCCGAGGCCGCAGTGGACTCGCGTTCG
>DAORUQ010000235.1:0-4242 GCA_035433265.1 Pseudomonadales bacterium | reverse complement strand
ACGCAATGGCAGCGCACCGACGAGTGGTACTCCTTTGCGAAGAGCCCGCGCGCGCCGGATATCCGCGTGCTGGCGACGATCGACGAGAGCAGCTATGCACCGGGCGAATTCTTCGACGGCACGTCGCTCGCGATGGGCGCGGACCACCCGATGATCTGGAAGCACTGCGTGCGCAAGGGCCGGGTGTTCTATGCCGCGCTGGGGCATACCGCGGAGACATTCGCCGAGCCGCAGTACCGTGGGCTGCTGCAGCGCGCGATCGCCTGGGCAGGTCGTATCGGCTCTCCCGCGGCCTCGCCGATGCCGCTCGATTGTGAATGAATGCCTACAGGGAGTGAATCGCGATGAACCGACGTGAACTGCTGCTGGCGGCCATATCCACGATGGCCGGGGTCATGGTCGGCTCGCCCACGCTGCGCGTGATCGCAGGCGAGGCGCCGACCGCGTCGGCCTCCAGGGTGGTGCTGCAGGGCCACCAGCCGGAGATGGTGCGCGTGCTCGCCGAGATGATCATCCCCGCGACGGATACGCCGGGCGCCATCGAGGCCGGTGTGCCGCGTTTCATCGAGATGATGGTCGCCGACTGGTACACCGATACCGAGCGCGGGATCTTTCTCGACGGCCTCGCGGCGCTCGATGCGTCCTGCCGCACCGCCTACGGCACGGATTTCCTCGGGTGCAGCGCCGAGCAGCGTATTGCGGCACTCTCCGAGGCCGAGAAGAGCGCCGTCGCTTACGTGAGTCCGCTCCCGCCGGGATTCCTGGCGACGATGGCGAAACTGATCGATGAGCGCACGCCGTTCTTCGCCAAGCTCAAGGAGCTGACAGTGGTGGGCTATTTCAGCTCCGAACTCGGGGCCACGGAGTTCCTCGAATACAACCCCATGCCCATGCGCTACGACGGTGACTTCGACTTCGCCGAGGTGGGGACGCACTGGAGTCACTGAGCGCCGGCAGGGCGTGCAGTGCGGCGCGACGTCGAGGGGTGCAAAGGGCCTGACGCGCGAAAACGACAAGAGGATCGGGGAATGAGCATGGATTTCGACGTCATCGTGGTCGGGTCGGGTGTCACGGGGGGCTGGGCCGATACGGAGCTCACCGAGAAGGGTCTGAAGGTGCTGGTGCTCGATCGCGGCAGGCCGCTGACGCACGGTTCCGGTTACACCACCGAACACGCGCCGCCGTGGAAGATACCCTTCGGCGGCAAGCCGCTGCGCGAGCTCTACGCGCGCGATTACGCGGTACAGAGCAAATCCTATGCTTTCGACGAGACCACGCGGCACTTCTGGGTCAAGGATTCGGACTACCCGTACACGCAAGCGCAGGATGCACCTTTCCACTGGCTGCGCGCCGACGTGGTCGGCGGCAAGTCGCTGCTCTGGGCGCGGCAGGTCTATCGCTGGAGCGATCTGGACTTCGAGGCAAACCGGCGCGACGGCCACGGCGTCGACTGGCCGATCCGTTACCGCGACCTCGAGCCGTGGTACGCACACGTCGAGCGTTTCATCGGCGTGAGCGGCCAGGCCGAGCAGCTGGCGCAACTGCCGGACAGCGTGTTCCAGCCGGCGATGCAGATGTCCGTGGTCGAGAAGGCCATGAAACAGCGGATCGAGGCACAGTTTCCCGCGCGGCGCATGACCATCGGCCGGGTCGCGAACCTCACCGAGCCGCTCGGCGACCGCGCCGCCTGTCACTACTGCGGCGTGTGCCAGCGCGGTTGTTCGCCGGGTGCGTACTTCAGCAGCCTGAGCTCGACGCTGCCGGCAGCGAGCCGCACCGGCAATCTCACGCTGCGCGCGAACAGCCTCGTCGAGGGAATCGACTACGACGCGGCACGCGGGCGTGTCACGGGCGTGCGCGTCATCGACACGGAAACCGGTGCGCGTACGCGCTTCGGGTCCAGGCTCGTCTTTCTCTGCGGTTCCACCATCGGCAGCGTTCAGGTGCTGCTGAACTCGCGCTCCGAGAGCTTCCCCCAGGGTCTCGCGAACCGCAGCGGCATGCTCGGGCGCTATGTGATGGATCACGTCAACGGCGCCATCGCCTTCGGCATCACCACCGAGTTCATGGGCAGGTATTACTACGGCTATCGCCCCAACGGGATCTACATACCGCGCTTTCGCAACCTCGATGCACAGGAGCCCGACGGCGAATTCCTGCGCGGCTACGGCTTCCAGGGCGGCGCGATGGCGCTGGAGGCGCCGATGATCGCCACCGCGATCCCGGGCTTCGGCGCGGGCTTCAAGCAGGCGCTGCGTCAGCCGCCCGCCTGGGCGTTCTTCCTCGCCGGCTTTGGCGAGTGCCTGCCCTACGCGGAGAACCGGATCACGCTGGATCCGAAGCTCGTCGACCGGCACGGCATGCCGCAGGTGCGCTTCGACGTGCGCTTTCGCGACAACGAGAAGAAGCTCCTGCAGGACGCGGCGCAGCAGGCCCGGGCGATGCTCGAGGGCGCGGGCCTGCAGAACGTGCTGTCGGTGGCGACGCCCTCCACGCCCGGGGACGCGATTCACGAAATGGGCGGGGCCTGCATGGGCCGCGACCCGCAGCGATCGGTGCTGAACGGCTGGAACCAGTCGCACGACGTGCCCAATCTCTTCGTCACCGATGGTTCCAGCATGAGTTCCTGCGGCGTGGTCAATCCCTCGCTCACCTTCATGGCGCTCACCGCGCGGGCTGCGAACCATGCGGTCGAACAATTGCGTGGCGGCAGGGTGTGACGCGGGGAGCCGGCCTCATGTCCAGGATGCGCGCGCGGCTGTGCCTGATGATGTTCCTGCAGTTCTTCGTGTGGGGAGCCTGGTTCGTGACGCTGGGTACATTCCTCGCGACCAACCTGCGCGCCAGCGGAGAGCAGACCGGCCTGGTCTTCGCGACGCAATCCTGGGGTGCCATTGTCGCGCCGCTCTTCGTCGGCCTGGTCGCCGACCGCTTCGTGAACGCCGAGCGCATATTCGCGCTGCTGCACCTCGCGGGCGCGGTGCTGCTGTGGCGCATGTACGCGGCGCCGGAGTTCGCCTCGTTCTATCCGTTGGCGCTCGCCTACATGATCGTCTACATGCCGACGCTCGCTCTCGCCAACGCGGTGTGCTTCCGCCAGATGCGCGACACCACGACGGAGTTCCCGCCCGTGCGGATGTGGGGCACGGTGGGCTGGATCGTCGCAGGGCTCGCGATCAGCTACGCGTTCGCGTGGGACGATCGCGCGAACATCGCCGCGGGCGCGTTGCGCAACACCTTCCTGCTCGCGGCTGTTGCCTCGGCTGTGCTCGGTCTCTACGGCTTCTCGCTGCCGGCGACGCCGCCGGTGCGTCGCGGCGAGTCGCAGGTGCGCGCACTGCTCGGGGTCGAGGCCCTGGGCCTGCTGAAGGACCGGAATTTCGCGGTTTTCTTCTGCTCGGCCGTGCTGATCTGCGTGCCGCTCGCGTTCTACTACCAGAATGCGAACCTGTTCCTCGCCGAGGCGGGCGTGGCGAATCCGACGGGCACGATGACGATCGGGCAGATATCCGAGGCCGGCTTCATCCTGTTGCTGCCGTGGTTTTTCCACCGTTTCGGTTTCAGGCGCACGCTGCTGCTGGGCATGTTCGCGTGGGCCCTGCGCTACGCGCTGTTCGCCTTCGGCAACGCCAGCGAGCTGCTGTGGATGCTGCTGGTCGGCATCGCGCTGCACGGTGTGTGCTACGACTTCTTCTTCGTGGCCGGGCAGGTCTACACCGACGCGCGCGCAGGCCCGCGCTTCAAGGCCTCGGCGCAGGGACTGGTCACGCTGGCCACCTACGGGCTCGGCATGCTGATCGGCTTCTGGATCGCGGGCATGATCACCGACCGCTACACGCTCGCCGCCGGGCACGACTGGCGCGAGGTGTGGCTGTTCCCGTCCGGCTTCGCACTCGTCGTTTCCGGGGTCTTCCTGTTGCTGTTCCGCGATACGGTGGCGACCGTGGCGCCCGAGGCGGAGCAATGAACGTCTCGCGTCGTATTCCGCTCGGCCTGGTCGGCGGTGGCCCGCGCTCGCTGATCGGCGGCGTGCATCGCGCCGCGGCGGCGCTGTCGGAGCGCTTCGAGCTGAAGGGGGGCGCATTCGGCACCGACGTCTCGCGCAACCGCGCGCACGCGCGGGCGCTCGGTCTCGACCCCGAGCGCGCATATGCAGGCCTCGACGAGATGCTCGCGGCTGAGAGCCGGCTCGCCGAGGGTGAGCGCATCGAGGTGCTCGCGGTACTGACGCCGAATCACCTG
>DAORUQ010000234.1:2412-4257 GCA_035433265.1 Pseudomonadales bacterium | reverse complement strand
GGGTTCTGAACCGGGCGCTCGATCCGTTACCAATCAGGGTCCTGCGGGGCCCTGCTTTTTCTCCACGCGTGTAAGGAGACAAACGCCGTGAATTTCGACTTCTCCGACGACCAGCGCCTGTTGCAGCAGGAGGTGCGCCGCATGCTGGCCGACACCAGCACTTCGGCGACAGTGCGCACGGTGCTCGAGGGCAAGGAGGCCTGTTGCGCGCAGGTGTGGCGCAACCTGGTCGGGATGGGTGCCGCCGGCGCGGCGATCCCGGAAGCCTACGGCGGTGCGGGATTCGGCTATCTCGAGCTGTGCCTGGTGGCGGAGGAGATCGGTCGGCACCTGGCCGCAGTGCCCGTGAGCTCGAGTTTCTACCTGGCCGCCGAGGCGATCCTGCACGGCGGCAGCGAGCAGCAGAAGCAGCAGTGGCTGCCGCGCATCGCCGCCGGCGAACTGGTCGCCACCGCTGCGCTCGGCAGCGGGGAGAGTTATCGCGGGCTGCCGCCCCTCGCCTTCGACGGCGCCACGCTGAACGGCACGGCAGGCGTGGTGCCGGACGGCGCGATCGCGGGTCTCGCGGTGCTGCGCGCCGGCACCGAGCTGGTGCTGGTCGACCTGGCCGGCGCCGGCGTGAGCCGCAGGCCGCTGTCCTCGCTCGACCCCACCCGCCCCGTGGCGCAGCTCACGTTCGCCGGCACGCCGGCGCAGAAGCTGCCGGCCGACGGCGCCGCGCTGGCCCGCCGGGTGCTGAACGGCGCCGCCGTGCTGCTGGCCTTCGAACAGGTGGGCGGCGCCGCGCGCATCCTCGAGCTCTCGCGCGACTACTCGCTGGAGCGCAAGGCCTTCGGGCGCCAGATCGGCGGCTTCCAGGCGCTCAAGCACAAGATGGCCGACATCTACACGCGCAACGAGCTGGCGCGCGTGCACGCCTACTACGGCGCCTGGGCCCTGTCCACGGACGCCCCCGAACTCCCGCTCGCGGCGGCGGCGGCCCGTGTCGCGGCCACCACGGCTTTCAACTTCGCGGCAGAGGAAGGCATCGAGATCCACGGCGGCATCGGCTTCACCTGGGAGATGGACTGCCACCTCTACCTGCGCCGCGCGCGCTGGCTTGCCCAGTCGATAGGCAGTGAGCACCTCTGGCGCAGCCAGCTGGCGGACGAACTCGTGAAGGAGGCCGCGTAAGCGGAACGCAACATGGATTTCAGGGACAGCCCGGAAGAAGCAGCCTACCGCGCGCGGGTGCGCAGCTGGCTCGAGGCCAACGCAACGCCGCGGCGCAGCGCGGAGGACCGGTTCGAAGCCGGCATGAGCGATGCCGAGCACATCGCGGCGGCGCGCGCCTGGCAGCGGCGCAAGGCCGCCGCCGGCTATGCCGCGATCACCTGGCCGACCGAGTGGGGCGGCCCCGGCGGCACGCCGATCGAGCAGGTGATCTACAGCCAGGAGGAAGCGCGCTACCTGGTGCCGACCCAGGTCTTCGTGAACAGCATCGGCCAGTGCCTGCCCACGGTCGCCATGTGGGCCCTGCCGGAGCTGCGCGAGCGCTACGTCCCGCAGGGACTCAGGGGCGATGCGATCTGGTGCCAGCTCTTCTCGGAACCCGCGGCGGGCTCGGACACCGGCGGCATCCGCACGCGTGCCACGCGCGAGGGCGACGAGTGGGTGATCAACGGGCAGAAGGTGTGGACCTCGGGCGCCCACTTCAGCGACTACGGGATCCTGCTGGCGCGCAGCGACTGGGACAAGCCCAAGCAGGAAGGCCTGACCATGTTCATCGTGGACATGAAGGCGGCCGGCATCGAGATCCGGCCCATTCACCAGATGTCGGACGAGTACGAGTTCAACGAGGTCTTC
>DAORUQ010000234.1:0-2312 GCA_035433265.1 Pseudomonadales bacterium | reverse complement strand
GAGATGTCGATACTCAAGCTGGTCGCCGGCAAGGGCATCCTGGATATCGCCAGCTTCGCGCTGGAGCTCGCCGGCCCCGAGGGCGTGCTCGGCCACCAGGATCTCGGCAGCGAATGGGGCTTCATCCAGCGGCTGTGGCTGTCGGCGCCGGGCATCCGCCTTGCCGGCGGCTCCGACGAGATCATGCGCAACATCATCGCCGAGCGGGTACTGGGGCTGCCCGGCGAAGTGCGCACCGACCGCAAGACACCGTTCCGCGAGCTGCTGTAGGAGCGGCCCATGGCCGCGAACATCGCGCGCGGCGCCGAACATCGATCCATCAACGGAGGGTTCCCGTGTATCAGGTCAATCTCGAAGGCAAGGTGGCGCTGGTCACCGGCGGCAGCCGCGGCCTCGGTCGCGCGATGGTGCTCGGGCTCGCCCGTGCCGGCGCCGATGTGGTGATCGCGAGCCGCAAGCTGGCCGGCTGCGAGGAAGTGGCGGCCGAAGTTCAGTCCATGGGCCGCCAGGCGCTCGCCGTGTCGGCCCATGCCGGGCAGATGGAGAGCCTGGACGCGCTGCTGGAGGCGACCTACCAGCGCTTCGGCCGCCTGGACATCCTGATCAACAACGCCGGCACGAATCCCGTCACCGCGGGCCTCTCCGACCTGACGCCGGAACTGTTCCAGAAGGTGTTCGAGGTGAACACCAAGGGGCCGTGGTATCTCGCCTCGCGCGCCGCGCCACGCATGGCTCAGCACGGCGGCGGATCGATCATCAACGTGATCTCGGTCGGCGGGCTCAAGCCGCCCGCATACCAGGGCTTCTACGCCGCCACCAAGGCCGCGCTGCACGCGCTGACCAAGGTCATGGCCGCCGAGTGGGCCCAATCGGGCATCCGCGTCAATGCGCTCGCGCCCGGCAGCTACCACTCGGACATGTTCGACAAGTCGGCCGCGGTGCTGCCCGGCTTCACCGAGGGCTCCATGGCGGCCACGCTGCAGAAACGCATCGCCGAGACCGACGAGATCCTCGGCCCGGTGATGTACCTCGCGAGCGATATGTCGAGCTACACCACCGGCACCACGCTGATCGCCGACGGCGGCTACCTGGTGCTGTGAGCCGCGGGGCGCAGCGGCGGTCCCCGCTCAGATGATCCCGATCCGCTGCCCCATCCTGGCGGCGGGAATCATCAGCTTGCGGATGATCAGGTCCTGCTTGCCGGGGTTGGCGACGGGCACTGGCCTCTCCACCGGGAACGGCAGCTGGTCCATGCGGTCGCCGGCCATGGCACCGGCCAGCGCCATGCCCATCAGCGGGGCCATCAGGTTGCCCCAGGCATTGAAGTGCATCAGGCCGAACACGCCGGGCTCGAGCTGGAACATCCCGGGGAACTCCACGTCGCGCAGCGCCACCCGGCCGGTCCAGTAATCCTCCAGCTCGATCGCCATGCCCCGGGTTTCGGGCCATGTGCGGTGAATCCAGGCCAGGTGGTTCGCGAAATGCCACGCGGCGTCGTCCGGGCGCGAGGCGCTGGGGATGCTCGAGGTGATGATCCTGCCGTGTCCGTCGATCACGAAGGGATTCAGGTCCACGGGCTCCTCGGACAGCGTTGCTCGGCTCGGCATCACGATGTCGAGCGCGGCCCTTGGCAACGGCTTCGTGGAAACCGCGTAGGCCGTGAGCGGATAGAAATTGTCGGCGAACTGCGGAACGATCGCGGTCGCATAGGCGTTGGTGCAGAACACGACGCGATCGGCAACGACAGCGCCCTGCGCCGTCGCCACACGCCAGCGGTTGCCCGATCTGCTCAACGCAACGGCTTCGCTCTCGCCGAAGACACGCGCGCCGCGTGCCGTCGCGGCCGCGATCAGGCCGTTGGTGAACAGGTAGGGATTCACCCGCCCGCCCGAGCGGTACAGCACGCCGTAGCCGAAATATTTCGAGCCCGTCAGCGCTTCGACCTCGGCGCCCTCGAGCCACTCCACCTGCTGCCCCTGCTCCTGCTTCCAGTAAACGGACGTCGCTTTCAGCTTGTCGAACACGCTCTCGCGAGTGGTGGCGTGCAGGTAGCCCGACTGCACCGCATCGCAGGCGATGCCGTGCTTGCGCGCAAGATCGAAGGTGATGGTGTGGTGCTCGCGGAACAGGTCCAGGAAAGCCTTGCCGCCATCGGGAAAGCGCTCGAACAACGCGACGTCCTTCAGCGTAGGCAAAACGTGCCCGGCATTGCGCCCGGACGCGCCCCAGCCCGGCTGTCGCGCCTCCAGCACGACCACGTCGACGCCGGCCTCGGCGAGGTGCAGCGCCAGCGAGCTGCCGGCCAGTCCCGC
>DAORUQ010000233.1:0-4272 GCA_035433265.1 Pseudomonadales bacterium | reverse complement strand
AATCTGCGATTTCGGGCCGGGCCCCGGAGGGGGATTCACGGCGTGTCCGCGGCACCGATGGGTGCTCGGGCGCCGATGACTCGTGATGCGCGCGAAACAGCCGCCGATTCCAACCTCCATCCGGATCACTGCCAGCGGTAGGCGTGACGAGGGGCGGGTCCGTGCCGCGAGCGGACCTGTGGATGCCGGAATCGCCGGGAGCGATTCCGGCAACACGCGTAGCCGCCGGTACATGGACGTACCGGCGGCGGCCGCACGCGGCACGGGCCCGCCCCTCGGCGCGCCGGATCGGAGCGCCGGATCGGAGCGCCGGATCGGAGCGCCGGATCGGAGCGCCGGATCGGAGCGCACAGGTTAGAATGCCCGCCGATTGAAGCCAACTCACCGGATACCCGCATGCGCGTCATCGTTTCGCTAGTACTCAGCCTGTTCGTTGCGCTCGCCGCGCCCGGCTTGCATGCGGAGGCGAAACAGGCGCCGCGCGTACCCATCATCGGCTACGACGCGCGTTTCCACCCGGTGCCCTCGCGCGAGGGCATGGTGGTGAGCAGCGAGGCGCTCGCCAGCGAGGTCGGTGCGCGCATACTCGCCGCCGGCGGCAACGCGATCGATGCAGCGGTGGCCACGGGCTTCGCGCTCGCCGTCACCTACCCGCAGGCCGGCAACATCGGCGGCGGCGGCTTCATGTTGGTGCACCTCGCGAACGAAGGGCGCACGGTGGCCATCGACTACCGCGAGATGGCGCCGCGCGCCGCACGCCGCGACATGTTCCTGGACAAGCAGGGTGAAGTCGTGCCGCGCAGCTCGCAGCTCACGCACCTCGCCTCCGGCGTGCCGGGCTCGGTCGCCGGCCTGCTGCACGCACTGGAACGCTATGGCCGCCTCGACCGCGCCACCGTGATGGCGCCCGCGATCGAGCTCGCGGAGAACGGCTTCCCGGTCACGTATACGCTGTCGAACACGCTCGCGAGCCCCTGGGGCCAGCGACTGCTGGCGAACGAGGCCGCGAAGTCCTACCTGTTCAAGCCCGACGGCTCGGTATACCAGCCCGGCGAGATCCTGCGCCAGCGCGACCTCGCATGGACGCTGCGCCAGATCGCCGAGCGCGGCGCGGCGGGTTTCTATGAGGGGCCGGTGGCCGACCGGCTGGTGGCCGAGATGAAGCGCGGCGGCGGACTGATCACGTACCGCGACCTGAAGCGCTACAAGGCCGTGGAGCGCGAGCCGGTGCGCGGCAGCTTCAAGGGCTACGAGATCGTGTCGATGCCGCCGCCCTCCTCCGGCGGCGTACACATGGTGCAGATGCTGAACGTGCTGGAAGGCTTTCCGCTGCGCGAGATGCAGCTGAACAGCGCCGCCTACATCCACGTGCTCGCGGAAACCATGAAGCGCGCCTATGCCGACCGCAGCAAGCACCTTGGCGACCCGGATTTCCACCGCGTACCGGTGGCGGAACTGACCTCCCGCACCTACGCGGCACAGCTGCGCGCGGCAATCGATCCCGAGCGCGCCACGCCCTCGGCCGCAATCGCGCCCACCACGCAATTCCCGCGCGAGAGCACGCAGACCACGCACTACTCGGTGATCGACGCCGAGGGCAACGTGGTGTCCAACACCTACACGCTGAACTTCTCTTTCGGCAGCGGCATCGCGGTGCCCGGCGCCGGCTTCTTCCTGAACAACGAGATGGACGATTTCTCCGTGAAGCCGGGCGTGCCCAACGTGTTCGGGCTGATCGGGGACGAGGCCAACGCAGTCGCACCGCGCAAGCGCCCGCTGTCCTCGATGACGCCGACCATCGTGCTGAAGGACGGCAAGCCCTTCCTCGCGACCGGCGCGCCGGGCGGCTCGCGCATCATCACCGTGGTACTTCAGATCATCCTGAACACGCTGGTCTTCGACATGAACATCGCCGATGCCAGCGCGCAATCGCGCGTCCACCACCAGTGGCTGCCGGACGAACTCTACCTGGAGCCTGGCATCAGCGCCGACACCGAAGCACTGCTGCGCGCGATGGGCCACGCGATCGGCGCGCCGGGTCCGATGTTCGGCAATGCGCAGTCGCTGGTGTTCCGCGATGGCGTGATGTACGGGGCGAGCGACACGCGCCGACCCGGCGGTGCGGTCGCCACGGTGGAGGAAGTGCGCGCTCAGTCCTCGCAGTAGAGCGCGCCGCGCGCCACGAGTTCCTCCAACAGCGCACGACCAGGCTGGCGCGCCAGTGCCGGCTTCAGCGCGCGCGCATCCAGCGCCGCGCGCGAGCACAGCAGCCGCGCGAGCGCCGGGTCGTCGCAGGGCAGCGCCTCGCCGTCGACGAACAGCATGAAGGGAGCCTCCGCACCGCTCCACGCGAAACGCGAGGCGGGATGGCGCTCGAGCACGCCGCCCGCGCGCAGCCAGGCACGCAGGTCATCGGGAAGCGCCTCGGGCGTGATGTCCAGGTCGGCGTACTTGCGCTGCGTCATGTAGCGGCCGAACCACTCGCGCACCAGTTCCGAGTCCGCAGCCATCTCCTGCAACACCCGTTGCACGCGCCGCAGCGCGGCCGGCGGAATCTCGCCCTCCTGCACGTCGGAGCCGAGCGGCGGATCCATGTAGCGCAGTCCCTCGTCGAGGCGCTGGGCCGCGCCGTTGGCGATGTCCACGAGGATCTCCGCATGGCTCGGCGCGCGGAACCCGATGGAGAACGTCATGCATTCGCCTTCGGCGATGCCCCAGTGCGACACACCGGGCGGGATGTAGAGCATGTCGCCCGGCTCCAGCACAAACTCCTCCAGCGTCTCGAAGTGCTCGAGGATGCGCAGGCTGGTATCGGTGCGCACCGGCGTGGCATCCGTGCACGCGGGCCCGATGCGCCAGCGCCGGCGCCCCGTCGCCTGCAGCAGGAACACGTCGTAATGATCGAAGTGCGGCCCCACGCCGCCCTGGTCCGGTGCGTAACTGATCATCAGGTCGTCGAAGCGCCACGCGGGCAGGAAATCGAAGTGCGCGCGCAGCGCATGCACCTCGGGCACCCACTGGTCCACCGCCTGCACCAGCAGCGACCAGCGCGTCTTCGGCAGCTTCGCGAAATCCTCCGCCGTGAACGGTCCGTTGCGCAGTTCCCACGGCCCCTTCCTGCCACGCTCCAGCACCAGGCGCGACTCCACCTCCTCTTCGAGCGCGAGCCCCGCCAGCTCGTCGGGTGTGAGCGGCGACTGGAATCCGGGCAGGGCCTGGCGGATCAGCAGCGGCTTGCGCTGCCAGTATTCGCGCAGGAAACGGCGCTCACCGATCTCGCCCAGCACGCTGGTTTTCATGGTCCCGGCTCCTCAGGCGCGCGCGAGCGCGGTGGCAGCAACGATGATGCCGTTGGCATCGGCGTACAGGTATTCGCCGGGCGCGAAATCGACGCCGGCGAAGCGCACGGGAATGTCGCGCTCGCCGATGCCGCGCTTGTCGGTCTTCAGCGGTATCGCGGCGAGCGCCTTCACGCCGAGGTTCATGTGCGCGATCGCCTCGACGTCACGCACCGCGCCGAACACCACGATGCCTTCCCAGCCGTTGGCGACCGCCCTTTCGGCGAGCTGGTCGCCGAGCAGCGAACGGCGCAGCGAGCCGCCGCCGTCGATGACCAGTACGCAACCGTGTCCGGGCTCGGCGACGAGGTCGCGCACCAGCGAGTTGTCCTCGTGACACTTGATCGTGACGATGCGCCCGCCGAAGGCTTGTCGCCCGCCGAAGTCGCGGAACAGCGGGTCTGCCACGCGCACCGCCTCGGGATGCTGGTCACAGAGGTCGCAGGTACTGAGGCTCATGGGATTGCTCCTGATGATGGGGTGTGCCGCGGCTCGCCAGCGGCCCGGGATGCGGCGCGATTATAGCCGCGCGCCCGCGCCGCCGGTGAGCCGCCGCCACAACGAAAAAGGGGCCTCGCGGCCCCTTGTCGGTCGGGCTTCAGCCCGACAATCTCTCTATCTCAATGACTCGACACCACCGTGAACTGCTCTTCTTCCGTGGAGCCGGTGAGCGCGGTGACCGAGGAGGTGCCACCCTGGATGCAGGTAGTGACCTGGTCGAAATAGCCGGTACCCACTTCCTGCTGGTGGCTGACGAAGGTGTAACCGCGGTTCGCGGCGGCGAACTCCTTCTCCTGCAGCTCGACGTAGGAGGTCATGCCGTTGCGCGCATAGCCGTAGGCGAGCTCGAACATGTTGTACCACATGCTGTGGATGCCGGCCAAAGTGATGAACTGATACTTGTAGCCCATCGCGCCGAGCTCGCGCTGGAACT
>DAORUQ010000232.1:0-4295 GCA_035433265.1 Pseudomonadales bacterium | reverse complement strand
CGTGCGCTCGAGCCAGGCGTTCAGCGCGACGAATCCCGCCGCGCCGTGGCCGCGGCTCTCGCAGTCCATCACCAGGAAGGCCACCTCGTTCATCACGTCGATCCAGCTGAGCGCCGGGTTGAACTCGATGGCGTCGAAGGCGAGTGCGTGCCCCGCGAGCAGCACGATATTGCCCAGATGCAGGTCGCCGTGGCACTCGCGCACCAGTCCGCTTGCGTAGCGCGACCACAGCAGGCGCTCGTGGCGATGGAAGTCCTGCCACGCCTGCTCCTCGAGACGGTTCAGCTGCGCGATGTCGGCACCCTCGCGCAGGTACGGACGCACCTGGCGGAAGTTCTGGTTGATCGCGTCGCGCACCTTCCCCGGGGTGCCGCGCCCATCCTCGTGCCCGGGGCCGGCCACCGGCAGCGCGTCGTGGATCGCCGCGATGTCCGCACCCAGCCGGCGCCACACCGCGGTGCCCGGGTCGGTGCGTGCGACCACGTCCGCGAGCAGCGCATCGTCGGGGAACTGGCGCATGCGCACTGCGTATTCGATGACCGTGCCCTCGCCGCCGATCTGCGGGCCCTGCGCCGAGGCGCTGATCGCCACCACGTCGAGGTAGATCTGCGGCGCGTAGCGCCGGTTCACGCGCAACTCCTCCTCGCAGAAGCGCTTGCGCAATGCCAGCGTGGAGTAGTCCAGGAAGCCCAGATCCAGCGGCTTCTTGATCTTGTAGGCGAAATCCCCGGTCAGCAGCACCCAGGAAATGTGGGTTTCGACGACGCGCACCGGCCCGATGGCATGCGGAAAGGCGCGCGCCTCGCGCAGCCCCTCGATCAGCGCGTGCATGATCGGCCGGCGCCTCAGGACAGCGTCGCGCCGTCGACGCGGATGTCCTCGCCGTTGATGTGCGCGCCGTCCCCGGAAGCGAGCATCGCGATCACGCCGGCCACGACTTCCGGCCCCATCGGTCCGTTGAGCGAGCTGCAGCGCGCCATCCAGCTGAAATCGGCGCCCTTGGGCATGCGCGGCGCCTTGGACATGGGTGTCGCGATATCGCCGGGGCACACGCAGTTGGCGCGCAGCCCGGCACGACCGTACTCCACCGCGAGGGTGCGCGTCATCGCGAGCACCGCGCCCTTGGATGCCGAATAGGCGCCGCCCCACGGCAGGCCGGCCAGCGCGGAGGTCGATGCCGCGTTGACGATGTTGCCCTTCGTCGCGAGCAGGTGCGGGATCGCCTCGCGGCACATCAGGAACGTACCGTAGAGGTTGACCTCGACGATGCGGCGGAAGTCGGCGAGCGCGATCTCGTGGAAGTGATCGAAGCGCAATATGCCGGCCATGTTGCTCAGGTGGTCGATGCGCCCGCAGACATCGACGCAGGCCTGCACGCAGGCGCGCACCGCGGCCTCGTCGCTGACGTCGCAGGCGTGCGCCTCCGCGCGCCCGCCCGCGGCCTCGATCTGTGCCTTCGTCTCCTCGACGTCCGGCGCGGACAGGTCCACGCAAAACACGCGCGCACCCTCGCTCGCCAGGCGCAGCGCCGCCGCGCGCCCGATGCCCGAACCCGCGCCGGTGATCAGCGCAACCTTGCCCTCGAATCTCTTCATGCCTGCACTCCCGGCGATTGCCGCTACGTTCCGGTAATTTTTTGCATAGTAATGGATTGCACCGAAAAAGCCATGCGAGTCAGGCAGTTGGCGCTGACCGTTATTGTTAATTGGCGCCGACCCAAATTGTCATTGCGCATCCGACCCCAGGCCTTAACATCGTGCTTCTACGCAATCGGCTGTTCTGCCCAAGGATGCAGTATGGAAGAACTGGAACAGTTTCGCGTCGAGGTCCGGGAATGGCTGGAGGCCAACTGCCCGGCCTCGCAGCGCCTCCCGATCACGCCCGAGCAGCAGTACTGGGGTGGGCGCAATGGCAGCTTCGCCTCCGATGACGCGCGCGTGTGGTTCGAGCGCATGCTGGCCAAGGGCTGGACCGTGCCCGAGTGGCCGCGCGAATACGGCGGCGCGGGGCTCGACGCGCAGCAGGCGCGCATCCTCAAGAAGGAGATGACACGCCTGGGTTGCCGCACGCCGCTCTACGGGCTGGGCATCTGGATGCTCGGCCCGGCGCTGCTGGAATACGGCAACGAGGAGCAGAAGCGCGTGCACCTGCGTGCGATCGCCGAGGGACGCCTGCGCTGGTGCCAGGGCTACAGCGAACCGGGCGCCGGCTCCGATCTCGCGAGCCTGCAGACGCGCGCGGAAGACCGCGGCGATCACTTTCTCGTGAACGGCTCCAAGATCTGGACCTCGGGTGCCGACAAGGCCGACTGGATCTTCTGCCTGGTGCGCACCGACCCGCAGGCGCGCAAGCAGCAGGGCATCAGCTTCCTGCTGATCGACATGGCCACGCCGGGCGTCTCCGTCTCGCCGATCGAACTGATCAGCGGCAGTTCCGAGTTCTGCCAGACCTTCTTCGACAATGTGCGCGTGCCGAAGGACAACCTGGTCGGCGAGCTCAACGCCGGCTGGAGCGTGGCGAAAGCGCTGCTCAAGCACGAGCGCAAGCTCATGTCCGAGATCGGCACCGAGACCGCGAGCGCCGCGTACACGCCGATCGAGTGCGCCCGCCTCTACCTACCGCTCGAGGACGGACGCGTGGCCGACGCAGTGATGCGCGATAGGCTCGCGCACCACGAGATGCAGATGCACGCGGTCGGGCTGACGCAAATGCGCATCATCGAGGAGACGCGCGCCGGCACCGGCAGCGGGCTCACGGCGCTGGTCATGAAGTACTGCGGCACCGAGGAAGAGAAGCGCAAACAGGAGCTGATGGTGGCGATGATGGGCAGCCAGGGGCTTGGCTGGGAAGGCGATGACTTCAAAGCCGCCGAGATCGACACGGTGCGCCAATGCCTCTCCACGAAAGCCCTCAGCATTGCCGGCGGCACCTCGGAGGTCCAGCTCAACATCATCGCCAAGCGCGCCCTGGACCTTCCCGGCGTTACCTGAAGCATTCGCGCCGGAACCGATCACATGGCACTCACACTGAACGAGGAGCAGCGCCTGCTGCGCGAAACGGCCCGGGAATTCCTCGGCGCCAACGCGCCGGTAGGGGCGCTGCGCGCGCTGCGCGACGCGCGCGACCCGCTCGGCTATTCGCGCGAGCTGTGGACACGGATGGCCGGGCTCGGCTGGGCCGGCATCATCATCCCGGAGGAGTTCGGCGGACTCGGCTTCGGCTTCGCCGGACTCGGCGCGGTGCTCGAGGAAACCGGTCGCACGCTCACCGCCTCGCCGCTGTTCGCGAGCTGCGTGCTCGGCGCTTCCGCCGTGCTGCTGGCAGGTTCCCGGGCACAGAAGGAAGCGGTGCTGCCGCGCGTCGCAAGCGGCGAGTTGTGCCTCGCGCTGGCGCTGGAGGAATCGCATCGCCACGACCCCTGCGGCGTGCACCTCGAGGCGAGGCGCCACGGCGAGGGCTTCCGCCTGAACGGCGCCAAGCAGTTCGTGCTCGACGGCCACAGCGCCGACCAGCTGGTGGTGGTCGCGCGCAGTCGCGGCACGGCCGGCGCGACGGACGGCATCAGCCTGTTCCTGGTGGACGCCAACGCGCCCGGCATCACGCGCAAGCGTTCGCTGCTGATGGACAGCCGCAATGCCGCGCGCATCGAGTTCGCCAACGTGGACGTGGGCGCCGATGCGCTGCTCGGCACCGAGGGCGAGGCCTGGCCGGCGCTCGAGCAGGTGCTCGATCGCGGCCGCGCGGCGATCGCGGCCGAAATGCTGGGCGGCGTGCAGGAAACCTTCGAGCGCACCGTCGACTACCTCAAGCAGCGCGAGCAGTTCGGCACGAAGATCGGCACCTTCCAGGCGCTGCAGCACCGCGCCGCGCACATGTTCTCGGAGATCGAGCTGCTGAAGAGCGTGGTGCTCGATGCCTGCGCCAACGTGGATGCGAACCCTGCGCTGCTGCCGCTCTCGGCCAGCCTCGCCAAGGCGAAGGCCAACGACACCTTCGAGCTCGTGAGCAACGAGGCGGTGCAGATGCACGGCGGCATCGGCACCACCGACGAGCTCGACATCGGGCTGTTCCTGAAGCGCTCGCGCGTGGCGATGCAGATCCTCGGCGACGCGCGCTTCCATCGCGCGCGGTATGCGACGCTGCGGGGCTTCTGAAGCACTCTGTCTGGAGCGTCGCGGGCCGCTGCCCGAGCCCGACAATCCCGCGTATCGCGAGCCATCGGCGCCCGAGCACCCATCGCTGCCGCGGACACGCCGTAAATCCCCCTCCGGGGCCCGGCCCGAAATCGCAGATTT
>DAORUQ010000231.1:0-4300 GCA_035433265.1 Pseudomonadales bacterium | reverse complement strand
GCCGGATCAACGGCTTAGCAGGTTCATGTGCAACGTGGATCCCGCCCGCGACGTGCGGGCGGGACGGGGGCGATCGTTACTTGGCTTCGCTCTGGTAGTAGCCCATCAGGATGCGGGCCACCTCGGGGCGGGCGAACTCCACCGGCAGGTCCTTGCCCGCGGCCAGCATCTCGCGCACCTTGGTGCCGGAGAGCTGCACGAAGTCCTCGTCGCTGTGGTCCGGCGCGTCGCGCATCATCACCACGCGATTCAGCTTCTTCGAATAGGCCGTGTTGTCGGCGCGGAAGATCTGGATCCCGAGCGCGCCCGCGGGCACTTCCTCGTCGAACACGGTCTGTGCGTCGAAGGCGCCGTAGTAGCTGCCGACACCGGCGTGGTCACGGCCGACGATCAGGTGCGTGCAGCCGCAGTTCTGGCGGAACACCGCGTGCAGCACCGCCTCGCGCGGACCGGCGTAGAGCATGTCGAAACCGTAGCCGGTGATCATCACGGTATTGGCGGGGAAGTACAGCTCCACCATCTTGCGGATCGCCGCGTCGCGCACGTGCGCGGGGATGTCGCCCGCCTTCAGCTTGCCCAGCAGCATGTGGATCAGCACACCGTCGGCTTTGACCGCGTCGCGCGCCATCTTGCACAGCTCCTCGTGGGCGCGGTGCATGGGGTTGCGGGTCTGGAAGGCCACCACGGTGTTCCAGCCGCGCTCGGCCATCTCGTTGCGGATCTCGACCGCGGTGCGGAAGGTGTCCGGGAAGTCCTGCTGGAAATAGCTGAAGTTCAGCACCTCGATCGGGCCGCTGATCGCCACCCGGCCCAGGCTGGTGAACGTGGCCACGCCCGGGTGCTTCGGATCCAGCGTGCGGAAGATCTTCTCCGCCATCTGGCTGATCTCGGCCTCCGAGAACTCCTCGATGGCCTCCACCGTCTGGATGGCGAGCACCGGGTTGCCCTCGACGTTCGGGTCGCGCAGCGCGATGCGCGTCGCGCCACGGACGGCGGCGGCATCGGTGGTGAGGTTCAGCACCGGCACCGGCCAGAACAGGCCCGCCGTGGTGTGCAGCTTCGCGGCCACGCTCAGCGCATCGGCCTTGTTCATGTAGCCCTTCAGCGGGTTGAAGTAGCCCGCGCCCAGCATCACCGCGTTGGCCGCCGCGGCGGAATTCAGCAGCAGCGAGGGCAGCGACTCGGCTTCCTTCATGAGCGCGTGGTGGCGCTCGGTGTCGTAGACGAAGCGCGGATCGAGGGCGTCCGAACCGTGGGGTTTGATCATCGTGTCTTTACTCCGTTGTCAGGCCGAAAGGATGCCGCGCTTCTCGAGCTCGTGCAGGATCATGTCGACTTCCTGCTGCAGGGTCATGCGGTCGGTATGCAGGTGGATCTCGGGGGCCTCGGGGGCCTCGTAGGGATCGTCGATGCCGGTGAAGTTCTTGATCTCGCCGGCGCGGGCCTTCTTGTACAGGCCCTTGGGGTCGCGCTTCTCGGCTTCGGCCAGCGCGCAGTCCACGTGCACCTCGATGAACGGCATGTCCGAGGCCGCGTGCAGCTGGCGCACGATGTCGCGGTCCGAGCGGTAGGGGCTGATGAAGCTGGTCAGCACGATCACGCCGCAGTCCACGAACAGCTTCGCCACCTCGCCGATACGGCGGATGTT
The DNA here is from genome assembly GCA_035433265.1 of Pseudomonadales bacterium. Taxonomy (GTDB): domain Bacteria; phylum Pseudomonadota; class Gammaproteobacteria; order Pseudomonadales; family UBA5518; genus UBA5518. The sequence goes on along the minus strand of DAORUQ010000231.1, from coordinate 2,652 downwards.
TTCCTTGCGATCATCGGCGCTGAAGCCCAGGTTCTTGTTGATGCCGAGGCGGATGTTGTCGCCGTCGAGGCGGTAGGCCAGCTTGCCGCGCAGGTACAGCGCCTCTTCCAGTGCCACGGCGACCGTGCTCTTGCCGCTGCCCGAGAGACCGGTGAACCACAGGGTCGCACCCTGCTGGCCGAGCAGCTTGTGGCGGTGCTCGCGCTGGATCTCGCCTTCGTGCCAATGGACGTTGGTGGCCTTCTGCTCAGTCATGTGCTGTGTTTCCTATCCGTTGTTGTCGATCGCTGATGTGCGCCCCACCGCTCGCATCACGGGCACGAGCGCCAGGAAAATCCAGGAGATTCAATCCGTTGCGGCGTGCAGGGCGTCCTCGCCACGGCGCGGTGGCCAAGCCCTGCTTGCGGCGGGGGTCAACCCAGCCGGCGCGAAAGGATATAACGCTCGCGGTATTCACGAAAGGTGTTCTTCAGGCCTTCCTCCGTGAACCCGTATTCTTCCAGCGTGTACTGGTGCGTCGGGCGCGCCTCGCGGCGGTTCATGTCGCGCCAGCGCGCCATCTCGGCGCGGGCCTCGGCCGTCAGGTCCACGCCCACGAAGTTGTAGAGGCGCTGGATCTCATCGAGCGGGCTGCTCACGGTGTCCTCGTACCACATGTCGAGGAAGCGGTCGTCGTGGCCCGCGTCGCGAAAGCGCATCGTGGCATGCATGCCCGTGGCCCACTTCTCGCACCAGTGCTTCGCGATCGCCGCCTTGTCGGCGGCGTCCGAGAACGGATACGTCAGCGCGTACATCATGCTGCCGTAGGACGGCATCAGCTGCAGCGGGTCGCGGTGCGTCTGCAGCACCTTCACGTCGGGGAAGGTCTCGAACAGCGCCGCGGGAAAATGGATGTGGTGCGGTGCCTTGAGCACCCAGCGCTCGGCCTCGAGGCCGCGCTGCTTCTTCTGCCACTGCAGGAACTGCAGCAACCGCTTCAGGTAGCGGTAGCCGGGGCGTTGGTCCTGCCGCTCGAGCCAGACGCCGAAATCCGGCATGTGCGCGTAGGACTCGGGCACCGTGCTGAAGAAGGACTGCTCGAGCAGCATGATGTCCTCGTCCGGCCCGCGCGCGTCCATCGGGTGGATCGAAGCGAGCTCGGGCGAGGCCTCGAGCATCGCGCGCACCTCGGCCTCGGCCAGCGCGATGCGCGGGTCGTTGCCGCTCGCGAAGTCGGTGCCGGGCATGGGCACCGGGTAGCGCACCTCGTACCACAGCGGCGAATACATGCGGTGGTCCGCGGAAATCGTGCGGTGCATCATCGTGGTGCCGGTGCGCGGCAGGCCGACGATCGCGAGCGGCGCCCCGATCTCCTCCTCGAGTATCTCGGGGTGGCGCCGGAACCAGTCCTCGGCACGCAGTCGCGTGATCAGCACGCTGCGGATGCGCCCGGCGAAATACGCGCGACCGGTGTCATTGAGCCGCGCCTCTCCATTCAGCGCCTCGATCAACCGTCGCATCGGCTCGCGGAAACTGGGATCGCCGAAATCCTCGAACCCGGTTTCGCGACGGGCTTCCTCGAGAAGTTGCTCGTCGTTCAATCTGTCTGCCGTCATAGCCGTCATGCCCTGAGGTCTGCGAACTTCACGACGCGCGTCGTCGGGTGCACGACCTCCTTCGCGCCGATCCAGCGAAAACACAGCGTGCCTAGCCTGTGCCCGGCGGTATCCAGCCAGTTGTCGAGACCCGGATCGCGGTGCGCCAGCACCATCGTGACGCCGCCGTCGGCGCGGCTCTTCGCCGTGTGCTTGTTGAGGTGGATGTTGTGATAGCGGTAATCGAGCGACTCCATCCAGTAATTGTCGGTCTGCAGGTTCCAGGCGCGGCACTCCGGGATGCGCTCGACCTCGATCACCAGCGCCTCGTCCTCGGCCAGCTCGAAGTAGCCGTGGTAGTAGAAGATGTTCGGGTCCCCGCCCGTCGCGTGGCAGAGCTGCTGGTCGGCAGGCGGCAACTCGTTCGGCCGGCCGCGGTAAGAGGCGCTCCAGTCGGCGAACAGGCGCGCGGTGTTGTCGATGAAACTGGCCGCGGTGCGCAGCTTGCGGTCGAGGGTCTCGGCGCTCAGCGGCTCGGGCGTGGCACCGGCGTCGGCGCGCTCGATCGTGATCTCGGCCGGGATCTCGCTCGCGCGGTCCATGAAGGTCTGGCGGATCAGCAGCGACTGCGAATCGGCATGCATCGGCAGCCAGTTGCCCGGCTTCGGCGTGGCGCTCAGGATGATCTCGAAGCTGCCGTCGGCGGCGATCTGCAGGGAATTGCTGTCGAGGAAACCGGTCTCGATCTGCTTGAAGTTCTCCGCGTAGCTGCCCTTGCTGGTCGCCATGCTGATGTAATACACGCTGCCGCGCATGCCACGGATCACGTAGTCGTGGCGCCCGTCGACCACGGCCTTCTGGTAGATGTTGTCGGGGTTGTCGGCACCGATCTTGATGGTCTCGTGCGAGGGCTTGTACAGCACCGGGAAGGCCGGGTCGTTGAACTCCACGTACCATTCGAGCCCCGCGCGGGCGAGCCGGCTCAGGTAACGGTAGCCTTCGGCGCGGGTGAAGGGATCGGACGGCGCGTCGGCACGCTGGATCTGCTCACCGGCCTGCTTCAGCGCATCGCAGAATT
>DAORUQ010000230.1:0-4330 GCA_035433265.1 Pseudomonadales bacterium | reverse complement strand
GACCTGCGCGAAGCCGTTCATGTGCGTCTCGACCGCCTCGCGCCGGATGCCGTCGCGCGCGATGACTTCCTGGAGGAACGCCAGCAGGAAGAACACGTCGGTGTCGGGCCGGATGAACACCTGCTCGCCAACGGCCTTTGCCGTCTCGGTGCGGCGCGGGTTGAGGTGAACCACGCGCCCCCCGCGCTGCACGATGCCCTCGAGGCGGCGCACCGGGTCCGGCAGGTTGATGAAGCTCATCTTGGAGATGGCCGGGTTGCCGCCGATGATCACCAGGAAGCGCGTGGCATCGACATCGGGAAAGGTCAGTGCCATCGGCGAGCCGTACATGTGCTTGCCGACCAGGAACTTGTTGTTGCAGTCGAGGCTGCCGGTGGTGAAGACCTTGGCGGTGTTCAGGCCCTGCGCGAAGCCGGTGATCAGCATCGGCATCAGCAGGCTGAAGCTGATCGGGTTGCCGAAATAGAGCCCGACCGCATCGTCGCCGTGACGTGCGCGAATGGCGCGCAGGCGGGTGCCGATTTCATCGAGGGCCTGCGACCAGCCGATCGGCTCGAAACGACCGTCGACCTTCTTCAGCGGCGTGGTGAGGCGATCGGGCGAGGCGCGCACGTTCTCGAGCGTGAGGCCCTTGTTGCAGGCGAAGCCGCGCGAGGCCACGTGTCCGGTGTCCGGCGCGACCTGCGTGATGCGATCGCCCTCAACGGTGACGGCGAGGCCGCACTGGTTCTCGCAGATGCGGCAGAACGTGAGCTTCTGTTCGGCCATGACGGCGTCCCGTGTGGCGGTTGTTGTTATGGGCGGCATGCGCCGCGGCCGATTATGCCGGCGCGGGCAGTGCGCGTTGATTACACCTCGGACAGCATGGCGCCCGCGCGCCCGGCTCGCCCTGCGCCGCCTGGCCTGCGATCATGCGCGCTCGCAAAACAACCGACCGGTACGAGGAACCCGATGGCCTATGTCAGTGTGAAATACGAATGCCGGGCACCGGCCGCCACCACCGCGGTGTCGCTGGCGCAGATGTACGACACCACGCTGGAGCAGATCGCCTGGATCGATTCGCTCGGCCTGCCCGTCACGATCAACTTCTGCGAGCACCACGGCGCCGAGGACGGCTACCTGCCGAGCCCGCTGCTGATGGCCGCGGCGGCCGCGCGCCTCACGCGTCACGTGCGCCTGCAGGTGAACGTGCTGCTGCCCTACCTGGACCCGCTGCGCGTGGCCGAGGACGTGGCGGTGCTCGATCACCTGAGCCACGGCCGCGCCGAGGTACTGCTGCTGGGCGGCTACGTGGCCTCGGAACTCGCGATGTTCGGCGTGGAAGCACGTGAGCGCGGCACGCTGATGGAGGAGGGCGTACGTGCGCTTAAGGAAGCATGGACGGGCGAGCCCTTCACCTACCGCGGCCGCCCCGCGCGCATCTTCCCGCGTCCGCTGCAGCAACCGCACCCGCCGATCTTCATGGGCGGCAGCGCCGCACCGGCCGCGCGCCGCGCGGCGCGCGAGGGCGATGCCTTCATCGGCGGCATGCCGCACCTGAACGAGATCTACGCGAGCGAGTGCGCGGCGCTGGGCAAGCCGCCGCGCTTCCAGGGCGAGCTGCCGATGGGCTTCCTGTACGTGTCCGAAGATCCCGAGCGCGACTGGGCGCGCATCGCGCCCTACTGCCTCTACGAGACCAACTGCTACGCGCGCTGGCAGCAGAGCAGCAGCGTGGACATGCTGTTCGGCTCGGCGGTGAGCACCGACGAGTTGAGGAAGCTCGGCACCTACCAGGTGCTGCGCGCGGAGGACGTGCTGGCGCGCGCGGCGCGGATGGCGCCGAACGACTGCATCATGCTGCACCCGCTGGTGGGCGGGCTCGATGCGGACCTGAGCTGGGAAACGCTGCGCAACTTCTTCGACAAGGTGGCGCCACGGCTGAACATCAACGGTATTTGAGCCGTGTCGCGAACATCGGGGCGATCGGCGTTCGGCCCCGGCGTCAGTCGACCACGCCCGTCTGCACCGTCGGCGGATCGCCCATCGTCACGTTGAAGTCCAGCCCGGTGACTGTGCCGTCTGCCGCCCGGACGTAACTGAACCACAATCCCTGGGTGGCGCTCGGCGTCGCCGGCGGCGGACCCACGGGTGTGCAGATGATGTTGCCCTGCGGATCCACGCCGCCGAACGTCACGCCCGAACTCTCCCATTTTCCGGTCGCGTACAGTTCCAGCACGGAGTAACCGAAGACCTGGTAGGAGGCGATCGCCCACCCCGTGACGGTGCCGCTGTATGTAGTGGTGCTGATGCAGCCGTTGCGATGCGACTCGGTGAACTTGGTGACCTGCCCGGTGGCCGCGGTGATCGTGGCGGCCGTTCCCTCGAAGCGGGCGGTAATCGTGCCGGAGTACGTGTGGTCGACCCGGGAGGTGATCGGGTTCTCCTGCGGCTGGCTCCAGCCCTGCGTCATCAACGTCACGACGCCGCTCGGCTGTCCGGCGCCGACCTGGACCGTCGCATCGCCGAAGGCGTTCGGGTCGACCTGGCTAATGGCCCGCACGGTGAACGTGCCCGCTTCGTTGCCTGCGGTGAACAGTCCGTCCGGGTCGATGGTGCCGCCACCATCCGGCAGCGCCCAGTCCACCGCGGGGTTGTCGGTGCCGCTGACGTCGGCGGCGAACTGCACCGTGCCGCCCGGCTGGACGCTGGCATTGGCGGGATCCACGGTGACAGAAATGGTGAAACAGCGGTTCGCGAGGATCTCCTCACGGGCGTCCGGGTCCCCTGCGTAGAGCGGCGACCACGCGTACCAGCACAGGATGTCGAGATCCGAGGCGTTGTTCTCGTCGATCTCCAGGCGCTCGGTGCCAACCTCCAGCTGCAACGTCGTGAGGGTTGGCACCCCGTAGCGGCTGGATCCGGAGCGGTCGAGGTCGAAGGACTCGAGACGGTTGCTGCCGGTGTAGCCGTCGCCGTTCAGGTCGTATTCGCTGTAGTCGCGCGCGGCGGGATTCACCTCGTCCTCGTAGGCCGGGGCCTCGTAGAAACGCTCCACGTAGAGTTGCAGGTCCCCTTCGTCGAAGCCTCCGTCGTTGTCCACGTCCAGCAGGGTCCGGCGGATGTGCCAGGTGGCGGGGTCGGGAGCGCCCACGGGATCCAGCGACAACACCGTCGCGTAGGCGTCGATGACGGATTCCGCTCCCCGGGTGTTGGCGAGAATGGCGCCGATGGTGTCCGCCACCGGGCCGTTACGCAGTTCCGGCGAAATCCGCCACAGGTAGCTCGCGAGCCCCGCCACCTGCGGTGCCGCGAAACTGGTGCCCAGCTCGAACACGTCTGGCTCCATCAAGGGCACGGTGCCCACCGCGGCCAGGTCTGCCCCGGGCTCGGAGTAGCCGGCGCGCAGGTTCTGGTTCGGATCCACGGCGCCCACGATGAGGATGTTGCCCGGTGCGTCGGCTCCGGTGAGGGCGAGCTGGCTGAGGAGATCGTCGAGTCGCGTCTGGTCCTGCGGCCCCATCGTCAACGAGGGGAAGCAGGGACCCGGCGGGCACTCGACGGTGGGCTCCCACAGCTGCGCGTCGGTGGCGAAACTGAAGTCCGCGTCCGCCCGAGACGCGACGGTGGTGGCGTAGGTCCACGGCGCGAGGCGCGCCCCGGGGTAGATCGCGCCCACGGCCTCTTCATTTTCGTTGCCCGCGGCGGTGGTGAGCAGCACGCGCTCCTCCAGTTCGCGCACGAACGAGCGCACATGCGCCCCGGTGAGCGCACGGTCCACGGCACGGGCGATGTTCAGGTTCGCGGGCGTGCACGGATCCCCGCAGCCGTCGAAGCCGAGCGAGGTATTCACCACCGCCTTGCCGCTGGCCGGAATCGCCTGCTGGATGGCGAAGTTGTCCGCGAGCAACGTCTGCCCGGCGACGTTGATGGCCCTGACAGTCAGGCAGCCGGGGAAAGGGTTTGCGCCGGTAGGCACGGCGTCGTCGATCGCGGCCGCCAGCGTGCCGAGGACGTCATAGCCGTGATACTGGAAGCCCGCTTGTGGCAGCCGCGTGCTGCCGGCGTACTGCACGCCCGGCACCTCCAGGCCGAAGTCCTGGTACACGCTGGAGTCCGGCACGGGCCGGCGGAAATAGTCCACCACGACGACGGTCACCGGGTCCGCGCAATCGCCCTGCAGTGCCTGCGTGTTCCATGCCGCGGGGAAACGTACGTCGTTCAGGTGCTCCATGACGAGGGTGCCGTTAGCTGGCGGCGAGGGCGCCAGGTTCGCGACCGCCTCGCGGCCGGGCACCGCGAGCAGGATGCCGGGGCGGGACTGGAAGTCTTCGGCGCGCGCGTCCAGCGC
>DAORUQ010000229.1:0-4364 GCA_035433265.1 Pseudomonadales bacterium | reverse complement strand
GCTGATTTTCGCGTTCGGCGCCCTGCCGCCGGGGCAGTCCGCGCCCGCGCTGATCGCGCGCCTGCAGGGCTGCCAGGATCCCGTAACCGGGATGCCCGCGGATCCGCTGGCGCCACCGCGTGCCGGGTATGTCGCGGCGCAGATGAACGACGCCAACACCGCCTACATGGTGCTGTCGCTGGGCTACGCGCTGATGTGCCTGGGCGCGCGTTTCCGGCAGCCCTTCGGGGTGCCGCTGGCGATGGAGCCGGCGCAGTTGCAGGAACTGCTTGCCAGGCAACCGTGGGCCAGCAATGCCTGGGGCGCGGGCGCCTGGGTCGATGCCCTGGGCACGGCGCTGTGGATGAACCGGTATTGCTTCGGTCAGCCGGGTCCCGAGGGCGCGCTGTTCGCGTGGCTCCAAGGCGCCTGCAATCCGCAGACGGGCCTGTGGGGCGAGCCTCGGGCGCAGGACGGCTGGCTGGAGCCGGTGAATGGTTTCTACCGGCTGACCCGTGGCACCTACGCGCAGTTCGACCGGCCCGTGCCGTGGCCCGAGGCGGCGCTTGACACGATCCTTGCGCACATCCGCGCCAACGACGGTTTCGCGACGCGCAACGTCAACGCCTGCAACCTGCTCGACGTGGTGCACCCGCTGTGGCTGCTCTCGCAGTCGAGCGCGCACCGCCGCGACGAGGTGCTGGCATTCATCGAAGCGCAACTGCCGCTCATCGCCGCGCGCTGGATCGACGGCGCCGGCTTCGCCTTTGCGCCCGGGGGCGCCGCGGGGTTGCAGGGCACGGAGATGTGGCTGTCGATCCTCAGGATCGGCGCGGACGTGCTGGGGATGGGCGATGAACTGCCCTGGACGCCGCGGGGCGTGCACCGCCTGCGCCCGCCCGGCGCCGCGCACGACTGATCGGCGCGCCCTTCCGGTGCAGGCGAAGGACGTGGTATACCGTCGGCGCAGGGCGCGCCATACCGGTCGCTCCGACTGTTGTTCCGCAGGAGGAATCCATGAGCAAGGACATGCCCGACTTCTCCAACGTCAAGAGCGGTTCCAGTTCGACCGCGCCGAAGGTCTACGTGGTGGTGAAAGGGGACACCCTGTCGAAGATCGCCAAGCATGAGTACGGTCGCGCCGGCGACTGGAAGCGCATCTTCGAGGCGAACAGGGACATCCTCGACGACCCCGACAAGATCTTCCCCGGCCAGAAGCTGAAGATCCCGCCGCAGTGACCAGCAGGCATTCGCACACGCAGACAGGGAGAACCCGATGATGAGCACCAAGTCCGTACCCGCGGCCCTCGCGGTCGTTGCCGCCGTCGCGCTCACGCTTGCCGCCTGCGGCAAGAAGGAAGAGCCACCGCAGGCGCAGGTCGCGCCGCCACCCGTGAGCATGCCGGCGCCGCCGGCCGCCGAACCGGCGCCGCCGGTTGCCGCGGCACCGGCTGAAGTCGCCGTCGCCACGCTGACACTGGGCAATGCCGTCGGCGCCGACGCCAGGGTATCGGCACCGACCGAGACCTTCGCGCCCGCGGACACGATCTATGTGTCCGTCGACACCACCGGTGCCGGCACGGCAGCGATGGCGGTCAAGTGGACCTACCACCAGGACGGGCAGGTTGCCGTCGTGAAGGAGGAGTTGATCTCCATCGCGCCCACCGGTCCGGCCACGACCGAGTTCCACGTGAGCAAGCCCGACGGCTGGCCGGCGGGGAACTACGCGGTCGAGATCGTCCTGAACGGCAAGCCCGCCGGCAGCCGCACCTTCGTCGTCCGCTGAAGACGCTCGCTCACGCCGGCAGGCGCTGATCGCCTGTCCGCGTGACGTAGCCGTTACGCATCCCGCTCCCAGCGCAGGCGCATCTCCAGTACCAGCGGCGCGCCGGGGCGAACCAGCGCCGGCGTGCCGTTCAGCGCATCGGGCGGCGCGGTCCACGGCTCCACGCAGACGGCGTGCGCCGGGTGCTCGTAGACCACCCAGTGGGCATGGTTCGACGAAAGCCGCAAGCGCAGCACGCCGGGCCAGTGCAGGCAGGGATCCCGCTGGAGGTCGATGAAGCAGTCGTCACCCGTGGCGCTGGCGGGGGTTGCGAGCGCCCCGGTGGGCAGGCCCTCGCCGTCGAGCACGATGCGCCGCGTCGCGCCGAGGTCGAGCGCGAGCGGCGCGCCGCGGCGCAATCGACGCCGGAACCAGGGATGGAAACCCGCGCTGGCGGGGTAGGGCTGGGTGCGCGCGTGCAGTTCCAGCCGCACCTCGAGTGCGTGGTCGTGCAGCCGCAAGCGCTGCAGCGCGAAGCCGTCGAAAGGCCAGTCGGGCTGCAGCTCGATGCGCAATGTGTCCCCGGCAACGATCTGCCAGCCGCGCCTGAACACCGTGCCGTGGATCGCGTGCGCGCCGGAATCGCAGGGCATCCGGTACTCGCGGCCCGCGAAGCGGAATTGGCCCTCGCGCAGCCGTCCCGCCCACGGCGCCAGCGGATAGCTGCCCCACGCGAGCGGGTCATCGCCGGCCGCGACCAGCAACTCCTCGCCATAGACGCACAGCGAGGCGATGCGGCCGCCGCGCGCCGCATCGACGCGCACGCGGCAGTCGGCGTTGCCCAGCAGCAGGCTGTCGTTCATTGCAGGTGTTCCGTTGGCCGTCGCGCCACGCGCCCGCGCACTCAGTAGTGCGGGGGAATCTCCTGCCCGGGAGGCGCCGGAAGCGCCTCCTGCACGCTCTTCAGCTGCTGCGCGAGTTGACGCAACTGGTCGCGCAGCACGTCCAGCGCCTGCTGCTGGCGCCACACCGTGCGGTTGAGCTCGTCGATCTGGTCCTCGGCGGACATCATCTTGGACTCGAGATTCTCGAAACGGTCTTCCATGGGCGGGTCCTGTGGCGGGAGCGGCGATTCTAGCCGCGTTGGCCGCAGGAGGGCAGGGCGCGTCCGATCTGCGACAATGCGGCGGGTCGATCCAATGCGCGCACAAGGACGCGCCGCCTGCCGCGCAAGCCGCGGCGACAGCGCCGCGCGCAGCGCTCGAAGCGGCCTGCGCCTGCCTGTCCGCGATGACGCTGGCGCGTCGAGGAGGACATCGTCTTTGACGCCGGGCGAGGTGCACACCGACCGCCTCGGTCACGAGGGCGAGCTGAAAGCGGCGCGAGCACGCGTTACAGCATCCCGCGATCAGGGCGCCCATTGCAGGAAATCCTGCCAGCGGCGTTGCCAGTGCACGAGCCAGCGCGGTGTTGCCGTGCCGGTTCCCGCCGCCTCCAGCCCGGGATGGCGCGCCACGATCGTTCGCAGCGGCTTTTCCTGCGCGGGTTCGGCGTCGACGATCAGCAGGTGACGGCCCTGCGCCAGCGCATTGGCGAAACGGCGGAACTGCGAGTTCGGCGCCTGGATGCCGATCAGTCCGCCTTCCCAGGTGAAGAAGCCCAGCAGCACCACGCAGAGAAAGCCGAAGGGAACCCACCCGATGTGATCGGGCAGTCCGCCGAGCCAGCCGAGCGCGAGCGCCAGCGCCGAGATGCCCAGCCCGATGAGGGCGCCGATCTCGCCGGAATGGATCGTGTCCTGGCGCAACAGCGAATGCACCTGGTGCAGGTGATGCCGGGTGACACCCGCATCGTCCTGGCTCAGCACGTGGATCTGCGGGGCCGAGACGCCCGCGGCGAGCAGATCGCGCTCGACCTTCTCCAGGCGGTCCAGGTCGTCGTCGATGTAGAAGTAACGTTTCATTACACACCTCCGGTCGATGCCCTGGTGGTGGATCACGCGCAGCGGGCACCACGGCAAGCCGTGCCCTTGCGAACCGACTCGCATTGTATTCCCCGTATCCACGGCAGGATTAGTCGAAAGTGGAATTTCAGGGTGCCCCTTCAGGTCCGCATGGCATGTGCAACCCGGCTTGTCGCGGCGGCGTGCTTGCGTTTCAATGCGCGGCATTCACGCCCGGGCCGCTAACGCCATGTTGACTCTCAACGATTCCAGCATCATCGCGCTCTCGCACATCATCCAGGTGTCCGTGGCGCCGGTGTTCCTGCTGACAGGCATCGGCTCGATTCTCGGCGTGCTCGCCAACCGCCTGGGGCGCATCGTCGATCGCGCGCGTTTCCTCGAGTCGCGCCCCGAGTTGTCGCGCCACCTGACCGAGGCCAGCGCCGAGGTCGAGCTGCTGCGTCTTGCCGAGCGCAAGCGCTGGGTCAACCGCGCGATCACGCTGTGCACGCTGTGCGCGCTGCTGGTCTGCACCGTGATCGCGACGCTCTTCGTGGGCGCCTTCGTCACGCTGGAGATCGGCACCATCGTCGCCGCGCTGTTCATCCTCTCGATGCTGGCGCTGATCGCCGGCCTGATCTGTTTCCTGCGCGAGATCTACGTCGCCATCCACAAGGA
>DAORUQ010000228.1:0-4367 GCA_035433265.1 Pseudomonadales bacterium | reverse complement strand
GGCCGCCAGGACCTGGCCGACGATCCGCAGCTCGCGCGCAATGCCGGGCGGGCGCAGCGCGAGACGGAGATCGATGCCGCGATCGGCGCCTGGTGCGCCGCGCGTGCTGCCGCCGAGGTGCTCGCGGTGATGGACGAAAAGCGCGTGCCCGCCGGGCCGATCTACAACGTCGAGGACATGTTCGCCGACCCGCATTTCCGCGCGCGCGGCTTGTTCGAGCGCGTGGAGATCGACGGCAAGCCGCTGGAGATCCCGGCGCTGATGCCGCGCCTGCAGGGCACGCCCGGCGGCACCGAGTGGGCCGGCCCGGCGGTGGGCAGCCATACCGATGCCGTGCTCGGCGAGGTGCTGGGGATGGACGAGCGGGAGATCGCCGCGCTGCGCGCCGATGGGGTGGTCACGTAGGTCCGGTTTCAACCGGACATTGTCCGGATGAATCCGGATCCAGGTGGTGCGGACATCTGTCCGGATGAATCCGGACCCACGTCCGGAGCTACGGCCACTGCCGCTCGAAGAACACCCACGCCTCGTGCGCGGCATCGATGTCGTGGCTGGTGCGGCCGGTCAGGACACTGGTGGCGAGCGACGGTTGCGTGCCTCGGGATGGCAGTGTGTGTCCGCCGCCCTCGATCATGTAGTGCGCGATCTCCGCGTGACCCGGCGCCTGCCAGCGCTCGATTCGCACGTGCGTGCCGTCGTCGGGGTCGCGATCGGGCATCTCCTCGATCGTTGGCTCGCCATTGTGCCCTGCAAGTCGCGCCCAAAAGCGCGCGGTCTCCTGCGATGAGAGGACCTCGCCGCGGCTGCTGTTACCGAGTATGGACACGAGGCCGCCCGCGAAAGGGTTCACCGGATCCTCGGTGCCGTTGAAGATCGCGGTGGCAATCGCCTTGCCCGACTCGCGGCAGTCTCGCGTGGCGGCTACCGGCAGCCCCGCGGCCATCGGCGCTATCGCCAGCACGAGATCCGGGCGCTCCAGCCCCAGCCGGTAGGCCATGTGTCCGCCGTTCGACAGGCCGGTAACCAGCACGCGCGAGCGATCGGCGCCGAGTTCCCGCGCAAACCAGCCGATCATGGCCTCGAAGAACGCCGGGTCGTCGATGTTGCGTGTGTTCGCGGCGTAGTCCGCAGTACCCCGGCAGTCGTTCCAGTGCTTCTCGATTCCCTGCGGGTAGACCACGACCGCGCCCTCACCGGCGGCGATGCGCTCGAAGCCGAAGGCAGTGGCCTCGCGCATTCCGGCGGCGCTGCCCATGGATCCGTGCAGCACGAAGACCATCGGCGCCCCGCGTGCGAGGCCCGGTGGCGCGTAGTAGAGGAATTCGCGGCTCATGCCCGCGACCTCGATCGTGCGCTGCTCGACCGCTGCATGCCACGGTGGCTGCCCGTCGTCGATGCGCCGCGGCTGGAAGGCGTACCACGCGAAAGTGCCGAGCAGCGCCAGGACGACGAGTAGCACGAAGCCGAGGCGGCGGGTCTTCGGTGTAACCATGCACTTGTCCTTCCTTTGCGCTGCAGCCATTGGCTGCTGTCGTTTGCGCTGTGCAGCATACCCCGTCGGGGGTGGCCTTCGGCGAAACATCGCGCACAATGCCTGCTTATACTGGCAGAGTCCGGATAACCGGCATCCTTCCATCCCCGGAGAATCGACCCATGCTCGTCGGCGTGCCCAGGGAAATCAAAACGCACGAATACCGTGTCGGCCTGACCACCGGCAGTGTCAGCGAGCTGGTGCATCACGGCCACGTGGTGATCGTCGAGACGATGGCCGGCGCCGGCATCGGCCTCAGTGACGAAATGTACCGCCGCGCCGGAGCCGAGATCGTCGGCAGCGCCGCCGAGGTCTTCGCGCGCGCCGACATGATCGTGAAGGTCAAGGAGCCGCAGCCGCACGAGTGCCGCATGCTGCGCGAAGGCCAGGTGCTGTTCACCTATCTGCACCTCGCGCCGGATCCGGAGCAGACGAGGGCGCTGCTCGACTCGGGCTGCATCGCGATCGCCTACGAGACCGTCACCGGTCCCGGTAATACGCTGCCGCTGCTGTCGCCGATGAGCGAGGTTGCCGGGCGCATGTCGATACAGGCCGGTGCGCATTGCCTGGAGAAGGAGCAGGGCGGCTCGGGGATGCTGCTCGGCGGCGTGCCGGGTGTGGAAGCCGCGAAGGTGGTGGTGCTGGGCGGCGGCGTGGTCGGCACCAACGCGATCCGCATGGCCATGGGCATGGAGGCGCACGTGACCGTGATCGACAAGTCGCTCGCGCGACTGAAGGAACTCGACTTCCGCTTCGGCGGCATGTTGAACACGATCTTCGCCACGCGCGAAGCCACGCAGCGCCACGTGACCGGCGCCGATCTCGTGGTCGGCGCGGTGCTGGTGCCCGGCGCCGCGGCGCCGAAACTGGTGACCGCGGACATGGTCAAGGCGATGAAGCCCGGATCGGTGCTGGTCGATGTGGCGATCGACCAGGGCGGCTGCTCCGAGACCAGCCACCCGACCACGCACGCCGACCCCACCTTCATCAGGCACGGCGTGGTGCATTACTGCGTGGCGAACATGCCGGGCGCGGTGGCGCGCACCTCGACCTTCGCGCTGAACAACGCCACGCTGCCCTTCGCGCTCGCGCTGGCCGACAAGGGCTACAGGAAGGCGTTCGCGGACGACCCGCACCTGCTGGACGGACTGAACGTGCATCGCGGCCAGCTCACCTGCCAGGCCGTCGCCGAGGCGCTGGGGCAGGACTGGATTGCGGCGCGGCAGGCCATCGCCTGATCCCTCATGGGTCGGGCGGTCCGGCTTCAGCCGGACAATCGTCCGGATAAATCCGGACCTACACAATGTCCGAATGCAATCGGAGCAACGCACAAAGTCCGAATGCAATCGGTCTACGAGCTGAGTTCCTCAGCCTGTAGAATCCGCGCATGCGATCCGCGGAAGAAAAACAGCCGGCGCGGCCGCGCGCGAGCGCGGTACAGCGGCGCCACAACATCATCGAGGCCACCCTGCGGGTGATGGCACGCGACGGGCTGCGCGCGGTGAGCCACCGCGCGGTGGCGTCCGAGGCCTCGGTGCCGCTGGCGAGCACCACCTATTACTTCCGCGATCTCGAGGACCTGATCATCGAGTCCTTCCTGCACTGGTCGGAAGCACAGCGCCGCGACATCGAGGCTTTCCAGGTGCGCGTGCTGGCGCTGCTGAGCCAGACGCGCGTGGCCGGCACGGCCGAGGCGCTGGCCGACGCCGCGAGCGCCTACGTGCTGGACCAGGTGCAGCGCCTGCGCAGTGACCGCGTGCTCGAGTACGCATTCCTGCACGAGGCGATACGCGTGCCGCGCCTGCGCGCCGCGCTGGAACGCCAGCAACAGGGCCACCTGGAATTCCTGCGCGGGTTCCATGCCGCGCTCGGCTCGCCGCAGCCGGAGCTGGACGCCCAGATCACCAACAGCGTGCTGCTCGGGCTGGAGAAGGGCGCGCTGCTGGCGCAGGGGCCGGTAGAGATCCGCGCCGTGATGTTGCGCCACCTGCAGCAGGCACTGGAGCCGACACTCTCCGAGGCCTGAGTGCGCCGCGCAATAATTCCGGTTGCGGCGGCAATTGCTGAAATGGTACAACTGTACCACTTTGGCGTGCCGCCCGCGGGCGGCTTTCGGAGAATAACCAGATGAAACGCCTGTGCCTGGTCCTTTCATGGGTGGTTGCCACCGGCGCTCCGGCAATCGCGGCGGCGGCGGATGCCGCGCGCGGCAAGACGCTCTACGCGGGCTGCGTGGCCTGCCACGGCGAGTCCGGCGCCGGCAACGAGGCGCTGCAGGCGCCCGCGCTGGCGGGACTGGATGCGGTGTATCTCATGCGGCAACTGCACAACTTCAAGGCGGGCATTCGCGGCGCCGATGTCGCAGATACCGCCGGTGCGCAGATGCGGGCCTCCGCCGCGCTGCTCGCGGATGAAGCGGCGATGACCGACGTGACGGCGTACATTGCCTCGTTCCCGCCGCCCGCGGTGGCGCCGGTCGCGGGCGCCGATCTGCGCAACGGTTCGAATTACTACCAGGCCTCGTGCGGTGCCTGCCACGGCGGGCGCGCCGAGGGCAACACCGCCTTGTTCTCGCCGCGCCTCGCCGGCCAGCACACGGCATACCTCAAGCGCCAGTACCTCAATTTCCGCGAGGGGCTGCGCGGCGCGCACCCGGATGACAAGTACGGCCGGCAGATGAAGGTGATGTCCGCGGCGCTCCCGGCGGCGAAGGATCTCGACGACGTGCTGGGCTTCATCGCCGCGCAGGGCGCGGCGGAGTAGCGCGCGATGCGCTGGCTCCCGTGTGTCGCGCTGCTCGGCATGCTGCCCGGCGCCACGGCGCTGGCTGCGCCCG
>DAORUQ010000227.1:0-4375 GCA_035433265.1 Pseudomonadales bacterium | reverse complement strand
GCCTGCTGGGCACGCCCTACTACAACAAGCCGTCCCAGGAAGGACTTTACCAGCACTTCCGCACGATCGCCGAGGCGGTCGACCTGCCGCTGATCCTCTATAACGTGCCGGGACGCACCGGCTGCGACATGCTGAACGACACCGTGCTGCGCCTGTGCGAGGTGCCCAACATCGTCGGCATCAAGGACGCCACCGGCAACCTCGATCGCGGTCGGGAACTGCTGTCGCACTGCCCGAGCGATTTCGCGGTCTACTCCGGCGATGACGCCACCGCGGCCGAACTGATGCTCGCCGGCGCGCGCGGCAACATTTCGGTGACCGCCAACGTCGACCCGGCGCGCATGGCGGCGCTGTGCCGCGCCGCGCTCGCCGGTGACGCCGCGCGCGCGCGCGCGCTCGATGCCGGACTCGCGGAGCTCAACCGCGTGCTGTTCATCGAATCGAATCCGATACCGGTCAAATGGGCCCTGCTGGAGATGGGACTGATCGGCCCCGGCATCCGCCTGCCGCTGACGCCGCTGTCGCCCCCCTGCCAGGCGCCCGTACGCAAGGCGCTGCTGGGCCTTGGACTGCTCGCCACGTGCGAAGCCTAGTTGGAGAGAGTTGATGCGACCGATGTCCCGGCTGCTGCTGCCTGTTGTCATCGTCACGCTGGGCGGCTGCGGCTGGCTGGTGGGCGACGAGGGCTATTTCCGTGATCGCGGCGACGATTACCGCAACGCGAAGTCGATCCCGCCGATGCAGGTGCCCGAGGAGAATAAGAGCGAGGCGGTGTCGCAGCTCTACGTGATACCGGTGGAGCGCACCGACGCGCTGCTCGACAGCGAGTTCGAGGTGCCTCGTCCGCAGCCTATCCAGGGCAACCCGGAAGACAAGGTGGTGCGCATCCAGAAGCTCGGTGAGCAGCAGTGGATATTGCTGGAAGAGTCGCCCGCCGAGAGCTGGCCGCGCGTGCGCAACTTCCTGATCTCCAACCAGATCGGCATCGAGCGCGAGGACGCCGGCACGGGGCAGATGGAAACCGGCTGGCTGTCGTTCAAGAGCGACGCCACGCGGCGCGAGAAGTACCGCTTCCGCGTCGAGCAGGGCGTGCAGCGCGCGAGCAGCGAGATCTATGTGCAGCAGATGGGTTACGAGAAGGAACCCGGCGAGGACGCCTCCACGCCCGAGTGGCCGGCCGCCTCGATGGACGTCGAGCGCGAGACCTGGATGATCAAGGAACTCGCGAACTACCTGGCCAGCACCAGCGGGGAATCCTCCGTGAGCCTGCTGGCGCAGGGCATCAGCACCGTGAACAAGGTCTACCTGGTGCGTGACGCCAGCGGTCAGCCGGTCATCGATCTGCGGCTGCCCTTCGATCGCGCCTGGGCATCGCTCGGGCGCGCGCTCGAGCGCGCCAACCTGTCGGTCAAGGACCTGGACCGCAGCGCCGGCGTGTACTTCGTGAAGTACGAGACGCGCAAGCAGCGGGCCGAGGAGGGCGAGGCGGGATCGGATCAGGGTCCCGGCCCCGGAGCGGCGCCCGAGGAAGAGGAGAAAAGGAGTTTCCTCTCCCGCCTGAACCCGTGGGGCGGCGACGACGAGGATGAGAACCCCGCGATCGGGCACAGCTACCGCGTGGAGATGCGCGGCGTCGACCAGGGGGTGGTGATCAGCGTGCGACGTGACGACGGCGAGGATTTCGACGAGGGCGAGGCCGAGTTCGTGCTGGGGTTGATCAAGGCGCACCTGTCGTAGGGTCCTGGACTCCGTGGGAGCGCGCCCTGTGCGCGACATGATGGGCCTTCGCTGATGCAATTCTGTTCCCTCGGCAGCGGCTCGGCCGGCAACGCCCTGCTGGTCCGCACCGCCTCCACCTGCGTAATGGTGGACTGCGGTTTCGGGCGCCGTGAACTGGAGCGGCGCATGGCCCAGCGCGGCATGCATCCGCGCGATCTCGCCGGCATCCTGGTGACGCACGAACACTCCGATCACGCTGGTGGCGTGGCGGCGCTGGCCCGGCATTACGGGATTGCGGTATTCGCGAGCGCCGGCACGGCCAAGGCTGCCCGGCTTGAGGGCGCGAAGCCCGTCGTGCTGGTTCCGGAGCGTCCCGAGCGCATCGGCGATATCGAGGTGCTGCCGGTCACGGTGCCGCACGATGCGCGCGAGCCCTGCCAGTTCGTGCTGGGTCACGCCAGGCGCAGCCTGGGCGTGCTCACGGACCTCGGGAGCGTTTCGAAGCTGGTGCGCGATCAGTACGCGCGCTGCGACGCGCTGGTGCTGGAGTGCAACCACGACGCCGAGATGCTGGCCAACGGCCCGTATCCATACCCGCTGAAGCGGCGCGTGGGCGGCGACTTCGGGCACCTGAGCAACGCGCAGGCCGCCTCGTTGCTGGCTGGCGTGGAGCGCAGTGCGTTGCAGCATCTTGTGGCGGCGCACCTGAGCGAACAGAATAACGCCCCCGCCAAGGCGCGCGCCGCGCTGGAAGAGGTGCTGGGGCAGGGTGACGAGAGGCTGCTGGTGGCCGACCAGGAATCGGGCTTCGGCTGGCTGGCCATCCAATAGCGTGCGATGCAACCACAACTGGACAGGAACATGGAAAAGCGCGATCTGATCGTCAAGGGCAAGGCCAAGTCGATGTACACCACCGATGACGCCGCCTACTGCATCATGCACTTTCGCGACGACACCTCGGCCTTCGACGGCAAGAGGATCGAGCAGCTCGAGCGCAAGGGCCGCGTGAACAACATCTTCAACGCCTTCATCATGGAGAAGCTGGAAGCGGCCGGCATTCCCACGCACTTCGTCAAGCGCATCGATGATCGCGACTCGCTGGTGCGGCGCATGGCGATGATCCCGGTCGAATGCGTGGTGCGCAACATCGCCGCCGGCAGCATCTGCCGGCGCCTCGGTGTAAAGGAGGGCATCGACCTCGACCCGCCGACCTTCGAGCTGTTCCTGAAGAACGACGAACTCGGCGACCCGATGATCAACGAGTACCACATCGCCGCCTTCAAGTGGGCGAACCTGAAGGACGTCGAAACCGCCCGCGAGCTCACGTTCAAGGTCAACGGCGTGCTGAAGAAGCTGTTTTCGGACCACGGCATGCTGCTGGTGGACTACAAGCTGGAGTTCGGCGTCTGCGACGGCAAGGTGCTGCTGGGCGACGAGTTCACGCCGGACGGCTGCCGGATCTGGGACGCCGAGACGCGCGAGAAGCTCGACAAGGACCGTTTCCGCCAGAGCCTGGGCAACGTGGTGGAGTCCTACGAGATCGTGGGCCGCCGCCTGGGGCTCAGCTTCGACTGAAGCGCATTATTCCCGGGGCGTTTCTCAATCGCGCCCGAGTGTGTAGAATGCGCGGCCTGCTGTGGGTCGGGCTTCAGCCCGACAAAGACAAGCGAGTTTTGGAGAGGTGGCAGAGTGGTCGAATGTACCTGACTCGAAATCAGGCGTAGGTGAGAGCCTACCGTGGGTTCGAATCCCACCCTCTCCGCCAGAAATGGCACTAAGGCCTTGAGATATAGGCCTTTTTTATTTCAGCCATTCGCCGTTCCCTACGCTATTCCCTGCTGCCATATGCGGATGCAGGCGAACGATTGCGGACTAATGCGGCCTGAGTCACCACGCCGCCGCGCTCCCGCATAACGTCAGGATCACGCCCACGCGCGCGAGGCGCTGCCTGTTTCTGGCGGTAGCGTAGTTCGACCGCCAGAGTCACGCCCACGCCATGCACCTGCGCTGCCACACGCAGCAGGAGATAGCGGATGCGGTGGGGATAGATCGAACTGTCGTGAGCGACAAAATCGCCGAATTTGTGGAAAACGGAAAATATTCCGATTCCCACATTTTCCGCGATTTCGACCGTGACGACTCGACGCGGCAGACCTCAGTCGATCAACGCCATAGCCTTACGCCTGATAGCCCGCAGCGCCTCCGGTGAAGCCCCCGCCAGCCTCGCACGCTCTACCAGGGGGAGCGGGTGGCCCGTACCCGATGGGGCTACTGCGGCCAGCAACAAGCGCCGCTCAGACACGCTTAGAGCGCCGTGAACCACGCTGTCGATCCGCATCAGTCTGGCGACGTGCTCATCTATCTCGCCGTCGTGCTCCTGCCATAGCGGGGAGTCGTCGCGATAGGTGCGCTTGTGCTGCGGCATGAACGGTTGCCCGCAGAGTGAGTTGCCGAGCATCGAGAAGTGGACCGGCCGGCCACTGGCGACCCACCGCGCCCAGGCTGACAGATCGAATTGACGCGGGTCGAATCGGTACATGGCGCAGCCTCACGGGATGAGGCGGCCAGTTTACCGGGGGGTTGCGGCTGATCTGCCGCTTTCGGGGAAAAAGGGGGTGCCGGCCGCGAAGGTAAAAGGCACTGCCGCCGGCT
The DNA here is from genome assembly GCA_035433265.1 of Pseudomonadales bacterium. GTDB lineage: Bacteria > Pseudomonadota > Gammaproteobacteria > Pseudomonadales > UBA5518 > UBA5518. Next base: position 4 of record DAORUQ010000227.1, on the reverse strand, counting down.
GTCG
>DAORUQ010000226.1:0-4504 GCA_035433265.1 Pseudomonadales bacterium | reverse complement strand
CTCGCGGCCGGGCAACGCGAGCAGGATGCCGGGGCGGGACTGGAAGTCTTCGGCGCGCGCGTCCAGCGCGGCGAGGTCGGCCTGGCGCGGCAGCGCCACCACGAGGAACGGCTGTCCCGGCTGCATCCCTGCAATTCGCCCGTTGATGGCAGACAGCGCGGCATTGATCTGTCCCACCGTGGCTTCGGCGTCGAAGGCGGCGTCCAGGCGCGACAGGATGACGCCGTTGACGATGTCATCCATGTCGGCCGGAACAGGCGGCAGCGAGGTGAGCGCCGTCAACGCGAGCTCGTCCGCCTCGCCCTCCAGCAGTACGCCCGGCACCTCCGGACGCAGGTCGGCATCGATGCGGAAATACACCCGCTGCTGGTCGCTCTGGGTGAACAGCGCGACCAGATCGCCGCCGGGCGGTGCGTTGCCCATGGCATCCGTCGCGCTGGGCTGGACCCCGGACCAGTCCCCGACATTGCCATCGAGGATCACCGTCGCGGCCCAGACCAATGCACTGACGGCTGAGCCCAGCACCACGGCGAAGAGCATCCCGAGGGCATCGCCACGGCGTACGGTACGCGAGGCGAGCACGCCCAGGAGCAACGCCAGTAACACCAGGGCCCACGGGGAAAGCAGCGGAATCATCTGCGGAACCCCGTTCCCCGGGGGCGCGAACGAGACCGTCGGCAGCGAACCGCCCTCCGGCCCGACGATGGCGTCGCCTCCGCCGCCATCGCCGGTCACCCGGACTGCCGCTGCCGCACTCGTCGCCTGCCCGAGCGCTGCCCGCGGAATGTAAGTTTCGATCACGGTCGAGCCAAGCGTCCCGTTGCCGAAACCCACGGGCCAGCCGCCGGCGTCCACTGGCAGCGGAGCACCGAGCACCGCCGCGGTGCAGACACGGCGCGCCACGCCCGAGACGGATCCGCCGCCCGTGTCCGTGACCACCGTGGTGACCAGCGCCTGCTCTATGCCGCCAACGCTGCCCTTGGGCGTGGAAATCGTGCAACCGGTTTGGGCGTTCAGGTCGAGGTCTAGCAGTACCTCGTAAGTCGTGGTTGCGCCTCGAGCCACGGACGCGAGCAGCAGCAACGCCAGGATTGCAAACAGTATCGGGGCGCGAGGATCGATCAGTGGTCTCGCCGGACTGCTTTCGCCCGGTCTTGTTCGCGCAATAGTCACGCGCGGCGGGAGATCAAGGGGTGTGGTCTTATTGCGCATGGCCCGCTCCCGTTTGAACGTGCTGCAACCATTACCCGGGGACGCATCGGCACCGTAGGGGTACCACAGTGGCGATTGCATGCTGCGCCGAAAATCCTGCGCGTGCAATAACGAGACTGGGCCCTGCCCGATGCTTCGTCCCGACGGGAAACTGGAACGCGCGCCGGTGATCCGGCCCGTGGCAGACCCGCGTATCCGGTTCGGACACAGCGCGAACCACCCCACGGTTGCGGTGGTGCGCCGGTCCCAGCCAACCCACAGGAGGAGTTCCGCATGAAAGTACGCGCACTGTTCCCCGCGACGGCTCTTTGCACGCTCATCGCTCTTGCCGGCGCGCCGGCAGCACAGGCGGCCGGGGAAAAAGTCTCGCTGGTGCAGAAGGCAATCGAGCTGAATGCAGAAGGGCCGTATGCCGGCGCCTTCGACACCCTGATCGCGGCCGTGCTCGCGGCGGACCCCGCGGTGGTCTCGACGTTGAGCGACAACAGCCAGGAGACCATTTTCGCGCCCACCGACGATGCGTTCGCCGCGCTCGGGTTGACGAGCGAGAACATCGGCTCGGCGCTCGACCAGGCCACTCTCACCACGGTGCTGCTGTACCACGTTGCGCCGGGGCGCCGTTACGCCGAGGACGTCGTGAGCGCCGAGCGGGTGCGCACCCTTCTCAAGGGCAAGAAAGGCTTCTTCCAGGTCGATGGCACCGTGCTCACCGACAACCTGGGGCGCACCAGCAACATCATCGCGACCGATGTGGAAGCGGATAACGGCGTGATCCACGCGATCGACAACGTGCTGCTGCCGGTTGCACCCTGAAGCCCGACATTGATGGTCTCGACCTCGGGGGGGCATCAGCCCCCCGTTTTTTGTCCGTAACCGATCCGACGAAGGAACGGCAACGGAGCGCTGCGCAGCGCGGCATGGACGAGATGGCGGAGCGGGACGCGGAGGAAGGCGACGCGCTGGTCGCGCAGCTGATCGCGCACGCGCTGCAACCGCGCTTCCGGCACGTCCACGTCCGGGAGAACGACGATATCGTGCTCTGGGACAACCGGCGCACCATGCACTGCACCTTCAGCCATCCGGTGGAGCAGGTGCGCATCGTGCAATGCAGCACGATCCGCGGTACTGTCGCGATCGGCAGGATCCTCGGGGACGAACGGGAGGCAGCGCGGGCATGGGCGACTACGATCTGGTCATTCGCGGCGGCACGCTGCTCGACGGCTCGGGCGGCGAACCGTACATCGCCGACGTGGGGGTGCGCGGCGGGCTGATCGCCGACGTGGGGCCGCGACTCGGGCGCGCTCGCGAGGAGATCGACGCCGCGGGGCTGCTGGTCACGCCCGGCTTCGTCGACATCCACACCCACTACGACGGCCAGGCGACCTGGGAGAACCGCCTGGTACCGTCCTCGGCGCACGGCGTGACCACCGCGATCATGGGCAACTGCGGCGTGGGCTTTGCGCCCTGCCGGCCCGAGCACCGCGAGCCGCTGATCCGCCTGATGGAGGGCGTGGAGGACATCCCGTTTCCGGTGCTGACGCAGGGCCTGCCCTGGACCTGGGAAAGCTTCCCGGAGTACCTGGACCTGCTCGCCTCACGTCGCTACGACATGGACATCGCCTGCTACCTGCCGCACGCGGCGCTGCGCGTCTACGTGATGGGCGAACGCGGCGCGAACCGCGAGCCGGCCACGCCGGCCGACATCGCACGCATGTGCGAGCTGCTCGGCGAGGCACTCGACGCCGGCGCGATGGGCATCGCCACCTCGCGCACGATCTTCCACCGCTCCAGCGACGGCAGACCGATCCCGACGCTCGAAGCCGGTGACGACGAACTCCTGGCGCTGGCCGACACGCTGCGCGCCAGGGGCACGGGCGTGTTCCAGATCGTGGAGGACATGCACGAACCCGACACAAGCCTGGCGCACATGCGCCGCATCGCCGAGCGCGCGGGGCGCCCGCTCACCTTCTCGATCGGTACCGGCAACACCGGTCCGTGGCACTGGCCGCGGCTGCTGGAGGAACTGGGCGAGGCCAACGCCGCCGGGATCACCATGAAGGCGCAGCTGCTGCCGCGCGCGATCGGCATGATGCTCGGCCACGAGCTGACGCTGAACCCGTTCTATTCCACCGCGACCTACGCCGAACTGGCCCGGTTGCCGCTCGCGCAGCGTCTGCACGAACTGCGCAGCCCCGAAGTGCGCGCGCGCATCCTGGCCGAACCGCCGGAGGCTGATCCCGCGCTGGTGCTGGGACGCATGGTGCGCGACTTCGACCACATGTTCCTGCTCGGCGATCCACCCGACTACGAGCAACCGCGCGAGCAGAGCATCACCTCGCGCGCGCGCCGGCTCGGCATGAGTGCGGAGGAACTCGCCTACGACCTGATGCTGGAAGGCGACGGACGCGGCAAGCTCTACCTTGCGATGGCCAACTACGCCGAGGGCAAGCTCGATGCGCTGGGCACCATGCTGCGCCATCCCGACGTGCTGCCGGGGCTGGGCGACGGCGGCGCGCACTGTGCCACGATCTGCGACGGCAGCTACTCCACGTTCACGCTGATGCACTGGGGCCGCGACCGCGCCGAGGGGCGCCTGCCGCTGGCGCAACTGGTGCACGGACTCGCCCGCGCCACGGCGCTCACGATGGGACTGCGCGACCGCGGTCTGCTGGCGCCGGGCTACAAGGCGGACATCAACGTGATCGACCTCGAGCGGCTCGCGCTGCATCCGCCGGAACTGACGCCCGACCTGCCCGGCGGCGGGCGCCGTCTGCTGCAGCGTGCCGAAGGCTATGTCGCGACCATCGTCAACGGGCGCACTGTCTACCGCGACGGGCAACACAGCGGCGAGTTGCCGGGACGGCTGGTGCGGGGGGAACGGGCGCGGCCGGGTTGAGGCGCGCGGGGCGTAGCGGACCTGACGAAATGGAATTCCAGGGGTTCGCCGCATCACGGCTCGCGCGTCCAGACCGGCTCTCCTGCCGGTTTGTCGGATGCGTGTGACTTCTCACCCATGCGCCCTGTCCAAACACAAAGGCCACCTTGATGGTGGCCTATGCATATGGAGCGGGTGATGGGAATCGAACCCACGCTAGCAGCTTGGGAAGCTGCAGTTCTACCATTGAACTACACCCGCGAGCGAACGGCGCCATTCTAACCATCGGCGGCGCGCATTCAAAGCCCGGGTTCACGCAGGGCCTCGCCGGTGTCCGGCCGTAGGTCGGAATTCATGTCGACATTGTCCGGCTGAAGAGGGTGTCGCAAAACCCCCTCTCTGTCACTGATTTTGGCT
>DAORUQ010000225.1:0-4587 GCA_035433265.1 Pseudomonadales bacterium | reverse complement strand
GCGGCCCCACGGACGCTGCTCAGGCCACCGCCGATTCGATCACCGGCGGCGGCTCGCGCTCCAGCACGCCATTGAGGCTCAGCATCACGCAGTCGCGCCCGTCGGCCTTGGCCGCGTAGAGCGCCGCGTCGGCGCGCGCGATGAGATCGTTGGCGTGGGAATCGGTCAGATCCAGCAGTGCCACGCCGATGCAGCAACTCACGCGGAAGGTGCTGCCCGCGGCGGGATCTTCATGCTCGATGGAGCGCAGGTGCTGCCACACGCGCAGTGCCGCGGTGCGCGCGCCGTCGGCGCCGGTGTCGGTCAGCAGCAGCGCCAGCTCCTCGCCGCCGTAACGCGCCGGGATGTCCTCGGGGCGCGTCAGCTCGCGCAATGCCGCGCCCGTGGTGCGCAGCACCGCGTCGCCCACCAGGTGCCCGCGCGTGTCGTTGACCTGCTTGAACCGGTCGAGGTCGATCAGCAGCAGCGCGAGCGGGGTGCCGTGGCGGCGCGCGCGCGAGAATTCCATCTCCAGGCGCGCCAGCAGCAGGCGGCGGTTGGCCAGCCCCGTGAGCATGTCGGTGTGCGCCACGCGTTCGAGCTCGCGGTTGGCCTCCTCGAGCCGGCGCTGCATCCCGAGCAGCGTCTGCTGCGCCTCGCGCTCGCGCGTGACGTCCTGCAGCGTCAGCACCATGCCCTGCGGGGCGCCGCGCTCGACCACGATCGGGGCCATGCCGACCTGCAGCCGCAGCTCGGCGTAGTCGCCCGCCGCGATCGCGAGCTCCCTGCCGCCTGCGGACACGGCACCGAGGTCCAGCCCCGGCAGCATCTGGGCGAGCGGGCGGCCGAGCACGGTCGCCGGGCTGCGGCGCAGCAGCCGGCCCGCGGCGGCGTTCAGGTCGACGATGCGCTCCTCGGCATCCACGATCAGCACGCCCTGCCCGAGGCTGTCGAAGGCGATGCTGCGCCCGAGCGGGCGCAGGTCGAGCAGCTGGTGGCGCAGCAGCGCCCAGCCGAGCAGCGCGAAGCCGAGCGCGAAGCCGAGCGGGGTGGGGTCGAGCGGCAACGGCCAGTAGCCGGCGACGAAGCTCACGTTCATGCCGAGCAGCAGCGCCGGCACCAGGCTGGTCACCCACAGCTGCAGCCGGTAGTGCGGCGACTGCACGTAGTGGCCGTAGAGCAGCACGCAGCCGGTGAGGAACAGCGCGTAGTTGTAGATCACGAAGACCTTGAACCAGGGCCCGTAGCTTGCGCTCGGCACCACGGAGCCGACATCGACGTGGAATCCGGACCACAGCCAGTTCGGCTGGTCGAGGCGGTAGCTGAACGCGAACGCCAGCGTGAGCAGGGGCACCACCAGCAGCGGCGCCACGCGCCACGGCTGCAGCCAGCGCCGGTGCCCGGTCTGCGCCAGCGCGACCAGCAGCCAGAGCAGCGGGGCGAACTGCACCCCGACGTACTGCACCTGGTTCACGCGCAACGCCTCGGCGGGCGTGTCGGCGAGGATCCAGAAGGTCTGCCCGAGACACCACCACCCCACGGCGATGCCGAGCAGCACCATGTAGGGCCACGCGGGCCCCGAGCGCCGCATCCCCGCGATAACCGCCACGCCGATACCGAGCACGGTGCCCGCGAACGAGGGGGCGAATATCAGCATCGACGCGGACATGGGGGGATGGCGGGCTCCGGCGATGTGCGGGGTGGCAGTCAAATATAGTGTAGGAGCGCGCCATGCGCGCGATATCGCGGCCATGGGCCGCTCCTACACCGGCGCGTGCAGGGTTTTGCGACGCCCTCGTCAGCCGAACAACGGTGCCCCCAGGGCCGCGGCGCGCTGGAACGCGGGGCGTGCCATGAGCCGCGCGAGGTAGGCGCTCACTTGCGGCGAGTAACCGTCGGCCGCGTCGATCAGCGGCAGGCTGCCGAGGTAGAGCGCATAGCCGATGCAGATGTCGGCGATCGTGAAGCGTCCGTCGCAGAGCCACTCGCGCGTGGCGATGTGCGCATCGAGCAGCTTGAGCCGGCCCAGGAAGAAGCCGCGGTAGTCCTGGACGGCCTGCGCGAGCTGGCGCTCCGGCGGCTCGAGGTGGCGGTAGCGCAGCACGATGGTCTGCGGGAAGGTGAGCGTGGCATCGCTGTGGTAGAGCCAGTTAAGGTAGCTGCCGTACTCGGGGTGCTCGGGCAGCAGCCCCAGCTCATGGCGGTGGTAGCGCTCGACCAGGTAGTGGCAGATCGCGACGGACTCGGTCATGCGCGTCTCGCCGTCGACGAAGTACGGCACCGTTCCCAGCGGGTTGATGCCGAGGTACTCCTTGCGGAACAGGCGCGGCGGGAAGGGCAGGTCCTCGAGCTCGTAGGGGATGCCCATCTCCTCCAGCGCCCACAGCGGGCGCAGCGAGCGCGAATCGCGACAGTGATAGAGCTTCATGCCGATGCTTCCCCGGTTGTCCGGCGGATCATAACCAGCGCCGCACGCGCGCGCAGTAGTCCGCGTAGTCCGCGCCGTGCAGTGCCGCCAGGTGCTGCTCCTCGAGCCGTACCTGCACCTGCATCAGGATCTCGCCGGCGACCAGCAGCGCCGCGGTGGCGGCGCCCGGCAGCACCAGGAAGAAGCCGAGCAACTCCACGCGCAGCGCGAGGAAGATCGGGTTGCGCGAGCGGGCGAACAGGCCGTGCTGCACCAGCGCGGTGGGGCGCGCGTTGTCGATGCCGATGCGCCACGCGGCCCCCATCTGCGCCTGCGCGACCACCACCCACGCCAGCGCCGCCAGCAGCAGCAACCAGCCGCAGGCCGCCACCGGCACCGCGGCGAGCGCCTCCCAGGCGCCCAGCCAGCGCGGCGCATCCGCGCAGAGCACCGGTGCGGCCGCCACCGCGCCACAGGCGGCCATCACGATCTTGAACGCGCGCCCGACGTAGGCGTGCGCATCGTCGCCCGCGGGCAGCACCACGGGGTTGATGCCGGTGCGCCACCACACCAGCAGCGATCGCCACGCAAAGGCGAGCGCGAAGAAGACCAGGAAATAGGCCGGCAGGAACGCCGGCGGAAGCAGGGGGTCCATGGGCGTCTGTGTCCCCGGCAGCAGTCGATGGCCGCAGGCTACGGTGCGGGCGGTGCGCGATCAAGCCCGCGGGCTCGCACCGTCCTCAGGTGGCAGCGCGAGCCGCCGCCCCGGCGGCGACAGCGCTGATGCGCACGGCAATGCCGTTGAACTGCGCCATGCCCGACAGCGGCTCGATGGCATCGGGGCCGTCCGCCGCCAGGAGGTTCGCGTTGACGCCGCGCGTCTTCGAGGCCACCGACAGGCCCGTGGCCGACTGGTGACCCCAGCCGTGCGGCAGCGCGACGGCGCCGGGCATCAGGTCGGCGCTGAGCGCGACCGGGACCTCGAGCGCGCCGGCCGCGGACTCCACGCGCGCCGTCGTGCCGTCGGCGATACCCAGCCGCGCCGCGTCGGCGGGGTGCATGTACAGGTAATTGGTGTGGCGCCGGCCCTTCACGAAGGCCGCGTCGTTGTGCGCCCAGGAATTGTGGGTGTAGCGCTCGCGCCGCGTGATCAGCCGGAATTCATCGCGCGTGCCAAGCGCCTGCTCGTGGCTGCGCGGCAGGCGCACCGCGGCGAGTTCCAGCAGCGCCGCCGGCGCCAGCTCCACCTTGCCGCTCGCGGTGAGCACGCGCTGGCCGAGGTAGTTGTTGCCGCCGTTGCGCGGCAGCGGCTTGCCGTGCGGGAATTTGCGCAGCCCGCGCGTGCCGCCGAGATTCGCGACACGCAGGATGAGATCGAGCACGCGATCGGGCAGCGCCTTCAGCCGCGGCCCCACGAAGGGCAGGCGCCGCGCCAGCTCGCCGGCGTCGAGCACGGCCTGCAGCAGGCGCGAGCCGAACAACGGCGCGCCGCAGCCCGCCGCCAGCCGCGCCAGGATCCAGCTCTCATCGCGCGCCTCGCCGGGCGGCGCCACCATGCGCCCGGTGTACTGGATCCACGGCTCGGGCATCAGGCCGGAAAACGTGAAGAACGAGAACGGCAGGTCGGGCCGCTCGGCGAAGTGCGAGCCGGGCAGGATGTAGTCCGCGAGCTCCGCCGTCTCGTTGCGCACCAGCTCGATGCTGACGCGCAGCTCCAGTTCGCCGAAGGCCTGCGCCATGCGCGCGCTGTTGGTGCCGGTCAGCAGCGGGTTGCCGGAGATCACGAACATCGCGCGCACCTGGTCGGGTCCGGGCACGAGGATCTCGTCGGCCAGCAGCGCGGTGGGCAGCGCGCCGAGAAAGCTCGGTGTGTTGCCGATGCGCGAGCGGAACACCTTCGCGTCGGCGTTGGCGGTGGCTTTCGCGTAATCGACGATGCCCCGGCCCATCAGCGCGCCGCCGCGCCGATCGAGGTTGCCGGTGACGGCGTTGATGACCTCGAGCAGCCAGAACGCGGTGCTGCCGTTGCTGCCCTGGTTGATGCCGGTGGAGCCATAGAGCGCCGCGCCATCGGCCGCGAGGTAGGCCGCCACCAGCTCGCGCAGCGTATCGGCCGGCACGCCGGTGACCTCGGCCTGCTTCTCCGGCGTCCAAGGCGCGACGAGCGCCGCGACCTGCGCGAAGCCGTTCATGTGCGTCTC
>DAORUQ010000224.1:0-4603 GCA_035433265.1 Pseudomonadales bacterium | reverse complement strand
AGGTTTGCCTGGTCACGGGTGCGGCGTCGGGCATCGGGCGCGCCACCGCGCTGCGCCTGGCCGCGGAGGGGGCGTCCATCGCCGCGGGCGACATCAACGAGGCGGGCCTGCAGAGCCTTGTCGTCGAGCTCACGCAGATGGGCGCGCCGTGCATGGTGATCCCGTTCAACGCGCTCGAGGAGGCTTCGAACCGCGCGCTCGTGCATCGCGCGGTGGAGCAGTTCGGCCGCCTCGACGTCCTGTGCAACATCGCCGGTGCCTGCCGCGCCGATCATTTCCTCGACATCAGGCTCGGCGACTGGGAGCGCATGTTCGCGATCAATGTCACCAGCCTGGTCGCGATCTGCCAGGAGGCGCTGCCGCATCTGTGCGAGACGCGCGGCAACATCGTGAACATGTCCTCGGCCTCGGCGCTGTGCGGGGCGGCCTACTGGAGCGCGTATGCGGCCTCGAAGGCGGCGGTGGCGTCGCTGAGCAAGTGTCTCGCAGTGGAATTTTCCGGCAAGGGCGTGCGCGTCAACGCGGTCTGCCCGGGTGGCGTGAACACCACGCTGGCCACGACCTACAGCGTGCCGCCCGATGTGGACATGGCGCTGGTGCAGCGCCTGTTCCCGCTGTTTCCGGCGGCGGAACCCGGGGAGATTGCATCGGCCGTGGCCTATCTCGCCAGCGACGAGGCGCGCTACGTCACCGGCGTGGCATTCAATATCGACGGCGGGCAGATGACCTGAGCACGCACGAAACAACACGGATCACCAGCATATGAGCGCATACGAACACCTGATGTCCCCGGGCCGCATCGGCGCCATGGAACTGCGCAACCGCATCTTCATGACCCCGATGGGCTCCAACACCGCCGATGACGAGGGCTACTGCGGTGAACGCCTGCGCCAGTACTACGGCGCGCGCGCCGAAGGCGGCGCGGCGCTGCTGATCATGGGTTCGGTGGCGATCAGCTGGCCGGTGGGTTCGGCGAACTGGCGCCAGGTCGCGATATCCGACGACCGCTTCATTCCAGGGCTGCAGTCGGTCGCGGACGTGGTGCACGGGCATGGCGCAAAACTCGCGGTGCAATTGCAGCACGCGGGACTCACCGCGATGAACGACATCCGCGACGGCCGGCCGATGCTGACGCCCTCGGTGCCGAAGGAAAAGGAGGGCGACATGGGGCCCTACCTGTTCCCCGAGGAAGCGGCCGCGATGTCCACGCCCTATGCCAATCCGCATGCGAAGGTCGCCTACCAGGTGGCGACGGAGGCGGACATCGCGTGGCTGATCGGCCAGTTCGCCGATGCCGCGGATCGCGCCAGGCGCGCGGGCATCGACGCGGTGGAACTGCATGCGGGACACGGCTACGTGATCCACAGCTTCCTGAACCCCTCGGTGAACCAGCGCAGCGATCGCTGGGGCGGCTCGCTGGAGAACCGCGCTCGCCTTCTGGTCGAGGTGATCAGGGCGATCAAGCAACGTTGCGGCACGGACTACCCGGTGTGGTGCCGCCTCGACGGCATCGAGTTCCTGACCGAGGGTGGCATCACGCACGAGGACGCGAAGGATACGGCGCGCATGGCCGAGGCGGCCGGCGCCGACGCGATCCACGTGAGCTCCTACGCCGATGCCTCGAAGGGCGAGAGCTTCACCGCGGCGCACACCACGCACAAGCCGTGCGGCTTCGTGGAGTACGCGGCCGGCATCAAGTCGGTGGTGAACATTCCCGTGATAACGGCCGGGCGCATCGAACCCGAGGTGGGTGAGCGCTTGATCCGCCAGGGGAGGATCGACTTCGTGACCATGGGGCGCAAGCTCCTCGCGGACCCGGAACTGCCGCGCAAGATCAACGAAGGGCGCGCGCACGAGATCCGGCCCTGCATCTACTGCTACACCTGCATCAGCCAGATCTTCGTGAACCGCAGCGTGATCTGCGCGGTCAACGCACGCACCGGGCGCGAGTTCGAGACCGTGATCTCGCCGGCCGAGCAGCCGAAACGCATCCTGATCGCCGGCGCCGGCCCGGCCGGCATGGAGGCCGCGCGGGTCGCGCGACTGCGCGGGCATACCGTGATTTTGTGTGACAAGGCCTCGCGCCTGGGCGGCACGGTGTTCTTCAGCACCGCCTCGTATCCGCCCAACGGCGGCCTCGTGCGCTACCTCAGCGGCGAGATGGAGCGGCTCGGCGTCGAGGTGCGGCTGAACACCGAGGTCACGCCGGAGTTGATCGCGCGCGAGAAACCCGATGCGGTCGTGGCCGCCGTGGGCGCGCGCCGCGAATCGCCGGCGCTGCCGGGCATCGAGCTGCCGCATGTACTGAACGGCGACGACATCCGCGCGATGATCACCGGGGAAGGGGGCGAGGGCGGCGGGCCGAAGCTCGGCCCCGTGGTCGGCACGCTGCTGAAACTCGGCAAGCTCGTCGGCATCCTGGGCAGGCCCGACTGGATGCGCGAGTTGAGCCGCGTCTGGATGCCGATGGGCAAACGCGTGGTGATGATCGGCGGCGGGCTGGTCGCCATCGAACTGGCCGAGTTCCTCGCCGAGCGCGGGCGCAAGGTCACGATCCTCGAGGAAGGCAAGGTCTTCGGCGCCGGCCTGATGCTGGTGCGGCGCTGGCGCAACATCTCCGATTGCCGCAAGCTCGGCGTGGAGATGCTGGCCGAGGCCACGCTCGTGCGAATCGATGCCGGGAGTCTGGTTTACCGCAACGCCAACGGCCAGGAACGGCGCATCGCCGCGGACCAGGTGATCATCACCTCGGGTGCGACGGCGAATCCCGGGCCCGCCGAGCGCATGCGCAGTGCCGGCGTGCCGGTGCACGAGATCGGCGATTGCGCGGGCATGGCGTATATCGACGGCTCGGTGCGCGCGGGCTTCGATCTGGCGATGCGGTTGTAGGTCCGGCTTCAGCCGGACGATGTCCGGGCAAATCCGGACCCACGGGACAATCGTCCGAATGAATTCGGACCCACAAATCGAGGAGCCCGGCATGAAGGCAGCGGTTTTTCAGGGTGTCGGCCTCATCGAGACCCGCACGGACCTGGCGCGACCGCGGCCGGGCCCCGGCGAGGTACTGATACAGGTCGCCTCCTGCGGCATCTGCGGCAGCGATCTGCACATCTACCGCCTCGACTCGCCGTCGGCGCGCGAGATGTACGCGGGCACGCTGCGTGTCGATGCAGACGGGAAGCGCATCATCGGCCACGAATACGCGGGCGTGATCGCGGAGATCGGCCCGGGGGTCGAGGGCTATGCGCCGGGCGATCGCGTGGTGGGTGTTACCGGTGGCGGCGGCATGGCCGAGTACGTGCCGGTGCCGGCAAATCCGTTTCAGCTCGCGCGCATTCCCGCGGGCGTCTCCTTCGAGGAGGCCGCGACCACGGAGCCGCTGGCCGACAGCCTGCAACTGGTGCGCAAGGCGGCTATTGCCGCGGGCGAGAACGTCGTGGTGTTCGGCGTGGGCATCATCGGGCTCGGCGTGATCCAGGCGCTGCGTGCGGTGGCGCCGCAGGTCGGACGCATCGTCGCGGTGGACGTGTCGGCGTCGCGGCTTGCGAAGGCGCTGGAAGTCGGCGCCAGCGACGTGATCGATGCAGCCGCCGAGGACGTGGTGGAAGCGGCCGGGCGGGCCTGCGGGGTGCTGCGCACCGAATATCCGCGCATGGACACGCCGGACGTCGCGGTCGTGATCGACTGCGCCGGCTACATCAAGCACATGAAGGGCGCCCCGCCGCTGCAGACGGCGCTGGATCTGCTGCGCCCGCACGGCGGGCGGATCGTGTGCTTCGGCGCCTTCGAGGACGAAGTCACGCTGAAGCTGACAAACCTCATCCACAAGCAGCCGCTGATCATGGGCTCGCTGGGCTACCTGGCCGAGGAACTGACGCAGGCGCTCGCGCTGATGGCCGCAGGCACGGTAGACCGCCGCGCACTGATCTCGGACCGCTTCCCGCTGGCGCGGGCGGACGAGGCATTTCGCACGCAGGGCAACGGACGCGCGATCAAGGTGATGGTTCAGCCGCATCCGCAAATGAACGATTGAGCGTTGCAAGCACCGGGTCGGAGTGAAGCCCGACCTACGCCGCGACGGCGCTTGCGGGTATCATCTGCGCGCCGCCCACCGAGACCCGCTGCGTGAAAGCACTGGCCAAGCTCAAAGCCGAACCCGGCATCTGGATGACCGATGTGCCGGAGCCCGCGGTCGGGCACAACGACGTCAAGATCCGCATCCGCAAGACCGCGATCTGCGGCACCGACACGCACATCTTCCGCTGGGACCAGTGGTCGCAGGACACCATCCGGGTGCCGATGGTGATCGGGCACGAATACGTCGGCGAGATCGTCGAGATCGGACAGGAAGTGAGCGGTTTTCGCATCGGCGACCGCGTCACCGGCGAGGGCCACATCACCTGTGGCTACTGCCGCAATTGCCGCGCCGGGCGGCGCCACCTGTGCCGCAACACGATCGGTGTCGGCGTGAACCGCCCCGGCGCCTTCGCCGAATACCTCGTGATCCCCGCATTCAATGCCTTCAAGCTGAGCGAGGAGATCAGCGATGATCTCGCCGCGATATTCGATCCCTTCGGCAACGCGGTGCACACGGCGCTGTCCT
>DAORUQ010000223.1:0-4647 GCA_035433265.1 Pseudomonadales bacterium | reverse complement strand
GCTCGCGGCCAAGACACGACTCGCCGAGGGTGAGCGCATCGAGGTGCTCGCGGTACTGACGCCGAATCACCTGCACTACCCGATGGTGCTGCGGGCCCTGGAGTCGGGGCTGCACGTGATCTGCGAGAAGCCGTTCACGATGACCGCGAGCGAGGCGCTCGAGCTGGAGCGGCGCGCGCGGCAGGGCGGGCGCAAGGTGTGCATCGCTCACACCTACACGGGCTACCCGATGGTGCGGCAGATGCGCGCGATGATCGCGGCCGGCGAGATCGGTTCGGTGCAGAAGATCGACGCGCAGTACTACCAGGGCTGGATCAACGCGGCCATGCACGATGCGGCGATGCGCCAGTCGATCTGGCGGCTGGATCCGGCGCGATCGGGGCCGAGTTGCTGCTACGGCGACATCGGCGTGCATGTCTTCAACCTCGCGGAGTACACCACGGGCTTGCGCATTGCGCGCGTGCTGGCGGATCTCGACACGTTCCGTCCCGACAATGCGCTGGACGTGGACGGCACGACGCTGTTGCGCACGGCCTGCGGCGTGCATGGAGTGCTGCGCGCGAGCCAGATCGCCACGGGCGAGGAGAACGGCGTGCAGATCGCCGTCTATGGCAGCCGCGGCGCATTGAAATGGAGTCACGAGACGCCGGCGACCCTGACGCATCTGCGCGAAGACGCGCCGCGGCAGGTGTTCACGCCAGGCCAACGCTTCAATGCGGAGCTGGCGCGCACTGCGAGCCAGCTCCCGCCCGGACATCCGCAGGGGCTGGCCGAGGCCATGGCCAATCTCTACCGCGGCTTTGCCGATGCGATCCACGGCGTGCCGGGTGCGGAGGAGCGCTTTCCCGGCATCGAAGCCGGAGTCCGGGGCATGCGCTTCATCGAAGCGACGCTGGCGTCCAGTCGCGCGGGCCAGACCTGGATGGAGATCAGCGCATGAGCGCGAGCGCGCCGTTCCGTCCCCGGCACATGAAGCTCAGCGTGCTCACGGCGGCACTGCAGGAACTCACGCCGCGCGAGCGGCGCGACCCGGATCCGGATCTCGCCATCGAGGAGTGGCTGGAGTACGCGCGCGAGATCGGCGCGCCGAACATACAGCTCTCCGCGGCGTTGCATCCCGACGTCAGCGACGTGCCCGCCGCGGCGCTGCTCGATCCGGTCGCCAATACGCTCGACCTGCGGGAGCCCTTCGACGCGCGGCGAGCGGCACGCGTGCGCGCGGCGATGCGCGCCAGCGCGGTCGGGCTCTCGGATCTCGCGTACTTCGACAACATGCTGGCCGCGGACGCAGGGCTGCGCCGGAGCAAGCACGAGTTCATGCTGCGCGTGTTCGACGCCGCGGCAATGCTCGGCGTGGATGGCGTCTGTGGCTTCGTCGGGCGCAATCCGCAACTGCAGATGGACGCCAATCTGGTGATGTTCGAGGAAGTCTTCGTGCCACTGCTCGCGGCAGCGAAGGCGCGCGGACTCACCTACCGGGCCGAGCAGTGCCCGATGCCCGGCTGGACGGTGAACGACGCCTGGCACAACAACATCGCCTACGCTCCGGGTCCGTGGATCGCGCTGCACCGGATCTGCGAGAAACATGGCGTTGGCGATCAGTTCCGCATCCATTACGACCCCTCGCACGCGATCCTCATGGGCCAGGATACGCGCTCGGTCTTCCAGTACCTGAAGGACGCGGGCTACGCCTTCCTGGTAGCGGGGTTCCATGTGAAGGGGCAGGTGATAGATCCGCGCGGCCTCGCCGCCTGGGGCTACGGCGGGCAGACCCTGCAGCGCGGCGACTGGCACGGCGCGATTCCCGCCGATGATCCCGCCGCGCAGTCCAGCGCGTGGAAGAAGCAGACCGTGTTCAGCCAGCACGAGCTGCCCGGTACCGCGCGCCACGATCCGCTGGGGTATCTGCAGAACCGGACCGTCGACTGGCTGGATCACCAGCTCGCGGCGCGCGAACTGCTGCCGCTGGATCCGGCGAACACGTACCTCGTGGTCGAGCACGAGTATCCGCCGGCGAGGGTCCAGGATCGCGCGCTGCTCGCGCCGCTGCTCGCCGGTTCGATCGCCTTCGTCAAGGCGATCGACGAGGCCGCTGCCGCGATGTACGCGCTGCAGCACGAGCTGCTCCCGCGCCAGGGAATCCCGGTACAGGGTGTGGGCAGGGAGGCCTACCGATCCTGAGCGGGGCTCTCCAGCGTTCGATGGCGTCGCCGCCGGGTCAGCCCGCCATGCGCGCAAAGTCGATGTAGCCCGCCTCGCCGCCGCCGTAGATCACCGCCGGATCGGCCATCGGCGTGAGCGGCGCGCCGCGCGCGAAGCGCTCCGCGAGATCGGGGTTGCAGATGAACGGCCGGGCGAAGGAGACGGCGTCGATGCCCGGCCGCGCGAGCACCGCCTCGGCGCGCACGGCGTCATAGCCGCCGTTGATGACCAGCCGTCCGTTGTACGCCGCCAGGATGTGCGTGATGTTGAAGGCGTTGCTCGCGCCCCCGGAGCTGATGTCACCGGCCTCGTTGATGGCTTCGACCACCTCGAGGAACGCGAGGTCGCGCGTGGCGAGTTGCGCGACGGCGTGCGCGTAGAGCGGTTTGGGGTCGCTGTCGCTGCAGTCCCAGGTCACGGAGAACGGCGAGAGCCGCACCGCGGTGCGCTGCGCGCCGACCGCCGCGCAGACCGCGTCGGTGACCTCGAGCAGGAAGCGGCAGCGGTTCTCGACGGTGCCACCGTAGGCGTCGGCGCGGCGGTTCACGCCGTCGCGCAGGAACTGTTCGACCAGGTAGCCGTTCGCGCCGTGGATCTCGACGCCGTCGAAGCCCGCGGCGATCGCATTGAGCGCACCGGCGCGATACTGCTCGACGACGCCGGGGATCTCCTCGATGCCGAGTGCACGCGGCGCGGGCGTATCTACGAAGCCGGTGTCGATGAAGGTCTTCACCGCTCCCTTGACCGCCGAGGAGGAAACGGGCGGTCGCCCGTCCTCCTGGTAGAAGGTGTGCGACACGCGGCCCGAGTGCTGGAGCTGGCAGAAGATCTTCCCGCCGGCGGCGTGCACGGCGTCCGTGACCCGCCGCCAACCCGCGATCTGCTCCGGCGTATGGATGCCGGGCGTCGCCCAGGCGCCGCGGCCCTGGATCGAGACCTGCGTGGCCTCGGTGATGATCAGGCCGGCGCCCGCGCGCTGCGCGTAGTAGGTTGCGTTGGCCGCGTTGGGTACCGTGGACGGTGAGCGCGCACGCGTCATCGCGGCCATGACGATGCGGTTCTTCAGCTCGATCGCGCCGAGTTGCAAGGGGGAGAAGAGTCTGGGGTACACGGTGCCTGATTCCTGTGTGGGGGATTTGATCGAAGCAAGGGAACACGCGGTGGTTGGACGAGGCTGCCCGACGGGGAGCGCCGGCGCAGACGGCTCTACCCGGCGCCGCGCGATCCTCCCGCCCGCGAATTCAGCAGCACCCAGGCGTCCAGCATGGCGCGCATGCGCAGCGGGCTGTAGATGTCCTCCTCGAAGCGCCACTGCCCGTTGCCGCCGTACTTGAGCCGCGTGTAGCTGCGCGTCTCGAGGCGGGTGCCGTCCCCCGGGTCGGCCATGATGTTGCGGTACTCCAGCAGCACCCAGCCGCGCGCCTCGTCGATCACGTGCCATTCGATCGGGAAGTCGACCATGCGGTTGATCGGCCAGGCGTCGCAGTGCGGGTCGATCCACTGCTTGACCGCGGTGCGACCGTGGATCTCGTGCTCCCACCCGCCCGCGAAGCCGAAGCCGTGCTCGCGGTACTGCACGTCCGGGGTGTAGAACTGCAGCCACTCGCTGTGATCACCCGTCTGGAAGGCGCGGTTGCCGGCGTCCTCGAAGCGCTTCAGGGTATCCTCGATCTCGGTGCGTGACCAGCCCGGGTTCACGTCGTGCTCGCGTACGGCCTGGTGCATCGCGAGTGCCTGCTCCGGCCGGGGCTCGGGCATCTGCAAGCCGGCTGCCTCGCAGCGCGCGCGCTCGTGGCGCCAGAGCTCGATCATCGTGCGCATGCGCAGCGGGTTGTAGATGTCCTCCTCGAAGCTCCACTGCATGTTGCCGGCGTACTTCAGGCGGCTGTAGTTCTTCTCCTCCAAGACCATGCCGTTGCCGGGGTCGCGCATGCGGTTGCGCCACTCGCAGATCACCCAGCCGCGCTGCGCGTCGATCACGTACCAGGGCACGGGCCAGAAGGCCATCTGGTTGTTGGGGAAACTCGCGAAGTGCCCATTGATCCAGGCACGGATCGCATCCCGGCCGCGAATCTCGCTGTCCCAGCCGCCGTTGAAGCCGTAGCCGAGGTCGCTGTAGACGGCGTCCTCGGTGAAGCATTGCACCCAGGGTTCCAGGTCCCCCTCGATGAACGCCCGGTCCGTGATATCCATGAAGCGGCGAAAGCAGGTGTCGATCTCTTCCCTGTTCCATCGGCTCATGACGGCATCCCCCGGTATCGACAAGTAATCACGCGGTGCGCGCCGCGCCGGGATCGGCCGGCTGCACTACGCTTTTCACTGTCGCCTGCACAGCGCGCGCCCCCCTCACCCTTTTGCAGGAGGCCGGGCTCGCGCGGCGCGCGCAGCATCGACTCCGCCCTGATGCTCGCGATCTCCTCGGCCGGAGGCGCCGGCCACGCCGTC
>DAORUQ010000222.1:0-4683 GCA_035433265.1 Pseudomonadales bacterium | reverse complement strand
GTGCCCACGCTGATCGGCGTGAACCTGCTGCTGTTCACGCTGTTCTTCGTGATCAGCAGTCCCGACGACATGGCCCGTGCGCAGCTCGGTGCCAAGCGCGTGACGCCGGAGGCCATCGAGCGCTGGAAGGCCGATCGCGGCTACGACAAGCCCCTGTTCTGGAACGCGCAGGCGAGCGGCGCCGAGCGCTTCACCGAGACGATCTTCGTGCAGAAATCCGCGCGCATGTTCCTGTTCGACTTCGGCAAGTCCGACGTCGGGCGCGACATCAACCT
This sequence comes from Pseudomonadales bacterium, assembly GCA_035433265.1. GTDB lineage: Bacteria > Pseudomonadota > Gammaproteobacteria > Pseudomonadales > UBA5518 > UBA5518. The sequence continues at coordinate 4,408 of DAORUQ010000222.1, read as the reverse complement.
CGAGCTGCGCACGCGCATGTGGCCCTCGCTGGCGCTCGCGCTGCCGGTGTTCCTGGTGGGCCTGTTCGTGGCGATCACTCTGGCGTTGCTGCTGGCCTTCCTGCGCGCCACCTGGCTCGATTTCACCGGCGTGATCATCTGCGTCGTGCTGATGTCCATATCGAGCCTGTTCTACATCATCGCCGGGCAATTCCTGGTCGCGCGCGTGTGGAACCTCGTGCCCATCTCGGGTTTCGCGACGGGGCTGGACGCGGCGCGTTTCCTCGCGCTGCCGGTGGCAGTCGGGGTGCTTGCCGGGCTCGGCTCGAACGTGCGCTGGTATCGCGCGATCTTCCTGGAGGAGATCGGCAAGGACTATGTGCGTACCGCGCGCGCCAAGGGGCTCTCCGAGGTCGCGGTATTGTTCCGTCACGTGCTGAAGAACGGCATGATCCCGATCCTCACCGGGACGGTGGTGGTGATTCCCTCGCTGTTCCTCGGCAGCCTGATCACGGAGTCCTTCTTCGGCATTCCCGGTCTCGGGACCTTCACGATCGAGGCGATCCTGATGCAGGATTTCGCGATCGTGCGCTCGATGGTCTTCATCGGCTCGGTTCTCTACATCGCGGGACTGATACTCACCGATCTCTCCTACACCCTGGTCGACCCGCGAGTGCGCCTGCAATGAACGGCTTCCAGGTCGTGATCCTCTGGTCCGACGCGCTCCTCGCCGTGCTGCTGCTCGCGTGCTGCGCCGGGATCGCGGCGGCGCTGCGCCGCGAGCACCTGCGCCGCGCGTGGCGCGCGGTATTCGCGAACCGTTCGGCGATGGCCGCCCTCGTCGTGCTGCTCGCCTACCTGCTGGTCGCGCTGCTGGACTCCCTTCACTTTCGCCCCGAGCTGCCGCGCCAGGAGGGGGCTGCGGATGCGCCGGCGCAGTACTCGGTGGAAGTGCTGTCGGTGCTCGACGTGGCGCTGGCGCGGATGCGCACGGCGCGCGAGGACAGCTATTCCGCGCCGTTCGCCACGCACGCATTCCAGAAGCGGATGATCGAGATGCCCGACGGGACGCAACGGCGCGACTATCCGCGGCTGCAGTTCGGCGGTGCGCACCTGGTGGATCCCGCGGCGGATCGCGGTGCCGATATCGCCCGGCGCGGGCTCGGTGGTGCGGCGGCCGGCATCGCGCTGTGGATCGTCATGGCGGGTGCGCTCGCGGCGCTGGTGGCGCGCGCACGACGCGAGCCGGTGCGCCGCACCCTGGGCGCCATACTGCGCGGCGATACGCCGATCGCCTGGAACGCATCGGGCTGGATGCTGCTGTTGGTGCTCTGCGTGGGCGGCGCGCTGTTCGCGCTCTCCGGCGCCTACCACGTGTTCGGCACCGACGCCACCGGCAACGACGTGCTGTACCAGACGTTCAAGGCGATGCGCATCGCGCTGCTGATAGGCACGCTGGCCACCTTCGTGGTGCTGCCGCTCGGTATCGGGCTGGGCCTGGCGGCGGGCTATTTCGGCGGCTGGGTCGATGACCTGATCCAGTATGTGTACACGGTGATCAGCTCGATACCCTACGTGCTGCTGGTCGCGGCCTCGGCCCTGATGATGCAGCTGGTGATCGAGCAGCACGCGCAGATCTTCGACACCGCCGCCGCGCGCGCCGACGCGCGCCTGGTGTCGCTGTGCGTGATCATCGGCGCGATATCCTGGACCACGCTGTGCCGGCTGTTGCGCGCCGAGACGCTCAAGCTGCGCGAGACCGACTACGTGCAGGCGGCGCGCTGCTTCGGGGTCTCGGGCGTGCGCATCATGCTGCGCCACATCCTGCCGAACGCCTTTCACATCGTGCTGATCACGGTGGTGCTGGAGTTCTCCGGGCTGGTGCTCGCCGAGGCCGTGCTGTCGTATGTGGGCGTCGGTGTCGACCCGACCACGATCAGCTTCGGCACCATGATCAACAACGCGCGCGGGGAGCTCGCGCAGGACCCGGTCATCTGGTGGTCCATCACCGCCGCCTTCGTGTTCATGGTGAGCCTGGTGCTGGCGGCCAACCTGTTCGCCGACGCGGTGCGCGAGGCCTTCGACCCGCGCGGCGCCGTGCCGCGCCGCCGTCGCCGCGTGGCGCAGGAGAGCGCGGCATGAGCGCTCCGCTGCTGTCGGTATCGGAGCTGTCGACGCATATCGACAGCGAGAACGGGCTCGTGCGCGCGCTGGATCGCGTGTCGTTCGACGTCAGCGCGGGCGAGACCTTCGCGCTGCTCGGGGAGTCCGGTTGCGGCAAATCGGTCACTGCGCTGTCGCTGATGCGCCTGCTGCCACCCGGGGGCTTCGTCGCCGCGGGCAGCGTGGTGCTGGACGGACAGGATCTGTGCGCGCTGAGCGAGGCGCAGATGCGCCAGGTGCGCGGCGCCGGCATGGCGATGATCTTCCAGGAGCCCGGCACCAGCCTGAACGCGGTGCTGACGGTGGGCCAGCAGATCGGCGAGGTGCTGGCGCTGCATCGCGGCCTGAAGGGCGCGGCGGCGGACCGCGAGGCCGTGGCGCTGATGACGCAGGTCGGCATCCCGGACCCGCAGCGGCGCCTCGGCGAGTATCCCTTCCAGCTCTCCGGCGGCATGAAGCAGCGCGTCATGATCGCGATGGCGCTCGCGGGGGAGCCGCGGCTGCTGATCGCCGACGAGCCGACCACGGCGCTCGACGTCACCATCCAGGCGCAGGTGCTCGATGTGATGGCCGCGCTGCAGCGCGCGCGCGGCATGGCGATGATCCTGATCACCCACGATCTCGGCGTGGTCGCGAAGATGGCCGACCGCGTCGGCGTGATGTACGCGGGCCACCTGATCGAGGAGGCGCCGCGCGATCGCTTCTTTGGCGCGCCGGCCCATCCGTATTCGCGCAAGCTGTTCGAAGCCCTGCCCGAGGGGCACCGCGAGCGCGGCGTGCTGGCCACGATTCCGGGCAGCGTGCCGCCGCTGACCACGCGGTTCACGGGCTGCCGCTTCGCGCCGCGCTGCGATCGCGCGTGGGAGCGTTGTCGCGCCGAGGCGCCGTCCTGGCATGCGCTCGGTGACGGGCAGCGCGTGCGCTGTCACCTGCACGATCCCGCCGAGTCGGTGCGCGCCGCCGTGGAGCCGGTTGCGCCGCGCGCTACGGGCCCCGAGGTGCGCGCGACGCAGGAGGTCGTGCTCGGCGTGCGCGACATGAAGGTGCATTTCCCGATCACCCGCGGCGTGTTCCGGCGCGTCGTCGGTCACGTGAAGGCGGTGGACGGCGTGAGCCTCGACATCGGGGCCGGACGCACACTGGCGCTGGTCGGTGAGTCCGGTTGCGGCAAGACCACGGTCGGCAAGGCGATATTGCGTCTGATCGAGCCCAGCGGCGGCAGCGCGCGGCTCGGCGACACCGATATCGGCAGCCTGTCGGGGGCGGCGCTGCGCGCGGCGCGCGCCAGCATGCAGATGATCTTCCAGGATCCGTTCGGCTCGCTGAATCCGCGCCTGCGCGTGATCGAGATCATCGAGGAAGGGATGAACGCGCTCGGCGTGAGCGGCAGCGCCGTCGAGCGCCGCGCCAGGGTTGCGCAGATCATGGAGCAGGTGGGGCTGAGGCCGGAGCTGGCCGAACGCTACCCGCACGAATTCTCCGGCGGACAGCGCCAGCGCATCGCGATAGCGCGCGCGCTGGCCGTGTCGCCGCGGCTGATCGTCTGCGACGAACCCACCTCCGCGCTAGACGTCTCGGTGCAGGCGCAGATCCTCAACCTGTTGCAGGAACTGCAGGCGCGCCTCGGTGTGGCCTACCTGTTCATCACGCACAACATCGCGGTGGTGGAATACCTCGCGCACGAGGTCGCGGTGATGTACCTGGGGCGCATCGTCGAATTCGGCAGCGTCGCGCAGGTGCTCGGCAATCCGCAGCACCCCTATACCCGCGCGCTGCTGGCCGCGGTGCCGCGCGCCAGCCTGGCTGCTGGCGTCGCGGCCGATGCCGTGCTGGTGAAAGGCGACCTGCCGTCGCCGTCCAACCCGCCCGCCGGTTGCCACTTCCACCCGCGCTGCCCGCTCGCCACAGCGATGTGCCGCCAGGAGTATCCGCATCCGCGCACGGTGGACGGCACGCATGTCGTGAGTTGTCATCTCGTGGGTTGAGCCATCGCGGCGCCACAACGGTTGTCGACGGGAGGATCGAGGATGCGCGAAACGGAGCATGCCGGCAGGACGGTCGTGGTGACGGGCGCCGGTGGCGGCATCGGCCGTGCCGCCGCGATGCTGTTCGCGCAGCAGGGCGCGGCGGTGGTCTGCGGCGATATCGACCTCGCGCAGGCAAGCGAAACCGCGCGCCGGATCGCGGCTGCCGGGGGCCGCGCGCTGGCGCTCGCGGTGGACGTGGCGAGCGAAGCGTCGAACGCCGCGCTGGTCGCGCGCGCCGA
>DAORUQ010000221.1:0-4690 GCA_035433265.1 Pseudomonadales bacterium | reverse complement strand
CCAGTCTGGCACTCGATGCCGGTAAGGAGGGAGGGGACCATCCCATCAACCCACAGAATGCCGATCCACAGTCAGGAGGTGTCGAGATGCACGAGATCGTCCAGGACTATTACGGCAAGACCCTGCAGGCTACCGCAGACCTCAAGACCACCGCCTGCTGCGACATCAGCGCGGTGCCGGCGTGGCTGAAACCCCTGCTCGGGCGCATCCACCCCGAGGTGCTGTCGCGCTACTACGGCTGCGGGCTGGTGTGTCCGCCGCTGCTGGAGGGCTGCCGTGTGCTCGACCTCGGTTGCGGCTCGGGGCGCGACGTCTATGCGCTGGCCCAGCTCGTGGGCCCATCGGGCGAAGTGGTCGGCATCGATATGACTGCGGAGCAACTGGCGGTTGCCGCGCGCCACCGCGCCTGGCACGCCGAGGCCTTCGGCTACGCCAATGTGTGTTTATTGCAGGGCTACATCGAGCGGCTCGAGGAACTCGGTCTCGAACCCGGCAGCTTCGATGTGATCGTGTCGAACTGCGTGGTGAACCTCTCGCCGGACAAGGACGCGGTGCTGCGCGGCGTTCACCGCCTGTTGAAGGAGGGCGGCGAGTTCTATTTTTCCGATGTCTACGCCGACCGGCGCGTGCCGGCGTCTGTGCGCAACGATCCGGTGCTGTATGGCGAGTGCCTCGGAGGCGCGCTGTACTGGAACGACTTCCTGCGTCTCGCGACGCGTCACGGCTTTCACGACCCGCGCCTCGTCGAGGATCGCCCGCTCGCGGTCACCGATCCCGCGCTCGCCCTGCGCACCGGCAACCTGCGCTTCTTTTCCGCGACCTACCGGCTGTTCCGCATCGCGGCGCTGGAATCGGCGTGCGAGGACTTCGGTCAGGCCGTGGTTTACCGCGGCAGCATTCCCGAGCAGCCGCACCGTTTCCAGCTCGACAAGCACCACGACATCGAGACGGGGCGCGTGTTTCCGGTGTGCGGCAACACCTGGCGCATGCTCGCCGAGACGCGCTTCGCGCCGCATTTCGATTTCATCGGCGATTTCTCCCGCCACTGCGGGCTGTTCGCCGGCTGCGGCGGTGCGCTGCCCTTCGATACGGAACCGGATGCGACGACGGTGTCCGGCAGTTGCTGCTGATCGTGCGTTGCGGTAGGTGCCGCTTCAGCCGGACCTACTGAGCCCGCTGTTGCGCGCGTTGCAGCACCAGCAGGTACGCGCCCCACGCCAGTGCCGCGAGCATCACCAGCGCGCCCAGCGTGAAGCTCGTGCGCGCCAGCGCGTAGCAGCTGTCGACGGCATCGAGCATCGAGAGCAGGTTGCCCCAGTCGTGGCTTTCCTCACCGCCGCCGCCCACCAGCGGCAGCACGCGGTACTCGGCGTCGCGGATGTAGGGCGCCAGGTCCACGAAATTCTGCCCGCACCACCACAACGCGACCGCCGCCGCGAAGTTATCGCGCTGGCGCACGGCGAACACCGCGAGCAGCGCCAGCGGCAGCAGCACCTGGAACAGGCTGCCGCCGAGGATGCCCATGAACTCGCCGAACGGACGGAAGAACAGGTGGCCGAACTCGTGGAAGGCGAGGTTCGCGCCGTGCAGGAACGAGCCGCCGATGCTCTCCCAGTCGATGCCGTTCACGATGAACTTCACGCTCCACAGCGCGAGCGCGGCCAGCAGCGCCGCGCGGCCCCAGAACGCGGCCGGTTCGACCCTCTCCGGCACCTCGAGCAGTTGTTGGCGCAGGCGCGCGAGCAACGGGCCGTGGTCGTCTTCTTCGGGTGCTGCCTGTCCGGGGGATGCCGGCACTGGCGCCGCGGGGCGCGCGCTGCCACCCCGGCGTGCCTGCCACTTGGCGTAGGCGATGCCGCATGCGGGGCAGATGCCCTCGTGCACGTGACTCTCGGCGCGCGTGCGCGCGTGACCGCATTTCGGGCAGCGCGTCATCGGCCGCGTATTCCCGGTCCGGGGCGAAGCGGACCGTTCACATCCAGTGCACTCGCATGCGCCGGAGCACGGCCTTCTCGGCCTCCACCGCGAGGAACTTCGCCGCGCCCAGCAGCGCGATCAGCAGCCACGAGCTGCCGTCGAGCGCGGTGGTCTGGAATGCCTTCTGCAGCGGCGGGGCATAGGTGAACAGTGCCTGCATGCCGAGCAGCAGGATGCCCATCCACAGCGCCACCTTGTTGCCGGAGAGGATGTCGCGTGTAAACGCGGACGCGGTGAAACGGCGGACATTGAACAGGTAAACCAGTTCGCCCACCACGAGCATGTTCACGGCCGCCGTCCGGGCGGTCTCGATGCTGGCGCCGCGCGCGAGTTCCCATTCGAAGACGGTGAAGGTCACCGCCATCATCAGCAGGCTGACGTAGGCGATGCGCGCGGCCAGCAGCGGTGTGACCAGTGCTTCGGTCGGGGGGCGCGGGGGCCGGTCCATGACGCCCGGCTCTGCGGACTCGAAGGCCAGAGCCAGCGCCAGCGTGACGGTGGTGACCATGTTCACCCACAGGATCTGACCGGCCGTCACCGGCAGGGCCAGGCCGGCGAAGACCGCGAGCAGGATCACGCCGGCCTCGCCGCCATTCGTGGGCAGTATGAAGAGCAGCGACTTCTTGATGTTGTCGAACACCACGCGGCCCTCGCGCACGGCGCGGGTGATGGTCGCAAAATTGTCGTCGGTCAACACCAGGTCGGAGGCCTCGCGCGCGGCGTCGGTTCCCTTCCGCCCCATGGCCACGCCGATGTCCGCCGCCTTCAGAGCGGGCGCGTCATTCACGCCATCGCCGGTCATGGCCACCAGTTCGCCGCGCGCCTGCAGTGCGGCCACCAGGCGCAGCTTGTGCTCGGGGCTGGCGCGCGCGAACACATCGGTCGACTCGGCGCGCTGCGCCAGGGCTGCGTCGTCGAGCATCTCGATGAGTTCGCCGCTCAGCGCGTTCTCGGCCTCCAGTCCCAGTTGGCGGCCGATCGCCGCCGCGGTGATTCCGTGGTCGCCGGTGATCATCTTCACGCGCAGTCCTGCGCGATGGCACTCCGCCACCGCGGCTACTGCCTCCTCGCGCGGCGGGTCGATCAGCCCGACCAGGCCGAGCAGCGCGAAGCGCGGCGTGATATCGCTCATCGCGATCGCCGTGGTGCCTGCGGGCAGGGCGCAGCGTGCGAGGGCCAGTACGCGCTGGCCGTCATTGGCCGCCTCGTGCATGCGTGCTTCCCAGGCCGCGGCGTCGGGTCGCTCGCCGCCGGCTTCTTCCACGCAAAGCTCCAGCACGCGCTCGGGCGCTCCCTTCAGCAGGATGAAGGCGTGCCCCTCGTGGTCGTGGTGCAGCGTCGCCATGAATCGATGCTCGGACTCGAACGGAATCTCGTCGATCCGCGGCTTTGCTGTCACATCCTGCGGGTCGATTCCGGCCTTGAGCGCCAGCGAAAGCAGCGCGCCCTCGGTCGGATCGCCAGCGAGGAGCCAGCCCGCGTCGGGGTCGTGCAGTAGACGGGCATCGTTGCAGAGTAACGCGCACTGCGCGAGCACCTGCAGGGGCTCGCATCGGGCAGGGTCTATCGCCTCGTCGCCGCAGTGGAAGCCGCCCTCCGGCGCGTAGCCGACGCCGCTCACGCCGAGCGTCTGGCCGGGCAGCATCACGCTCGTAGCGGTCATTTCGTTGCGCGTCAGCGTGCCGGTCTTGTCCGAGCAGATCACGGTCACCGAACCCAGCGTTTCCACGGCCGGCAGGCGGCGCACGATCGCGCGATTTCGCGCCATCGTGCGCGTGCCGATGGCCAGCACGATGGTGACTATCGCGGGCAGTCCCTCGGGGATGGCCGCCACCACCAGCCCGACCACCGCGAGGAAGATCTCGAGCACCGGCATGTCGCGCAGAAAATAGCCGAACAGGAAGGTGACCAGGCCGAGCGCGATGATGAAACCGGTGATCTGGCGCGCGAACTGGTCGAGCCGGCGCGTCAGCGGCGTGACCAGCGACTGCACCTCGCCGACCAGCGCGCCGATGCGGCCGATCTCGGTCCCTTGTCCCGTCGCGACGACCAGCCCGCGTGCCTGGCCGAAGCTCACCACGGTGCCCGCGTACGCCATGCAGGAACGGTCGGCGACGGCGGCGTCCGCGGCGACTGCGGCAGTGCCCTTTTCCACGGGCACCGATTCGCCGGTCAGCGCCGCTTCGTTGATCCTGAGGTTCTTCTCGCGCAGCAGCCGCAGGTCCGCCGGCACGCGCGTGCCCGACTCCAGCAGTACGATGTCCCCGGGCACCAGCAGCGCGGCGTCGATCTCGTGGCGCTCGCCGTCGCGCAGCACCGTGGCGCGGTTGGCCAGCATGGCCTTCACCGCCTCCAGCGCCTGCTCGGCCTTGCCTTCCTGGATGAAACCGATCAGCGCATTCACCAGCACCACGCCGATGATCACGCCTGCATCGATGTAGTCCTCGAGCAGCAGCGTCACCACGCCGGCGACGAGCAGCACGTAGATCAGCGGGTTGTGGAACTGCAGCAGGAAGCGCAGCCACGGTGGGCGCCGCGGCGGTGCCGGCAGCTCATTGCGCCCGTAGCGCGCGAGGCGCTGCGCGACCTGTTCCTGATCGAGGCCCGATGCGGGCCGTGCATCGGCCGCATCCACGACCTCCGCCGTCGAGCATGCGTGCCATGCAGTCGTCGCTGCCGGCTCGTCCTGATGGGTGCTGTCGGGCTTCATCGC
>DAORUQ010000220.1:0-4734 GCA_035433265.1 Pseudomonadales bacterium | reverse complement strand
CACCTGGTGGCGGCGGTGGAGGGCATCGGGCGCATCCGCTACACCACCTCGCACCCGCTGGAGTTCAGCGACGCGCTGGTGCAGGCCTACGCCGACATCCCGCAACTGGTGAGCCACGTGCACCTCCCGGTGCAGAGCGGCTCGGACCGCGTCCTCGCGGCGATGAAGCGCAACCACACCGCGCTCGAGTACAAGTCGACCATCCGCAAGCTGCGCCGCGTGCGCCCGGATATCAGCATTTCCTCGGATTTCATCGTCGGCTTCCCCGGCGAGACGGAAAGGGATTTCGAGGACACCATGCGCCTGATCGCGGACGTGGGCTTCGACCACTCGTTCAGCTTCGTCTACAGCGCGCGCCCCGGCACGCCGGCCGCCGATCTGCCCGACGATACGCCCGAGGAGCTCAAGAAGCAGCGCCTGGCGCTGCTGCAGGCGCGCATCAACCAGCAGGCCTTCGAGATCAGCCGGCGCATGGTCGGCGGCACGCAGCGCCTGCTCGTCACGGAGGTGTCCAAGCGCGACCCGGGGCGCCTGCAGGGGCGCACGGAGAACAACCGGCTCACCCATTTCAGGAGCGATGACACGGGCCTGATCGGGCAGTTCGTGGACGTGGAGATCACCGAGGCGCTGCCGAATTCGCTGCGCGCGGAGGTGCTGTAGGTCGGCATTCATGCCGACGGGTGCCTTGCCGGGCGCTGCTGTCGCCATGAATGGCGACCCACGGACACGCGGTTGTCGCCATGAATGGCGGCCCGAGTAGAGGGCGCTGCGCTTTCGCGGGTCTCCGATTGACGTTATCCTTGGCCCGTCCCCCTGGCCGCAAGAGGCCCCAGAAACCCCTTTGAACGACCCGCAGACACTACAGTTCGTACTCGAACCCAGCGATTCCCGCCGCCTGGCGCGGTTGTGCGGCCAGTTCGATCAGCACCTGCACCTCATCGAGGAACGCCTCGGCGTCAGCATCCGCAACCGCGGCAACCACTTCGTCGTGGAGGGCGCGGAACCGGCCCGGATTGCCGCGCGCGCGGTGATCATCCACCTCTACGACGAGACGGCCCGCCACCTCGAACTCACGCCGGACCAGGTGCACCTGCGCCTGCAGCAATCCGGCGTCGAGGAACTGACCGCGGCCGAAGCCGCCGGCGAGGGCGAAGTCGCCCCGCTGGGCGTCGTGCGCCTGCGCCGCGCGGTCATCAAGCCGCGCGGCAAGAGTCAGCAGCACTACGTGCGCTCGATCCACCAGCACGACATCAACTTCGGCATCGGCCCCGCCGGGACCGGCAAGACCTACCTCGCGGTGGCCTGCGCGGTGGCGGCGCTGGAGAGCGACCAGGTGCGCCGCATCCTGCTGGTCCGCCCCGCGGTGGAGGCCGGCGAGAAGCTCGGCTTCCTGCCCGGCGACCTCGCGCAGAAAATCGATCCGTATCTGCGCCCGCTCTATGACGCGCTCTACGAGATGCTCGGCTTCGAGACCGTGAGCAAGCTGATCGAGCGCCACGTCATCGAGGTCTGCCCGCTCGCCTACATGCGCGGACGCACGCTGAACCACGCCTTCGTGATCCTCGACGAGAGCCAGAACACGACGCCGGAGCAGATGAAGATGTTCCTGACCCGCATCGGCTTCGGCTCGAAGGCGGTGATCACGGGCGACGTCACACAGGTCGACCTGCCGCGCGGCACGCAATCGGGCCTGGCGCAGGTCATGACATTCCTCGAGGGCGTCGAGGGCATCGGCTTCACCTGGTTCACCCCGCGCGACGTGGTGCGCCACCCGCTGGTGCAGCGCATCGTCGAGGCCTACGAGGCCTTCGAGAAGCGGCTCGCCTCCGAGCCCGCCGCGCCGCGCCGCGGCCATACGCCGCAGTAAGATGCCAGGGCGCGTCTACGTGGACTGCGCATCGGCGGATCCCGCGATACCCGGGGCGCCCAGCATGCGCCGCTGGGTGCGCGCGGCGCTCGGCGCGGAGCACGCGGAGGCAGAGCTGTCGGTGCGCATCGTCGACGAGCCCGAGATGCGTGAACTGAACGCGCGCTACCGCCACAAGGACTATCCCACCAACGTGCTGTCGTTCCCGGCCGGGCTGCCACCGGGCGTGGACGTGCCGCTGCTCGGGGACATCGTGCTCTGCGCGCCGGTGGTGAACCGCGAGGCGGCAGAGCAACACAAGGCAGCGCGCGCGCACTGGGCGCACATGCTGGTGCATGGCACGCTGCACCTGCTGGGCCACGACCACGAACGCGCGCGCGATGCCGCGGTGATGGAGGCGCTCGAGGTGCGCATCCTCGCCGGCCTGAAATTCCCCGATCCCTACCAAGAGCATGAACAAGCTGAACGGCCATGAGTGACGATCGCAACGCAGACGAGCACGACGAACGATCGTGGCTCGAGAAAATCGCGCAGGTGTTCTCCTCCGACCCGCGCACCCGCAAGGACCTGCTCGACATCCTGGTGATCGCCGAGCAGAACGACGTGATCGACACCGAGACCCACGGCATCATGCAGGGAGCGCTCGAGGTCGCGCACCTGCAGGTGCGCGACGTGATGATCCCGCGCCCGCAGATGGTGTGCCTGCACAGCGACGATGCGCCCGGGGAAGTGGTGCGCCGCGTGATCGAGTCCGGGCACTCGCGCTACCCGGTAACGGGCGACAGCAGCGACGACGTGCTCGGCATCGTGCTCGCCAAGGACATGCTGGGGCAGCTGTTCGCCAATGGTCCGGGCAGCATCGACATCGCGCAGTTGCTGCGCCCGGCCACGTTCATCCCCGAGAGCAAGCGCCTGAACGTGCTGCTGCGCGAGTTCCGCGAGAACCGCAACCACATCGCGATCGTGATCGACGAGTACGGCGGCGTGGCCGGGCTGGTCACCATCGAGGACGTGCTCGAGGAGATCGTCGGGGAGATCGAGGACGAGCACGACAAGCAGCAGGACACCTTCATCAAGAAGCTGTCCGAGAACGACTACCTGATCAAGGCGCTGACGCCGATCGAGGAATTCAACAAGTACTTCGACGCGAAACTGAGCGACGAGGAATTCGACACCATCGGCGGCATCGTGATGCAGACCTTCGGCCACCTGCCGCGGCGCAACGAGATCGCCGAGATCGAGGGCTTCCACTTCAAGGTGCTCAACGCCGACAGCCGCCAGATCCACCTGCTGCGGCTGAACCTGGATCCCGGCGCCTCGGGCGGATGAGTTTCCCCGCACGACTGGCAGGCCCCGGCATCGCGGGCCACGCCGCCGCCCTGCTGGCGGGCGCGCTGCTGCCCGCCGCGCTCGCGCCCTTCGACATCTGGCCCCTGGCGGTGCTGTGCCCGCTCGCGCTGCTGGCGTTGATGCGCCGGCTCCGTCCGGACGCCGCGGCGCTGCGCGCGTGGAGCTTCGGCGTCGGCATGTTCGGCACCGGGGCGTCCTGGGTGTATGTGAGCATTCACCAGTACGGCTCGGCCCCGGTGCCGCTGGCCGGCGTGCTGACGCTGCTGTTCTGCCTGGGCCTGGCGCTGTTCCCCGCGTTCACCTTCTGGGCATGGGCGCGCTGGCTGCGCGAGCGACCCGGCGGCGTGCTGTTCGGCTTCAGCGCGGCCTGGGTGCTGGGCGAGTGGTGGCGCGGCTGGTTTCTCACCGGCTTCCCCTGGCTCTACGCGGGCTACAGCCAGCTCGAGGCCCCGCTGGCCGGCTGGGCACCGCTCATCGGCGTGCTCGGCATCGGGATGATCCTCGCCTTCACCGCCGCGGCGCTCTACCTCACGCTCGCGCGCTCGCGCGGCGGCCCGGCGGCACTCGCCGCCAGCGCGCTGCTCTGGACCGCTGGCCCCCTGCTCGAGCGCATCGACTGGACGCAGCCGGTGGGCGAGCCGCTGTCGGTCGCCATGGTGCAGGGCAACATCGCGCAGGAGCTCAAGTGGGAGCCCGGGCAACTGGAGGCGATCCTCGACACCTACGTCGCGATGAGCGAACCGCTCTGGGGCACGGATCTCGTGGTGTGGCCGGAGGCCGCCGTGCCGGCCTACCTCGACCTGGTCGTGGACAGGCTCGCGCCGCTCGCGGCGCGCGCCGTGGCATCGCACAGCACGCTGCTGCTCGGCATCCCCACGCGTGATGCCAACGAAACGAAGCGACGCGGATTCGACGCCTTCAACAGCATCGCGGTGATCGGCGCCGACTCCGGGCTGTACCACAAGCGCCGCCTGGTGCCGTTCGGGGAGTATGTGCCGCTGGAATCCGTGCTGCGCGGCCTGATCGCCTTCTTCGACCTGCCGATGTCGAGTTTCAGCAGCGGTCCCGCCGCACAGGCCCCGCTCACGGTGCGCGGGCTGCGCGTGGCGCCCTCGATCTGTTACGAGATCGTCTACCCGGACCTGGTCGGCTCTGGCGCCGCCGGCGCCGAACTGCTGCTCACCGTCAGCAACGACACCTGGTTCGGCGCCTCGATCGGCCCGCTGCAGCACCTGCAGATGGCGCGCATGCGCGCGCTCGAGACCGGCCGGCCGCTGATCCGCGCCACCAACAACGGCATCTCGGCACTGATCGATGCGCGCGGCGGCATCACGGTGCGCGGCGGGCAGTTCACGCAGGAAGTCATCCGCGGCGAAGTGCAGCCCACGTCGGGGCTCACGCCGTTCGCGCGCTGGGGCTCGTGGTGGGCGCTGCTGCTGGCCGTGCTGCCGCTGGTGGCGGCGCAGTTGGTGCGTCGCCGGGCGCCGCAATAGCGCCCCGGCTCAGACCGCCGGCGC
>DAORUQ010000219.1:0-4739 GCA_035433265.1 Pseudomonadales bacterium | reverse complement strand
CGATCCGACCGTGCTCGAGGGCTTGCCGCTGATCCGCCTGGTGGAGTTCCTCGAGCGCTTCGGCGTGGCCGTACTGCAGCATTGATGCGCGCGGCCCGCGCTCATCGCGGGCGCAGCTCCTCCCAGTCGAGGATCTCCGGCAGCGAATCGACGATCCGCGCCGGCGCGTGACGCGCCAGCCGTTCCCGCGAATGCACCCCGTGGCTCACGCCGAGACTGCGGATCCGGGCCCGTGCCGCCATCTCCAGGTCATATTCGGTGTCCCCGATCATCACGGTCTGCTCCGGCTCGGCGCCGAGCTGCGCCACGATCTCGTGCAGCATCCGGGGATCGGGCTTCGAGGCGGTCTCATCGGCACAGCGCGTGGCATGGAAGCTGTCGCTGAGCCCGAGCTCGCCGAGCACGCGATCCAGGCCGCGGCGGCTCTTGCCGGTCGCCACCGCGATCCAGTGCCCGCGGTCGCGCAGCGCCTCCAGCAGCTCCAGCGCACCGGGGAACAATTGCGAGGGACGACCATCGGCGGCGACGAAACGCGCGGCGTAGGTGGCGCGGAACTGCTCGATCTGGCGCTGGTCCAGCTGCGGGTAGAGCTGCGCTATCGCCTGCGGCAACCCCAGGCCGATCACGTCCCCGAAGGCCGCGTCCCCCAGATCCGCCAGCCCCTGCTCGTCGGCCGCCTGGCGCAGGCAGGACACGATGCGCCCCACCGAGTCCATCAGCGTGCCGTCCCAGTCGAACACGAACAGGCGCCTCATCGCGGCAAGGTCTCCAGCACCTTCGTCAGCGCGACGTCGAGCGGCGCGCTGACCACCAGCGGCTGGCCATCGGGAAGGCTGAGCTCGATCGAACCGGCATGCAGGAACAGGCGACGCAGCCCGAACTCGCGCATCTGGCGGTTGAACTCCCGCTCGCCGTACTTCTCGTCACCAGCCACGGGATGCCCCGAGACCTGGGCGTGGACGCGAATCTGGTGCGTGCGCCCCGTGACGGGCTGCGCCTCGAGCAGGGTGGCGTCGCGCAACACCTCGAGCACGCGAAAGCGGGTCTCGGAGGCCTTGCCCGCCTCGTCCGCGCGAACCATCCGCTCGCCGCCGCGCACCGTGTTCTTCTCCAGGGCGAGCGTCACCCGCGTGAGCCGCTTAGACCAGCGCCCCTGCACCAGGGTGATATAGGTCTTGGTGATCGTGCCCTCGCGCAGCGCCTCGTGGAGGTGTCGCAGCATCGAGCGCTTTTTGGCGATCATCACGCAG
The DNA here is from genome assembly GCA_035433265.1 of Pseudomonadales bacterium. GTDB lineage: Bacteria > Pseudomonadota > Gammaproteobacteria > Pseudomonadales > UBA5518 > UBA5518. The sequence continues at coordinate 3,489 of DAORUQ010000219.1, read as the reverse complement.
CCGGAGGTATCGCGATCGAGCCGATGCACCAGTTCCAGCGAGCGGCAGTCCGGGCGCATCGCCCGCAGCGCCTCGATCAATCCCAGCGACAGGCCGCTGCCGCCGTGCACCGCCAGGCCGCTCGGCTTGTCGACGACCAGCAGCGCGGCATCCTCATAAAGGATGCGTGTCGCGAGCGCCTGCACCAGCCCGACCCCGGGCTCGGCAGCGGCCCGCTCGGCCATGCGCACCGGCGGTACCCGCACCTTGTCGCCGGCCTGCAGGCGCTGGTCCGGCCTGGCGCGCCCGCTGTTGACCCGCACCTCGCCGCTGCGCACGATGCGGTAAATGCGCGAGCGCGGCACGCCCTTGAGCCGCGCGAGCAGGAAATTATCGAGCCGTTGCCCGGCGTGCTCCGCGTCCACCTCGACCAGGCGAACGCCCTGTTGTTCCCGGGCTGATAGTTCTGACATGGCGAAAGTCTATCATTTTTGCAGCTAATTGAAGCACTTACCCGATAATGCTATAGTCCGCTCCGCATTGGACCCGCTGCCTCGCAGGAGCGTGCCCCCAGGATCAGGAAACCCGTCCACGCCACCGCTGCACCAACGCGGCGCGCGGGACGCACCGACCCGGGCGCCCGCACGGGTTTCATGCATCACGCCGACGACGCGCCGCTGAGCAGGAATCACATAGCCCGGCGCGCGCGGTGTGGCCGGTTTCGCAGGGGCGAGACCGGCAGGCGCAAGGTACCGTTCGAACAGCGACGGGATGCTTGTTGAGATTTTTGTGCGGGCCGGGTCGCGAATTCGCACCGCCCGCTGGACCGGAAAAGACTGAGACGCGTCCCCGTTGCCGCCAGGCAGTTTCTGGCGGCTCGGGACGAAGGCGATTCGGCGGGGCGTAGCGCCCGGAACCGCATATGCGCAATCCAGACTTCGAGGAAGCAAGAAGCCTCTGCATGACAAGCCACTGATTCCGTAGTGCTGTAACGACGGTACCAAAGTCCCAGCAACCCGCTCACAGGACATTGGTAACCATGAAAAGAATGCTCATCAACGCAACCCAGCCGGAGGAGTTGCGGGTCGCCCTGGTCGATGGCCAGCGACTCTACGATCTGGACATCGAGAACCGTAACCGCGTCTCGACCAAGGCCAACATCTATAAAGGCCGCATCACCCGCGTCGAGCCCAGCCTCGAGGCTGCCTTCGTCGAATTCGGCGCCGACCGCCACGGCTTCCTGCCGCTGAAGGAAATTTCTCCCGAGTACTTCCAGGGCAACGGCGGCGACCAGTCGCAGGGCCGTCCGCGCATCCGCGACGTGGTCAAGGAAGGCACCGAGGTCCTGGTGCAGGTCGACAAGGAAGAGCGCGGCAACAAGGGTGCTGCCCTCACCACCTTCATCAGCCTCGCGGGTCGCTACCTCGTGCTGATGCCGAACAACCCGCGCGCCGGCGGCATCAGCCGTCGCATCGAGGGCGACGAGCGCACGGAGCTGCGCGACGCGCTGAACGCGCTGAACCTGCCCGACGGCATGGGCATCATCATCCGCACCGCCGGCGTCGGCCGCTCGGCCGAAGAGCTCCAATGGGACCTCGACTACCTGCTGCACCTGTGGGGCGCGATCGCCGAGGCCGGCAAGAAGCGCGCGCCGCAACTGATCTACCAGGAAAGCAACGTCGTGATCCGCGCGATCCGCGACTGCCTGCGCCAGGACATCGACGAAGTACTGATCGACGCGCAGGACGCCCACGACAAGGCCGTGGAGTTCATCGAGCAGGTCATGCCGAACTACCGCAGCCGGGTGAAGCTCTACAAGGACCCGGTGCCGCTGTTCAACCGCTACCAGATCGAGAGCCAGATCGAGACGGCCTACCAGCGCGAGGTGAAACTTCCCTCAGGCGGCTCGATCGTGATCGACCCGACCGAGGCGCTGGTGTCGATCGACATCAACTCCTCGCGCGCCACCAAGGGCCAGGACATCGAGGAGACCGCACTGCAGACGAACCTGCAGGCGGCCGACGAGATCGCGCGCCAGCTGCGCCTGCGCGACATGGGCGGCCTGATCGTGATCGACTTCATCGACATGAATAGCACGCGCAACCAGAAGGAAGTCGAGAACCGCCTGCGCGACGCGCTGGTGCCCGACCGTGCCCGCGTGCAGGTCGGGCGCATCTCGCGCTTCGGCCTGATGGAAATGTCGCGCCAGCGCCTGCGCCCCTCGCTTGAGGAAACCAGCTCCGTGGTCTGCCCGCGTTGCACGGGCCAGGGCACCATCCGCGACACCAAGTCCCTCGCCCTCTCGGTGCTGCGCCTGGTGGAAGAGGAAGCCGGCAAGGAACGCAGTGCGCAGATCCGCACCATCGTGCCCGTCGAGATCGCGACCTACCTGTTGAACGAGAAGCGTCGCGCGATCATCGACATCGAGCAGCGCAACCGCCTGCACGTGATGGTGATCCCGAACCCGAACATGGAGACCCCGCACTTCGAGGTGATGCGCCTGCGCGACGACAGCGCGCTGGTGAACAGCGAGGAGCCGAGCTTCCTCTCGATCCCCGAGGCGCCGCCGCCCGTGGACCTGGTCACGCGCACGGCCGAGCCCGTGAAAGTACCGGTGGCTGCGGTGCAGTCGATCGCACCGTCGAAGCCTGCGCCGGTGGCGGCTCCCGAGCCGGTCGCGCAAGCGGCCCCCGCCCCTGTCGTTGCACCCGCTCCGGTGGCTGCGGCACCCGCGGCGCAAGCCAGGCCCGGCATCGTCAAATCCCTGCTGGGCTTCCTGTTCGGTGGCGGCGCGGCCGAACCCGCGCCGGCCGCCCGTACGGCGCCCGCGCCGCGCCCCGCTGAAGAAGCCCGACGCACGCCCGAAGGCGCCACCGCGGGCGAGCGCGCACGTGGCGAAGGCGCACGCGCGCGCGGCGAAGGCGAACCCGGCGAAGGCGAGCGCCGCAGTGGCGGTCGACGCCGCCGCGGCGGATCGGGCCGCGGCCGAGGCGGCGAGCGCGAAGCAGCGCCCGGCGAAGCACCGCGCGGCGAATCACGTGGCGAACCCCGTGGCGAGCCACGCGCCCAAGCGCCGCGCAGCGAACGCGCGCCGCGCCCACCGCGTGACGAGTCCGCCGGTGAAAGCCGACCACCGCGCGGCGAAGGCCGTCCGGCACAGCGTCCGGAAGGCAGTCCCGAACGCCGCCCGGCAGGCCAGCAGCCGCGCACACGCGGCCCGCGCCAGCGTGGTGAGGTGCAGGCACCGGGAAGCGTTGCCGAACCGGCAGTAGCCGAGGTCGCGCGGACCCCGATGCCGCCGATGCCGATGCAGGCGGCGGAACCGCAACCCGAGGTCGAGGAAATCGTGGCCGCGCAAGCAGTGGTGGACGAGGCGCAGGAAGCAGCCCCTGGCACCGAGGGTGAGCGCAGCCGTCGTTCGCGCGGACGCCGTGGTCGCGGTCGCCGGCGTGTCGAAGGCGAGCCCGTCGAAACCGTGTTCCAGGGCGAAGGCGACGAGCCCGAAGCGGC
>DAORUQ010000218.1:0-4789 GCA_035433265.1 Pseudomonadales bacterium | reverse complement strand
CCTCGCCAATCGCCGGCGGCTGGTCGTGTTCACCGGCGTGTTCGCCGTGCTCTGCGTGCTCAGCCTCGCTTACACCTTCCTGCGCGCGCCGCAATACCGCGCGCTGGCGTTGCTGCAGATCACGCCCGGCGCCGCCGCGCCGAGGCCCATCGAGACCGTGTCGGTGCAATCGGCCGCGCCGGGCGCCGAGAGCGACAAACCCTTCCTGACCGAGGTGCAGGTGCTCGGCAGCCGCCCCGTGCTCGAGCAGACCGTCGCGCGTCTGGCGCGCGATGGTCACGATCTTTCGTCACTCGGCGAGGACCCGGTCGCCGCGATGCAGGCGATGATCCAGGTGAGCCCCGTGAGCGGTACCGCGGTGGTCGAGATGAGCGCGACGGGCGCGCAGGCCGGATTGCTGGCGTCGCTGCTGAACACGGCGGTCGATGCCTATCGCGAACACCTGGGCGCGACGGCGCGCGAGTCCATAGCCGAGGTGCTGGCGGGCTCGGACGAGGAGATCGGGAAACTCGAGCGCCGGGTCGCCGAGAAGAACGACGAGGTCGAGGCGTTCAGGATCGCGCACGACATCGTGTCGCTCGAGCGCGAGGAGAACCAGGTGCTCGCGCGCGTGCGCGGAGTCGCGGCCTCGCTGAACACGGCCAACGAACGCGTCGCGGTCGCCGAGGGCCGACTGCGTTCGGTCAGCGAGGCGATGGCCGCCGGCAGCGCGGTGACGCGTTCGCGCGACGATCCGACGCTGGCCAACCTCGAGCAGCGCGCCTCGCAGATACGCGAGGATCTGGGCGAACTGGAGCGCAACTACACGCCCGACTACATGAGCCTGGATCCCAACATAAAGGCCAAGCGCGATCGCCTCGCGGAGCTGGAGCGCCAGATCGCGGCGCAGCGCGGCCTGAACGCGCAGGCCGCGCTGGCCGAGGCGAGGGAGGAGCTGGCGAGCGCCCGCGAGATGGCGGCGCGCATACGCCAGCAGGAGGCCTCGGATCGCGAAGCGGTGCAGGATTTCACCGCCCGCTTCAACGAGTACAAGGCGCTTCAGGACGAGCTCACGGAATTGCAGACGCTCTACCGCGCGGCGACGCAGCGCAAGGTGCGACTGGAGGCGAGCGAGCGCGAGCGCATGCCCTCGGTGCAGGTGCTGGAAGCCGCGACCACGCCGCAAACGGCATGGCGTCCGCTCTATGCGCGCGACGCCGGCATCGCGGTCGCGGGCTCCTTCGTGCTGGCGCTGCTGGCGATGTGGTTCGTCGAGCTCTTCAACCGCCCCGGGCCGCAGCCCGCGGTGCTGATCACGCAGCCCGGCGGGCCGCTGCTCGGCGCCGCGGCACCGGTTGCCGCGCTGGCCGGTGCGGCCAACCGGATGCTCGGGGTCCCCGAGAGGGCGCTGCTCCCGGAGGGGCCGGTGCTGCCGGCTGAGCTGGCGCCCGGGGAGGTGGCCGAACTGCTGCATGCCGCCACCGCGGAGGGCCGGCTCGGCATGTTGCTGATCCTGAGCGGCGCCAGCCCTGAGGAGGCCCTGGCCCTCAGCTGGGACGACGTGGACCTCGAGCGGCAGGTTGTGGCCATCCGCGGCGATTCGGCGCGAGAGTTACCGCTGAGCGCGTCGCTGCGCGCGGCGCTCGGCGCGCGCGAGGCCTGCCCCGGCGCGCCGCTGCTGGCCGATGCCCAGGGCCGCGGGCTCGCCATGGACGGGCTGCATGCCGCGATCCTCTGCGCGGCGCACGATGCCGGCATCGGGCATGCCGGCGTGGTGACGCCCGCGGCGCTGCGGCACACCTTCATCGCCTTCCTGGTGCGCCAGGGCGTGCGCTTCGCCGATCTCGCGCAACTCGTCGGCCGGCTCCCGGCCGAGACCCTGGTCGCCTACAGCAGCCTTTCGCCGGCGGGTCCGCGCGTGCCGCTGGAGCAGGTCGAGCGCGTGATGCCCGCGCTGCAGGTCTGATCGATCCGAATTGCCGCATTCCGGAGCGAGATGGCGATGGCCTGCATTCGCAGGCGGTCGAAGGGCCCGGCGGCGATCGGATACACTGCGCGCCATCGCGTTTTTCACGGGAAGCAGAGCCTCGATGCGGGACAGTCAGCGCGTTTCGGTACTTTTCGTTTGCCTGGGCAACATCTGCCGATCGCCCACCGCCGATGCGGTGCTGGGGCGCAAGGTCGAGGCGCTCGGGCTGCAGTCGCCGCTGCCGGCGCACATCCGCCGCACGCGTCTCTGATCCATGCGCATCGAGGCCGACGTCCCGCTCGCGCACTGCAACACACTGCGTCTGCCCGCGCGTGCCGAGTGGTGCGCCACTGTCGAGAGCGGCGATGAGTTGCGCGAGGCGCTGGATTTCGCGCGCACGCGCCGGCTCGCGCTGTGCGTGCTCGGCGGCGGCAGCAACGTGGTGCTGCGCGAGCGCATCGGCGGCTGCGTGCTGCGCATGCAGCTCCAGGGCGAGGAGCTGCTGGAGGAAACCCCCGGGCAGGTGCGCGTGCGCGTCGCGGCCGGGGTCCAATGGCATGGCTTCGTGCTGGCCTGCCACCGCCGCGGCTGGCACGGGCTGGAAAACCTCGCGCTGATCCCCGGCACCGTCGGCGCCGCGCCGATCCAGAACATCGGCGCCTACGGCGTCGAGGTGCAGGAGTTCGTCGAGGCGGTCGGCGCGGTGGAGCGCGCGAGCGGAGAGGCGCTGCGGCTCTCGCATGCCGACTGCCGCTTCGCGTACCGTCACAGCATTTTCAAGAGCGAACTGGCCGAGCGCATCGTCATCACCGACCTCACGCTGCGCCTGCCGCGCGCGCGCGCGCCGCGCAGCGATTACCCGGTGCTGCGCGCCGCGCTGGGGGCCGTCGCGGATCCTTCGCCCGCCGACGTGCTGGAAGCGGTGATGCGCATACGCCGCGAGCGCCTGCCCGATCCCGCGCTGCTGCCAAACGCTGGCAGCTTCTTCAAGAACCCGGTCATCGACCGCGCGCGCTTCGAGCGTTTGCGCGCCGGGCATCCCGGCGTGGTGCACTGGGCGGCCGGCGACGCCGTGAAGCTCGCGGCCGCGTGGCTGGTGGAGCAGGCCGGTGGCAAGGGCATGCGCGAGGGGGCGGCGCGGGTGCACGAACGCCAGGCGCTCGTGCTGGTCAACGAGGGGGGCGCCAGCGCGGCGCAAGTGCTGGGGCTGGCCGCGCGCATCGCCACGGCGGTGCGTGAGCGCTTCGGCATCGATCTCGAGATCGAGCCGGCGGTCTACTGAGATGAACGGCGACTGCGAGCGCTTCGATCCCGGCGACGGCGCACTGGCGCTCTTCGCGCAGGCCTTCGTCGCCGAGGCGCCGGCATGGTTCGCCGCGCTGATGGCGGAAGTGCGCTGGGAACAGCACTGGCTCACGCTGTTCGGCCGGCGCATTGCCGCGCCGCGCCTGAGCGCGTGGTATGCCGAGCCCGGTTGCGGCTACCGTTATTCGGGACTCAGCCTGGTGGCGCAGCCCTTCACGCCGGTGCTCGAGCAGATCCGCGCGCGCACCGAAGCGTTGAGCGGCCACGGCTTCAACAGCGTGCTGCTGAACCTCTACCGCGACGGCGCCGACGGCATGTCCTGGCACAGCGACGACGAACCCGAGCTCGGGCCGGCGCCGCTGATCGCCTCCCTGAGCCTGGGCGCCACGCGGCGGCTGCTGCTGCGCCGGCGCGATGCGCACGAAGTGCGCTTCGGTCTCGACCTCAGCGACGGTTCGCTGCTGGTGATGGAGCCGCCGCTGCAGCGTCACTGGCAGCACAGCGTGCCCAAGACCCGCCGTCCCATGGGGCCCCGCATCAACCTGACCTGGCGCCGGATCCTGGCGCGCTGAGCGTCGCGTTCGCCCCTCGGCGCGTCGGTCGTAGCCCGAATGGGACTCGACGGCGTGGCGGGAGCTGTAATAGCGTCGGTTCCCCGTGATTGCAGACGCCAACGAGCAGGCAGTACAGCGGCGTTCCCTGCACCGATTGGAGGGACCAGGTGTGCCGAAAGCTCCCGTATCGCCCCACATCGGCGTGCTCGTGGTGGATGACCAGTACATCGTGCGCCGCGGCATCATCAGTACCCTTGCCGATATTCCCGGCATGCGCTGCATCGGCGAGGCTGCGTGCGGCGAGGAGGCCATCACCCTCGCGCGGGCCCTGCTCCCCGATGTCGTGCTGATGGACCTGCGCATGCCCGGCATCGGCGGGCTGGAGGCGGCGCGGCGCATCGGTATCGCGTTGCCCGCGACGCGCATCATCGCGGTGACCGCCTGGGACAGCGAGCCGTCGCAGCGGTTGTGGCGCAGCCGCATCGAGGCCTGCGTGAGCAAGGACGTGCGCGCGCCCGAACTGGAGGCGACGATCCGTCGCGTGCTGGCACCGCGCCACCGGGTCGCGGCGCCCGACGAGGCGTCATTGGCCGCGAATCCCTTCGACCGGCTGAGCAGCCGCGAGATGCAGGTCTGCGCACTGTTGCTGGCGGGCCGTCGCGCGCCGCAGATCGGGCTGGAGATGTTCATCGCCGTCAAGACGGTGCACACCTTCCGCTACCGCATCTTCGGCAAGCTCGGCGTCTGCGGTGACATCGAGCTCGCGAAGCTCGCCGCCAGCCACGGGCTGATCGGCGGGCAACCCGCCTGAGAGGCTGGCGCGGCGCCGCCGCGCGGGCGCCGTGCGCGGACGGCTATAATCCCGTGCGCCGCGCCGTGGAGAGCGCGGCTCGACCGGGGAATCATCGTGACGGGCTTCGACGCGGCCTCTTTCCTGCGCAATCTCACCGAGCTGCCCGGTGTCTACCAGATGTACGACGCC
>DAORUQ010000217.1:0-4870 GCA_035433265.1 Pseudomonadales bacterium | reverse complement strand
TCGGAAGACGAGATGCGCGACCTGCTGTTCGCGTGGAAGGTGGCGAAGTTCGTGAAGTCGAACGCGATCGTCTACGCGCGCGACAACCGCACCATCGGCGTCGGCGCCGGACAGATGAGCCGCGTGAACTCCGCGCGCATCGCCGCGATCAAGGCCGAGCACGCAGGACTGGCGGTCGACGGCGCCGTGATGGCATCGGATGCCTTCTTCCCGTTCCGCGACGGCATCGACAACGCCGCCGCGTCCGGCATCCGCGCGGTGATCCAGCCCGGCGGCTCGATGCGCGACGAGGAGGTCATCGCCGCCGCCGACGAGCACGGCATGGCGATGGTATTCACCGGCATGCGCCACTTCCGGCACTGATCCGCGCGAGGAAGCGAACAATGAACGTCCTGATCATCGGCGGCGGCGGGCGCGAGCATGCGCTGGCATGGAAGGCGGCACAGAGTTACCGCGTGGACACTGTGTTCGTGGCCCCCGGCAACGGCGGCACGGCACGCGAGCCCGGTGTGGAGAACGTCGCGATCGACGTGATGGACTTCGAGCAGCTCGCGCAGTTCGCGCGCGACAACGCCGTGGGACTCACCATCGTCGGCCCCGAGGCGCCGCTGGTCGGCGGCGTGGTGGACCATTTCCGCGCGGCGGGGCTGCGCTGCTTCGGCCCGACGCGCGGTGCGGCGCAGCTCGAGGGCTCGAAGGCCTTCACCAAGGACTTCCTGGCGCGCCACGCCATCCCCACCGCCGAGTACCGCACCTTCACGGAGATCGCGCCGGCGCAAGCCTATATCCGTGAGCGCGGCGCGCCGATCGTGGTGAAGGCCGACGGGCTGGCGGCCGGCAAGGGCGTGATACTGGCCGACGACATCGACACCGCGATCGCGGCGGTGCACGACATGCTCGCGGGAAACGCCTTCGGCGAAGCCGGCCACCGCGTGGTGATCGAGGAATTCCTGGTCGGCGAGGAAGCGAGTTTCATCGTGATGGTCGACGGCACGAACGTGCTGGCGCTCGCGAGCAGCCAGGACCACAAGGCGCGCGATGACGGGGACCGCGGCCCGAACACCGGCGGCATGGGCGCCTACTCGCCGGCACCGGTGGTCACGCCGGCGATCCACGAACGCGTGATGCGCGAGGTCATCATGCCCACCGTGCGCGGCATGGCGGCCGAGGGGAACGTCTACACCGGGTTTCTCTACGCGGGGCTGATGATCGCCCCCGACGGCACACCGAAAGTGCTGGAGTACAACTGCCGCTTCGGCGACCCGGAGACGCAGCCGATCATGATGCGCCTGAAGTCCGACATCACGGCGCTGTGCGACGCCGCCATCGACGGGCAACTCGACGCGATCAGCGCCGAGTGGGATCCGCGCGCGGCGCTCGGCGTCGTGATGGCCGCCGGTGGCTACCCGGACAGCTACCGCAAGGGCGACGTGATCGAGGGGCTGCCCGAACACGCGGCCGCGGACAGCCACGTGTTCCATGCCGGCACGCTGCTGCGCTACGACGATGCCGTGGTCACCAACGGCGGGCGCGTGCTGTGCGTCACCGCGCTCGGCGACACGGTGGCCGCGGCGCAGCAGCGCGCCTACGCGGTATGCGCGACGATCCGTTGGAACGGCGGTTTCTACCGCCACGACATCGGCCACCGCGCCATCGCGCGCGAACGCGCCGACGCGGCGAGTCCGGGTTCAGCCTGACACCGGGTATCCGGATTCCGTGGGTCCGGCTTCAGCCGGACAATGTCCGCATGAACGCGGACCCACGGATGGCACCCGCAGGTCGCCATTCATGGCGACATCGAAACCCGGCCAGGCATCCCTAGGTCGCCATTCATGGCGACATCCGAACCCGGCCGCTGTCGGCGTGAATGCCGCCCTACGGTTTGACGGGAGCCACCGCGATCGGCGTCAGCCCGAACCAGCGGTGCATGACCATGCGACCGGCGTAGATCAGCGGCGTGATCGCGATCGCGATCGCGAACTTCAGCAGGTAGCCGGTGACGGCGATCGCGGGAATCGCGGACAACGGCGCCGGCGGCAAGGCCGGGTCGGCGACGATTTGCCGCCCCAGGGAGAAGGCCAGGTAGCTCACGACGAACGAGTCGATGAACTGCGAGATCACCGTGCTGCCGGTGGCGCGCAGCCACACGAAGCGCTGCCCCGTCAGGCGCTTGAAGAACCCGAACACCGCGATGTCGCTCAACTGCCCCACCAGGTAGGCGCACAGCGATGCCAGGTACATCACCTTCGCCGAACCGAAGATCGCGTCGAACTGCTCCTTGCGCACGTTGTACGGCGCGTCGAGGTAGGGCATCGCCTGCGCGAGGTTGATCACGCCGAAGACGAACAGCGCCGCCGCGAGCCCGAGATACGTGATGCGTCGCGCCGCGCGCGGTCCGTAGTACTCGTTGACCAGGTCGGTCAGCAGGAAGGTGACCGGGAAGGTCAGCATGCCGCAGGTGTGCTCGATCGCGTCGAAGCCGAACAGCGTGAACGGCAGCGGGATGCGGAACAGCTTGATGCCGACAATATCGGCGATCAGCAGCGAGGCAACGAAGATCATCGCGAGCCAGAGGTAGACCTTCTGGGCGCCGGTAAATGCATGGGGTTCGTGTTGCACGGCTCGACTCCGGGCTCCGTTGGTGGTGTTGCGCACGTCGGGTTCAGTTTGCGGGCACCGTGCGGCCTTCTGCCCACGCGCGCAGGGCCTCGATGCGCTCGGCCATCGTGACGGCCAGCGGCACCGTGGCGCGTATCTCGGTCAGCAGGTGCGCGCTGGCGAGCGGCGCCTGGTCGGCCGCGGCGCGGTAACGGGCGCTCACCACCACCTGTTCGATCTCGGCCCCGGAAAAGCCCTCGCTCATCCCGGCCAGCGTGCCCACGTCGATGCCTTCGGGATCGATGCCGCGCCGGCGCAGGTGGATGCGGAAGATCTCGGCACGCGTCGCCTCGTCGGGAAGGTCGATGAAGAACAGTTCGTCGAAGCGACCCTTGCGCAGCAGTTCGGGCGGCAGCGCCGAGACATCGTTCGCGGTCGCCACCACGAACACGCCGTCGCGCTGCTCGGCCATCCAGGTCAGCAGACTGCCGAGCAGGCGGCGCGACACGCCCTCGTCGGCGTCCGAGCCGCCCACGCCCTTCTCGATCTCGTCGAGCCATAGCACGCAGGGCGCCATCAGCTCGGCCGAGCGCAGCGACTCGCGCAGGTTGCGCTCCGTCTCGCCGATGTACTTGTTGTACAGCGCGCCCATGTCCAGGCGCAGCAGCGGCAGGCCCCAGGCGCCCGCGACGGCGCGCGCCGTCAGGCTCTTGCCCGCGCCCTGCACGCCGAGCAGCAGCACGCCCTTGGGGCGATCCAGCGCGCCCGCCTCGCCTTGCGCGACCGCAGCCTCGCGGCGCTGCTCCAGCCAGGCACGCAGGCGCTGCATGCCGGCCACGCTGGCGAACTGCTCGGTGCGGTACTCGAAGCTCAGCACGCCGTCGAGGTCCATGAGTTCGAACTTGGCGCGGTTGATCTCGGGCAGCGCCGATTCCGCGATGCTGCCCTCGTCGAAGATCGCGCCGCGGATGAGGCGCGCGCAGTCGGCGTGCGTGAGCCCGCGCAGGCTGCGCGTGAGCTGCATCAGCGTGCGGTTGTCGGTCTTCACGCGCCGCCCGCCGTTCACCGTCTGCCAGCGCCGCGCCTCCTCGCGCACGATGGCCATGATCTCCTCCTCGTCGGGCAGCGACAGCTCGACACGGGCCGCGAGCCGCGCGAGCTCCGGCGGGATCGCGAGCCGGTGGCTGAGCAGCACCAGCGTGTGCGCCACCTCGCGATAACGCAGCGCGACGTCCTTCAGCAGCCGCACGATACGCGGATCGGCGAGGTAGGGATGGATGTCGCACAGCACGAACAGGCCCGCCTCGCGGTGCGCCTTGATCGATTTCAGCACGGCGTCGGGCTCGAGCAGCGTCTCGGCGGCCGGCAGCTCGCCGAAGCCGAGCCGCTGCAGGCCCTCGGTCACGGACCACACGAACAGCGGCAGCGCTTCCTTGATCGCGAGCCTCGTGAGCAACTCGCGCGCACGGGTCTCGTCGTGCGTCTCGACCACCAGCAGGGGCACGTGCGAGCGGATCAGCAGTTGCAGATCCCTGAAGTCGCTCATCGCCTCGGGCTGCGGCTCCTGCATCATCCCGTCGCCACGCGCAGCGCCTGCATTCGCGCCTCGATCTGCTCCGGCGTCAGGCTCTCGATTTGCGTGCCGACGATCCAGACATGGCCGAAGGGATCGCGCAGCGCGCCGTTGCGATCGCCGTAGAACTGGTCGGCGACGCCGCGCAGCTGCACGCCGCCGGCCGCGAGCGCGCGCGCGAAGCACTCGTCGACGTCATCGACGTACAGCCGCACGGCGACCGAGGTGCCGGCGAGCGAGGCGGGGCTGCGCTGCGGGCCGCCGCTCAGTTCGTCGGCGAGCAGGATCACCGAGTCGCCGATGCGGATCTCGGCGTGCCCCACCAGCCCGTTGCCCGCATCGAGGCGGTACAACTCCTCGGCATCGAAGGCGCGGCGGTAGAAATCGATGGCCGCGGCGGCTCCGCGCACGCTCAGGTAGGGCGTGATGGCGGGAACGCGCCCGGGCTTGGCACTGACCGTCATTGTTATCGTCTCCTCGGTGCAAGCGGATAGCCCAATCATACCCGCGCCGCGCCGCTGCGGTGACCCTGTTTGGCCGGGAGCGCGCTTGCACTATAGAATCCGCGCATCGAACCGTCAGCAGCCTCCCCATGCAGCGCCAGTTTTCACTGCTCGACCATCTCGTGATCGGACTCGACCGGGCGCGCCGCTTCGCTACCGGCGAGGCACCGCAACCCGGGCGCGCGAGCCCGGCGCT
>DAORUQ010000216.1:0-4923 GCA_035433265.1 Pseudomonadales bacterium | reverse complement strand
GCCGGCGTGCGGTCGCCGCGCCGATGCCGCCGCCGGCGCCCGTGACGATCGCGACCTTGCCCGTGAAATCCATTGCCTTCTCCATGTTCATCAGTTGTCGTGGTTTCAGTGCTTGCGGCGCCGGTAGCGCAGGACGCAGGGATCCGAGGGGCGCAGGATCAGCGAGGGCATGATCTCCCGGTACTCGCCCGGGGGCCCCGCGAGCTCGAATTCGAATTCCTTCAGCAGCGTGCCGAAAATCGTCTTCACCTGCAGGATCGCGAAGGCGTTGCCGACGCACTTGCGCTGCCCGCCACCGAAGGGGATGTAGGCGAAGACGTTTTCCGGTTCCGGTCGATGCGGATCGAAGCGTTCCGGGTCGGGGAAGTACTGTGGCAGCCGGTGCGCGACGTAGGGCGAGAGCATCACGTTCTTGCCGGCCTCGATCAGGTAGTCCTTGTAGTGGAAATCCTGCATCACGCGCCGGCACAGGGCGTTGAGCGGCGGGTGCGCGCGCAGGATCTCGCGGATGAACCCCTCCATGAGCGGCATCTTGCGCAGTGCGCGGAAGCTCAACTCGGTCTCGGTCGCGAACAGCTGGTCGACCTCGGCGGTCACTTCCCGGCCGAAGTCCGGGTAGCGCGCGAGTTCCACCAGGGTCCATGCGGCGGTGTTCGCGCTGGTGTGATGCCCGGCGAACATGAACCAGACGACCATGCCGGCGATCTGCTCGTCGCTGAGGCGGCTGCCGTCGAGCAGGGTGGCATCCATGTAGACCTGCAGCAGGTCGTCGTGCGTCTCGCCGGCGTTGCGGCGGCGGTGAATGCGCTCGATGATCAACTCCCCCAGCGCCTTGCGCGCCCGGTCGCGGCGGTCGTAGACGGCCTTCTGCTGGGTGTGATCGACCGTGCCGGCAGCATCGGCGGCCTCGCCGAGGTCGTGGTAGTGGCGCGCGAACTCATCGGTCAGCGAGTAGCGGAATTCGGCGCCCAGCAGGCAGTGCGTGGAGGTCTTGATCGTGAGATCGGCGAAGGCCTCGTAGAAGTCCATCTCGCCCTCGTCGCCCCAGCCGGAAATCCAGTCCTCGACCTCCCTGGCGACGATCGGCGCGTAGTAGGTCAGGCGCTCGGCGCGCAGGCCCTTGGCGTGCATCTTCAGCTGCTGGCGTTCGATCTCGATCGGGGCGCCATACTGCACGCCCGGGCCGAAGATCGGCACCATGTACTGGTAGGCGGCCGGAGCGCTCAACTGCTCGTCGGGGGCGCGGAACACGGCTTCGTGTGCCTCGGGGCCCACCATCAGCACCGTGCGCATGCCGCCCTGGTCGAACTCGCAGACCTCGCCGCACTCGCGGAAGGCGCGTTGCAGGAAAAAAGCCGGGTGGGCGCAGAACTCCTCGAAGTGGCCCCCGCCGGGAACGGCGCCGCTGACGAATGGGATCGGGCGATACCGGCTCGCGTCGCTGCTCTGGCTCATGGGGCTGCCCTCTGTGTAAAAAGATTGGTGTTGAATTGTTTTTATACTACGCCAGGCCGGCTACCATGACAAGGGCGATGATGCCTAGGAGAAAAACCAGCATGCAATCCTTTCAGCACCTGGCAAGCCCGATCCGCATCGGTGCGATGACGGTCGGCAACCGCATGGTCATGTCGGCGATGACCACCAATTACGGCAGCGCGGACTTCGAGGTGACCGAGCGCCTGATCCGCTACCACGAGGCGCGCGCGCGCGGCGGCGTGGGACTGATCACGGTGGAGATGTGCTCCGTCGATGTTGCCCAGCGCTACCAGCCGCAGTCGCTCAGCCTCGGCGATGACCGCTTCATCGCCGGACACCGCGAGCTGGTGCGGCGGGTGCATGCCCACGGCGCGCGCATCCAGCCGCAGATCTCCCATCCCGGTCCCGAGTCGATGACCGACCCGGTGGGGCCGTCGGTCAACGTGAACGCCGGTACCGGCTGGCCGAGCCGGGTGCTCGAAGCGGAGGAAATGGAGCGCGTGATCGCGCAGTATGGCGACGCCGCGGTGCGCGCGCGCGAGGCCGGCTACGACGGCATGGAACTGCACGCGGCGCACGGCTACATGCTGCTGGGCAGCTTCCTGTGCCCGGTGCGCAACCGCCGCGAGGACGAGTACACCGGCGCCACCATCGAGGGGCGCACGCGCCTGCTGGTGCGCGTGATCCGCCACATCAAGCAGCGCGCCGGTGCGGACTTCCCGATAACGCTGCGCATCTCCGGCAACGAGGATGCCTTCGACGGGCGCATGCTGAACGACACGCAGCTGATCGCGCCGTTGCTGGAGCAGGCCGGCATCGACGCCTTCCAGGTGAGCGGCGGCGTCTCGCACGACAAGATCGTGGCGCAGATCGTCTGCGGAGCGCATTACCGCGACGGCTACAACACCGCCGTCGCGGCCGCGGTGCGCAAGGTCGTGAACGTGCCGGTGATGGTGGTGGGGCGCATCCACGACCCGGTCCTCGCCGAGAAGATCATCGCCGAGGGTGACGCCGACATGGTGGCAATGGCGCGCCCGCTGCTGGCGGACCCGGAGTTGCCCGCGAAGGTGCTGAGCGGTCGCACGCTGGAGATCCGCCGCTGCCTGTCGTGCCAGAACTGCATCGACTCTATGCTGATCGCGCCCTTCGACGCCAACATGAACTGCGCCGTGAACGCACAGAGCGGGCGCGAAGCGGAGCTGGCGATCACGCCGGCCGCCGTGCGCAAGCGCGTGCTGGTCGTCGGCGGCGGGCCGGCGGGCATGGAGGCCGCGCGCGTCGCGGCGCTGCGAGGCCATGAGGTGCGCCTGGTCGAGCGCGGCGGACGGCTCGGTGGCTCGCTGTTCTATGCCTCGATCGTGCACGCGGACAACCAGCGCCTGCTCGACTACCTGCTCGGCGCGATGAGCCGCCTGCCGGTCAGGGTGGAGCTGGGCCGCGCGCTGGAGCCCGCGGAGTGCGCGGATGCCGACGCGGTGGTCGTGGCGACGGGCGCAAGGATGGTCCGGCCGGTGATCCCGGGGATGGAGGCGGCGCACGTCTACGACGCGACCGAGGTGCGCGGCTGGTTCTCGGGCACGCTGTCGGCCGAAGAAGCCGCGCGCTGGCCCGCGCTGCTGAAGCTGCTCGGTCATCACGTGATGCCACGCGTACAGCAGTGGCTGCGTCCGGGTCATGTGCGCGCGGCGAGCCGGCACTTCCTGCCGCTCGGCAAGCGGGTGTGCGTGATCGGTTCGGACCTGCCGGCGGTGGAACTCGCGGATTTCATCGCGCACCGCGGTCGGCGCGTGAGCCTCATCGCCGAAGACCAGTGGTTCGCGCAGGATGTCGGGCCCAAGCGTCGCCAGGAGCAGTTGAGCGCGCTCGACCGCCTCGGCGTCGAGGTGCTCGGCGGTGTGCGGCTGACAGGTATCGACGCCGGTGCGGTGCGTTTCGAGTATGCCGGGCGTGCCGGCAGCGTGCCGGCGGACACGGTGATCATTGCCGGCAGCCCGGCGCCCGACACGCGCCTGGCGGATGCGCTGGCCGGGCGTGTCGGGGAGATCCACGCCATCGGCGATTGCACCGGTCCCGGGTTGCTGCGCAAGGCGGTGGAGGATGGCATGCGCGCGGGCACGGCCTTGTGAGCAGGCGTGCGGGATGCCAAAAATACCATTGCTGTTGAATGTTTTATTCGAGTCCAGCGTCTAGCATTGTCTGGCGGGGACGAAGCGGGCCCGGGCGATGCCTGCCCGGCCGGTGCCTGCCCGATGCAGGGTGCGGGACAGCATCCGCGAATTCGATTCATACAGAACAACTTCAGTAACGAGGGGAACGCATCATGGCAATCCGGATACGCAGATTCGCGCCGACCGTGCTGGCAATGGCCGTGGCCGGGGCCGCCGCTCCATGGGCGCAGGCGCAGCAAGACGGCGCGCGGGCCACGGGACTCGAGGAGGTCATCGTTACCGCCGAGCGGCGCGAGGCCTCGCTGCAGGACACGCCGATCTCGGTGCTGGCCTTCGGGGCCGACATGCTCGAGAAGCTGAACGTCGATGACCTCGGCGACATCCAGTTCAGCGTGCCGAACCTGTTCATGCGCCAGTTCCCCAACAGCCAGGCCTCGCTGCGTACCTACATGCGCGGCGTGGGCAACAACGATGTCGGCATGTCCACCGACCCCAGCGTCGGCGTCTACATCGACGGTATCTACATGGCCCGTTCGATCGGTCTGGGCAGCGAGGTCGCCAGCCTGGAGCGCATCGAGGTGTTGCGCGGCCCGCAGGGCAGCCTCTATGGCCGCAATACCATCGGCGGCGCGATCAACATGATCACCGCGAAGCCCAAGGGCGAGTGGGGCTTCAAGGGCGGACTGAGCGCGGGCGACCGCGACTACGTCAAGGCGCGCGCCGAAGTCGATACAGCGCGCGTGGCGGGTCTCGCCGCGAAGCTGAGCCTGATGAAATCGGAAAAGGATGGCTGGATCGAGAACGATGGCCGGGGCCCGAACTTCGGCGACAACGACAGCGCGGCCGGACGTCTCGCGATCAACTGGTCGCCGAGCGACAACTTCAGCGCCGACTACGCCTACGACTACTCCGATGTCGATTCCGGGACGATCTACTACCAGAACATCGGTCCCTCGCAGTTCGGTTTCGAGAGCGTTCCCTTCAGGTCTGACCGCCAGGACAACGTGAGACCCCGCGTGCCCTTCGAGGAGAGCAATGTCGAGGTCAGCGGCCACTCCCTGACGCTGGCGTGGGAAATCAGCGATGACCTGACATTGAAGTCGCTGACCGGCTACCGCGAGGTCGAGCAGGACATCTACCAGGACTATGGCGCCAACCCGGTCACCACGCGGCTCTTCGCCAATGCGCCGTTCCTGAACGAGCAGGACCAGTTCTCGCAGGAGTTCCAGCTGCTCGGCAAGCTGATGGACGGGGGGCTCGAGTACGTGCTCGGGGCCTA
>DAORUQ010000215.1:3007-4959 GCA_035433265.1 Pseudomonadales bacterium | reverse complement strand
GACTCAATCGGGAAGCAGCACAGCGATGTCGATCAAATCGGACAGGTGGATTCGCCGCATGGCGGCCGAGCACGGCATGATCAGCCCCTTCGAGCCCGACCAGGTGCGGCATACGGCGGCCGGCAAGGTCATTTCCTTCGGCACCTCGAGCTACGGCTATGACGTGCGCTGCTCGGACGAGTTCAAGATCTTCACCAACGTGCACTCGGCGACGGTGGACCCGAAGAACTTCGACCCGCGAAGCTTCGTCGACATCAAGTCGGACTCGTGCATCATCCCGCCGAATTCCTTTGCGCTGGCGCGCACCGTGGAGTACTTCCGCATCCCGCGCAGCGTGCTGACGATCTGCCTCGGCAAGTCGACCTACGCGCGCTGCGGCATCATCGTGAACGTCACGCCGCTGGAGCCCGAATGGGAAGGGCACGTGACGCTCGAGTTCTCCAACACCACCAACCTCCCCGCCAAGATCTACGCCAACGAGGGCGTGGCGCAGATGCTGTTCTTCGAGAGCGACGAGGTCTGCGAGACCTCGTACCGCGATCGTGGCGGCAAGTACCAGGGCCAGACCGGGGTCACGCTGCCGCGCGCCTGAGTTTCGACGCTCAGGCTTCAACCTGAAATGGACCGTTTTTGCCCCGACTTGTGGTTCGTCCCCGCCAGTGCCACGCTGGCTCTCCTGCTCGGACACGCCGTGAATACATCCCTGTAGGCTCGACTGTCGCCGTCCAGGCGACAGACGGTCCTCGCAAGAAAGCCAGCGTGGCACTGGTTGCCGTGGTGGCACCCCCGGTTCATCGCAGACGTGGTGGCGTTGCGGCCGCCATCACGGATGGCCGTGGTCGGCCACCAGGGTCGCCGCCGGCCGGTGCGGCAGGCGCGGCATGCTCTGCACCAGGCTGATCTCGCCGCCGCGCTCCACCGTGCAGTAGAGCCGCGGGTTCATCGACGCATTCCCCAGCGCGACCTCCGTGTTGAGCGCGATCATGTGGCGCTCGCGCCCGAGCGCGAACTTCTGCGCGCTCAGCAGTCGCAGATCGCGTTCGTGGAGCTTCAGTTCCAGCCCGGCCCGCTGCAGGCAGTGCTCGAGCTCGGCGGCCGAAGGTGCCTGCGCCGCGTTCGCGGCGTGACCGCCGATGCCCAGCGTGGTGGCCAGCAGCAGCGCCAGCGCGCCGCGGCGGGTCGTTGTGCGCGAGCCGGTGCGGTTGTTCGTTGCGGTTTTCATGGCGTTCTCCTTCCCTCGTGGGGTGGTGGCAGGAACCCTGCTCGTGGCAGGTGCCCGGCGTTCCGGCAGCGACCGCTGCCGGCAGCGCGGGGTCTGGTTGGCGGCGCCGCCTACGGAGCGGCGATCCGCGAAAGTAAGTGAGTTAACCAACTTAAATTCTCCGAAAAATGTGTGCCTGTCTGGCGCGGGTTGCGCGAAGACATCATCCCAGTGCCTCGACGACGGTTTTCATGCGTGCCAGTTCCTGGCGCACGATGGCGGGATCGTGCATCGCCAGCGACAGCACGCTCGCGCCCTGCACCGTGGACACCAGCTGGATCGCCAGGGCGCGTGCATCGCTGCGCCCCATGCCGGCGAACTGGCGTTCGACCCAGTCGATCATGCGCAGCAGCAGGCGGTTGGCTTCCTCGCGCAGCGCCGTGTCGCGCTTGCCGAACTCCACGCACAACGAGCCCATCGGGCAGCCGCTGTGCGCGATCGAGTCGCAGCCGCAGGCGAGGCTGTCGAGCATGCTCAGGATGCGCTCCCTCGCCGTGGGCCGGGTCTCGGCGAGCTGCGCGATGCCCGACATGTGGGCGCGGTGCTGCTCGATGACGGCCGCGGCGATATCCTCCTTGGTCTTGAAGTAGTAATAGACGTTGCCCACCGGCACGCCGGACTCGCGCGCGATATCGGCCAGGCTGGTCTCGCCGTAGCCGCGGCGATGGAACAGCTCGCGCGCGGCATCGAC
>DAORUQ010000215.1:0-2907 GCA_035433265.1 Pseudomonadales bacterium | reverse complement strand
TGCCATCGAGCGTGGCCTGATCGCCCCGCAGGCACAGGCGCCCTTCGGCGTAGAGACGCGCCGCCAGCGGGTAGATCAGGTGCTCGCGTTCGAGCACGCGCGCCGCGAGCGTTTCCGGCGTGTCGCCGGGCAGCACCGGTACCCTGGCCTGCACGATCGCCGGACCGCCATCGAGGTCCTCGGTGACGAAGTGCACCGTGGCGCCGTGCTCGGCGTCGCCCGCCGCGAGCGCGCGCTGGTGCGTGTGCAACCCCGGGTAGAGCGGCAGCAGGGACGGGTGGATGTTCAGCAGCCGCCCGGCGTAGTGGCGCACGAAGCCGGGCGTGAGGATGCGCATGAAGCCGGCCAGGATCACGAGGTCGGGGGCGTGCGCGTCGATGCGACGTGCGAGCTCGGCATCGAATGCCGCGCGGTTCGCGAAGCCCTGGTGATCCAGTACCTCGGCAGCGATGCCGGCCAGGCGCGCACGCTCCAGGGCGCGCACGCCGGCCTTGTTGCTGATTACCGCGGCGACGGTGCAGGGGTAGGATGGGTCGCGACAGGCATCGATGAAGCTCTGCAGGTTGCTGCCGCTGCCCGAGACCAGAACGACGAGGCGACAGGGCTGCGTGGACGGATGCGCCTCAGCAGCCAAGCATGCGCACCTGTTCGCTGCCCTCGGGCGCGGTCTCGATGTGCCCGATGCGCCAGGCGTTCTCGCCCGCGGCGCGAAGCTGCGCGATCGCCGCCTCGCACCCGGCCTCGGGCACGCAGACCACCATGCCGACGCCGCAGTTGAAGGTGCGGTACATCTCCATGCGCGCCACCTTGCCGGTGCGCGCGAGCCAGCGGAACAGCTCCGGCTCCTGCCAGCTGGCGGCATCGAGCACGGCGCAGCTGCCCGCGGGCAGCACCCGCGGGATGTTCTCGAGCAGGCCGCCGCCGGTGATGTGCGCGAGCGCGTTCACCTGGCACTGCTCGATCAGCGCGAGCAGCGGCTTGACGTAGATGCGCGTGGGCGCCATCAGCGCCTGGCCGAGCGGGCGGCCGTCGAGATCGGCGTCGAGCGCGGCACCGCTCAGCTCGAGGATCTTGCGGATCAGGGAATAGCCGTTGGAGTGCGCGCCGCTCGAGGCCAGCGCGATCAGCGCATCGCCCGGCGCCACGCGGCTGCCGTCGATGATCCGGCTCTTCTCCACCACGCCGACGCAGAAGCCGGCGAGGTCGTAATCCTCGCCCTCGTACATGCCGGGCATCTCGGCGGTCTCGCCGCCGACCAGCGCGCAGCCTGCCTGCTCGCAGCCGGTGCCGATGCCCTGGATGACCCGGGTCGCCACGTCGACGTTGAGCCGGCCGGTGGCGTAGTAATCGAGGAAGAACAGCGGTTCGGCGCCGGCGACCACGAGGTCGTTGACGCACATCGCCACCAGGTCGATGCCGATGCTGTCGTGGATGCCGAGCTGCATCGCCAGGCGCAGCTTGGTGCCGACACCGTCGGTGCCGGAGACCAGCACCGGTTCCTTGTAGCGCTTGGGAATCTCGCACAGCGCGCCGAAGCCGCCGAGCCCGCCCAGCACCTCGGGGCGCCGTGTGCGGCGCGCCACGCCCTTGATGTTCGCGACCAGGGCATTGCCGGCGTCGATATCGACCCCCGCATCCTTGTAGGAGAGACCGTCGTTGCTGGCTTCGGACATGGGCGTTCGCCTTCGCTGGGGCGCGCGATTCTAGCAGCAGGCCCTCCGGCCCAGCAAACCGCGTCCGGCGCTGTGTGAAGCCGCCGGCCTTGCTAGAATGCCGCTCACCATCGGATCGCGGCAGCCGCAAACGCATGAGTTCCCGAATCGCTCGCCAGGGCTTTCTCTGTCTGGCCCTCGGCCTGCTCGTGCTGGCGGCCCGGGCGGAAACGGTCAAGGGCCTCTACGAGGCCGACGTGCCGGTCGCGAGCCAGGACGAGCAGGCGCGCGCGGTCGCGGTCGACACCGGCTTCCGGCAGGTGCTGGTCAAGGTCGCGGGATCGGCAGGCGTGCTCGACAACCCCGGCGTTGCCGCGGCGCTGCCGCGCGCCAACAACTACCTGCTGCAGTTCTACTTCACGCAGATCGACTATCCGCCGCGAGACAGCGGGCCCGCCCGGGAGCCGGGGCTCCACGTGGTGTTCGCGCCGCGGGCGGTGGACGACATCCTGCGCCGTGCCGGCGAGCCGATGCTGCCGCCCAACCGCCCGGCGACATTGCTCTGGCTCACGCTGGATGACGGCGCGGGGCCGCGCCTGCTGAGCAGTGCCGTCGACACCGAGGTCGCCGACTGGCTGAGCTTCCATGCCGCGCGCCGCGCCATGCCGTTGCTGTTCCCGCAGATGGACATCGAGGACAGCGCCGCGCTCACCCCGGAGCAGGTGGCGGCGCTGGATGATGCGGCGACGCTACGCGCTTCGGCGCGCTACGGCGCCGAGTCGGTGCTGGCCGCGCGCCTGGTGCGCGCCAGCGACGGCTCCTGGCTCGGCGAATGGCGTTACCTGGCCGGCGCGCAGGGCAGCACAGGGCAGCCGGGCGACGCTGCGGTGGGTGACGCTGCGCCGGGCGATGTGGTGGCCGGCGACGTTGCCGCTGGTGCCGTGCCGGGCAACAACCCGACGAGCAGCGACGGGTCGGGCAGCGCGCCCACGCTGGACGGGCTCGCCGGGCAACTCGTGGATTTCATGGCCGATGCGGTGGCCGCGCGCTACGCGGTGCAGACCGGGATCGCGAACACCGAGCAGTTGCGCTTGCGCGTCGATGGCGTGGCTGGCTTCGCGGCCTACGAGAAACTCTCGCGGCTGCTGAAGGCAATGACCTCGGTGCGCGGCCTGCAGCTGGTGCTCATCGATCGCGATACCCTGTTCTTCGACATCGTCACCGACAGCAACTTCGCGTCGGTGGCGCGCGAGAT
>DAORUQ010000214.1:0-4978 GCA_035433265.1 Pseudomonadales bacterium | reverse complement strand
TCGCCGCGCGCCACGGTCGTGCCCGGCGGCACCACCACCAGGCAATCGGCCCACGCCACCGACGACAGCACACCGGAACTCTGGTTCGGGTACAGCGCCACGCGCGCGCCGTCGCCGCCGTTCACGAGCCGCGCGCGCAGGTATTCCTGGCGCTTGTCGGGACGCGGGCGATCGAAATCCGCCGCGACCACCAGCTCGCGCGCCATCACGTCGCCGGCGATACCCTGCATGCGCTGCAGATAGGGCCGCGTCACCACGTGGAAGGTCACGAACACCGACGAGGGATTGCCGGGCAAACCGAAAAAAGGCTTGCCGAGGATGCGCCCGTAGGCCAGCGGCTTGCCGGGTTTGATCGCGAGCTTCCACAGCCCCAGTGTGCCCAGTTCCTCGACCGCGGCCTTCACGTGGTCCTCGTCGCCCACCGAGACGCCGCCGGTGGTGATGACCACGTCGGCCTGCTCCGCGGCCTGCCGCAGGCAGGCGCGGGTGGCCTCGGGCGTGTCCGCCACCAGGCCGCCGTCGATCACCTCGCAACCCAGATCCTCTAGCATGCCGGTGAGCAGGTAGCGGTTGGAGTTGTAGATCTGCCCCGGCCCCGCCGTCTCGCCCGGTTCGACCAGCTCGTCGCCGGTCGAGAGGATCGCCACGCGCAGGCGCGCGAACACCGTGGCCCGCGCCATGCCGACCGCGGCCAGCAGGCCCGCGTGCGCCCCACCGAGGCGCGTGCCCGCGGCAACGATCGCGCCGCCGGCGGCGATGTCCTGGCCGCGCCGGCGGATGTTGTCTTCCGGCGCCACGGGCTGCAGGACCGTGACCACGCCGTCGGCCACGCTGCAGTTTTCCTGGATCACGACGCAATCGGCACCGGGCGGCACTTCGGCGCCGGTGAAGATGCGCGCCACAGTGCCGGGCATGAGCATTGTCCCGACCGTGCCGGCGGCGACGCGCTGGCTGACCGCGAAGTCGCGCTGCCCGGCTTCGAGGTCGGCGTGGCGCAGCGCATAGCCGTCCATGGAGCTGTTGTCGGCGGGCGGCACGTCGATCGTGGCGATCGCGTCGGCGGCGAGCACGCGCCCGCGCAGCCGGGCGAGCGGCAGCGATTCCGTGCCCTCGAGCGGGGTGACGTCGGCAAGGATGTGCGCGAGCGCGGCGTCGACGGAAGTCAGTCCCTGCGGCGTCATGGCCGGCGGCTCAGTGCGCGTAGCTGCCGAGCACGATGGGCGCGAAATTGCAGGGCCGGAACGTGCTGTCGAGCTGGTCGCGGATGATGCCTTCCCACGCCGTGCGGCAGGCGCCGGTGGAACCGGGCATGCAGAAGATCACGGTGCGGTTGGCCAGGCCGCCGAAGGCGCGCGACTGCAGCGAGGAGCTGCCGATCTCCGCCACCGAGAGGGCGCGGAAGGTCTCGCCGAAGCCCTCGATCACCTTGTCGAACAGCGGCATCAGCGCCTCGGGCGTGGAATCGCGGCCACTGAAGCCGGTGCCGCCGGTACCGAGGATCACGTGCACGTCGGGGTCGGCGATCCAGCGCGAGACGATCGCGCGCAGTTGGTAGATGTCATCGATGACGATGGCCTTTTCCGCCAGCGTGTGACCGGCGGCACGCAGGCTCTCGACGAGGTACTGGCCCGAGGTGTCGGTGGCCTCGGTGCGGGTGTCCGAGACGGTGAGGACGGCGATGTTCAGGGGCTTCTTGTCGGCGCTGGCGCTCATGCGGTGGTACTCCTTGCGTGTGGTGTGAATGGTGGCGTGGCGGGCGCACCGGCGTCAACACGATGATTTTTTCGGTCGCGGGCATGGCCCGCTCCTACCGCGGGACCGGGCCATGCCCGCGACCAATGACGTTCCCCCGCACGACCGGGCCATGCCCGCGACCCAGCCGTTCCCCGTAGGAGCGGGCCATGCCCGCGATTCGATGACGTCCCCCCGCACGACCGGGCCATGCCCGCGACCTGATGCTTAACTACGACAATATTCCGCCACCACCGCCGGCAAGGCTGCACGCCAGGGGCGCTGCTTGATACCGAAGGTGTTGAGGATCTGGTGGCAGTTGAGGATCACGTTGCGATCCTTGCCCGGCACCGCCTGCAGCCGCACCTCGTCGCGGCGGATGCGGCCGTATTGCGAGGCCAGCGCGATCACCGCCTCGGCGAAGTTGTACAGGCTGGACGCATCCGAGCTGCAGTAGTTGTAGGTGCCCCAGGGCTCGGCGGCGCAATCGAGCTGCAGGATGATCGCCACCACCACGCGCGCGATGTCGTTGGCCGGCGTGGGGCAGAGCTTGTCCTCGGTGCATTCGAGCAGGTGCCCCTTCTCGAGCTGCGCGGCGAGCATCGTGAACAGGTTGTGACCGGCGGGCGCGAACAGCGGACCGCAGCGCAACACGATGTGCCTGGGCGCGCGCTTGTTCACGTAGCTCTCGGCCTTCAGCACGCGCGCGACGCGCGGATCGGCGCTGTCGGGCTTGTCCTTCTCGCGGTAGGCGCCACTCTTGCGCCCGGCGTACATGCTGTCGTCGGAGAGGTGGATCAGCGCCGCCTCATGGGCGCGGCAGGCCTTGCACAGGTTCTTCGTCACCAGCAGGCTGCGCTTGTAGGCCGCGGGATCGTCGCCGCTGAACAGCTCGTGCGACAGCGCGTTCACCACCTGCGTCGCGCCGTGGTAGGCGAAGGCGTGCAGCAGCAGCTTCACGCTGTCGAGCACGGGATCGCGGCTGGAAATGGAGACGAACGGGATGTCCCGCCCCTGCAGGTTGGCGGCGAGCTCGAGCCCGAGACGGCAGTCGGCGCCGATGATGACGGTTTTCATGCCGGCATCCCTGCCCGACTGCCGATGCGTCGACGCGGATCAGAACGGGATGTCGTCATCCCAGGCCGGGGGCTCGTCGGACTTGCCCGCCGGTGCCGACGCGGGTGCGCGCGCGGGAGGCTGGCGCGGCTCGGGGGCGAAACCGCCGCCGGAACCGTAGTCGTCACCGCCGGACATGCCGCCGCCGCCACCGCCGCGGCTGTCGAGCATCTGCATCTCGTTGGCGACGATCTCGGTGGTGTACTGGTCCTTGCCTTCCTTGTCCTGCCACTTGCGGGTGCGCAGCGAACCTTCGATGTAGACCTTGCTGCCCTTGTGCAGGTACTCGCCGGCGATCTCCGCCAGGCGGTTGAAGAACACGACCCGGTGCCACTCGGTGCGCTCCTGCTGCTGGCCGGTGTTCTTGTCCTTCCACGATTCCGAGGTCGCGAGACGGATGTTGGTGACCGCGCCGCCCGAGGGCAGGTAACGCGTTTCGGGTTCAGCACCCATATTGCCGATCAGGATCACCTTGTTGATGCCCTTGGCCATGATTTCCTCCTTGAGCGGGTGGCTCGTCCTGGGCCGCGGATCACAACATGCGCCGCCGGCCGGTGTCAATGAATGAGGCTGGCCGCAGGGCACAGCATCCGTGTGGAGTGTCGCGCGGCTCCCGGGTCTGCCGCGCGGGCAGCTAGGCCTTGGCCGCCTGCGGGATCCGGGCGCGCGCCAGCCAGATGAACGCCAGGCCCACGGCGCCCAGGCCCGCCGCCATGAAAAACGGGGCCGTGTGCGTCACGTGCATGTAGGCATAGCCCCCCATGAGTGGCCCGAAAATCCGCGCCAGCGCGGCGAGCGACTGGTTCACGCCGAGCACTTCGCCCTGTTCGTGCGCCGGCGTCAGCAGGCTGATGCTGCCCGAGACGGCCGGGTTGATGAACCCGTTGCCGACCGCCAGTGCGGTCATGGCGATGGCGAGCAGCCAGATCCACGGGCTGAGGCCCGTGAACAGCAAGCCCAGGATGAACAGCAGGAAGCCGGCGACCAGCATGCCCCGTTCGCCGTGGATCGGCAGGTACTTCCTGACCAGGTATCCCTGGGTGAACGCGATGCACACGCCGACATAGGCAAAGCCGTAGCTCGATTCCCGCACGCCCCAGCCGAAGCGGTCCTGCATGTAGAGGAAGAGCGACGCTTCCATGTTCGCCATCGCCAGCCCGGTGGCGAACTGCGCGAACAGCAGCGAGCCGATCACCGGGCGCTGCACTTTCTCCACGATATTCCTGATCCGCGATTTTTTCGCGCGCGGCCGGCGGTTTTCGGCACTCAGCGATTCCCCGAGCACGAAATACGCCATGACGAAGTTGGCCAGGCTGAGGAATGCCGCCGCCAGCGCGGGAAAGTTCTCGCCATAGCCGGTCAGCATCCCGGCAATCGCGGGCCCCAGCACGAAGCCGAGCCCGAACGCCGCGCCGATCAGCCCCATGTTCTTGGAGCGATCCTTTTCCGAGGTGACGTCGGCGATATAGGCCATCGCCGTGGAAATATTGGCGCCGAAGATGCCGGCCAGGGTGCGCGCCAGGAACAGCAGCCAGAGATCGTGCGCGAAATAGAACAGCGTGTGGGCCAGCGCCGTGCCGGCAATGCTCACGAGCAGGATGGGGCGGCGGCCCAGGCGGTCGCTGAGCCCGCCCCAGAACGGCGAGAACAGGAACTGCATCGCCGAATAGACGGCCATGAGCATCCCGACCTCGAAGGCGGAGGCCCCGAATTCGCGCGCCAGGTAGGGGCTGAGCGGAATGATGATGCCGAAGCCGACGAGATCGAGGAAAACGGTGAGAAAGATCACCGCCAGGGGGCTTTTCTTCATGCCGGCGTGCCAACGCCCTGACTTTGCTGCCATTTCATCGCGATATCTCCCGCCGGTCCGCTGCCGATGTCGCGTGAGCGGGCGGCAATTTCAGCCATGCCCTCACCGTTCAGGCCCGGAGACCCTGGCCTGAAATATCCGTTGCCATGATGAAAACCCGGGTAGCCGACAGGCGCGACGCGGCGCGCGGAATCCTAGCAACTATGCTCCGCTCGTACCATCGTACGAAATACCGCCGGGTCGCGCGTCCGTGCGGCGCCGACAGCGTCTGGATCGCCCCGGCGAGCGCGTGGCATACTCGATCGCGTCAAGGGACCTGAC
>DAORUQ010000213.1:1844-4998 GCA_035433265.1 Pseudomonadales bacterium | reverse complement strand
CGACCAACGAGGAGCTCGAGATCGCGCGCGAGGTCATCGAGCTGCTCGAACCCCGAGCCACACCCTGACACGCGCCGGCGCGCGCCACGCATCGCAGGAGACACGATCCATGAACGAGATACGCAACGATCCGGCCGCCGCGCTCGATGCCGACACCGCCGCACGCATCGATGCCTTCTGGCGCGCCTGTAATTATCTTGCCGCCGGCATGATCTACCTGCGCGACAACCCGCTGCTGGAAGAGCCGCTGCGCCCGGAGCACATCAAGCAGCGCCTGCTCGGGCACTGGGGCGCGAGCCCCGCGCTCAGCTTCACCTGGGTGCACCTGAACCGCCTGATCGTGAAGTACGACCTGGACGCGATCTTCCTCGCCGGCCCCGGACACGGCGCGCCCGGCGTGCTGGCGCCGGTGTACCTGGAGGGGACCTACGCGGAGGTGTACCCCGAGTGCGGCGAGGACCGCGAGGGCATGCGCGAGTTCTTCCGCAGCTTCTCCTTCCCCGGTGGCATCGGCAGCCACTGCACGCCCGAAATGCCGGGCTCCATCCACGAGGGCGGCGAGCTCGGCTATTCGCTCTCGCACGCCTTCGGCGCGGCCTTCGACAATCCGGAGCTGCTGGTCACGGTGGTGGTGGGCGACGGCGAGGCCGAGACCGGCCCACTCGCCACCGCCTGGCACGGCAACAAGTTCCTCAACCCGGTGCGCGACGGCGCGGTGCTGCCGGTGCTGAACCTCAACGGCTACAAGATCAACAATCCCACCGTGCTCGCGCGCGTCAGCCACGAGGAACTCGAGGCGCTGCTGCGCGGCTATGGCTGGACGCCGCGTTTCGTCGAGGGCGACGATCCCGCCACCATGCACCAGGCGATGGCGGCGGCGATGGAAGCGAGCATGCTGGAGATCCGCCGCATCCAGGCCGCGGCACGCGCCGGCGGCGTGGCCACGCGGGCGCGCTGGCCAATGATCGTGCTGCGCAGCCCCAAGGGCTGGACCGGGCCGAAGACCGTGGACGGCCACCGCATCGAGGGCACCTGGCGCGCCCACCAGGTGCCGCTGGCGGCGGTGCGCGAGAACCCCGCTCACCTGCGCCAGCTCGAGGCCTGGCTGCGTTCGTACCGGCCCGGGGAACTGTTCGACGCCGACGGGCGACTGGTGGCGCCGCTGCGCGAACTGGCGCCGCGCGGCACGCGGCGCATGGGCGCCAACCCGCACGCCAACGGCGGCCTGCTGCGCCGCGCGCTGCGGCTGCCGGATTTCCGCGATTACGCGATCGCGGTGCCCGAGCCGGGACGCGCCAGCGCCGGCAACACGCGCGCGCTGGGCTGCCTGCTGCGCGACATCCTGCGCGCCAACCCCGCCAACTTCCGCGTGTTCGGCCCCGACGAGACCAGCTCGAACAAGCTCGATGCCGTCTACGAGGCCAGCAAGAAGACCTGGCTCGCGGATTATCTGCCCGAGGACGCCGACGGCGGCGAGCTCGCCGCCGACGGGCGGGTGATGGAGTACCTGAGCGAGCACACGCTCGAGGGCTGGCTGGAAGGCTACCTGCTCAGCGGCCGCCACGGCTTCCTGTCGACCTACGAAGCCTTCGCGCACGTGATCGACTCCATGTTCAACCAGCACGCGAAGTGGCTGGCGACGGCCGCCGGGATCCCGTGGCGCGCCCCCGTGTCCTCGCTGAACCTGCTGATCACCTCCACGGTATGGCGCCAGGACCACAACGGCTTCACGCACCAGGACCCGGGTTTCCTCGACGTGGTCGTCACCAAGAGCCCCGCGGTCACGCGCATCTACCTGCCGCCGGACGCCAACTCGCTGCTCGCGATCAGCGACCGCTGCCTGCGCAGCACCGACCGCGTGAACGTGATCGTCTGCGACAAGCAGGTGCACCTGCAGTACCTCGACATGGAGGCGGCGATCCGCCACTGCGCCAAGGGCATCGGGATCTGGGACTGGGCCAGCAACGACCAGGGTGGCGAACCCGACGTGGTGCTGGCCGGCTGCGGCGACACCGCCACGCGCGAGGCGCTGGCGGCGGTGGCGCTGTTGCGCGGACATTTTCCGGCGCTGCGGATCCGCTTCGTCAACGTCGTGGACCTGTACACGCTGACGCCGGAAACCGAGCACCCGCACGGCCTGCCGGCGAGCGAGTTCGACAGCCTGTTCACGGTCGACAAGCCGGTCATCTTCAATTTCCACGGCTACCCCTGGCTGATCCACCGCCTCGCCTACCGGCGCAGCAACCACGCCAACCTGCACGTGCGCGGTTACAAGGAGCGCGGCAACATCAACACGCCGCTGGAACTGGCGATCGCCAACGAGGTCGACCGCTTCAGCCTCGCGATCGACGTGATCAACCGCGTGCCGGAGTTGCGCGTGGCCGGCGCGCACGCGAAGCAGGCGCTGCGCGACCAGCAGTTCGACTGCCGCGCCTATGCCCACGAGCACGGCATCGACCCGCCGGAGATCCGCGACTGGAGCTGGCCCGCGCCCTGAGCCGAACCCGCCCCGCGCTGCAACACGGTTGTCATACTCCCGGCGCATGCTGGGTTGCGTGAATGCGATACCTGCCGCGATGAAACCCAGTGTTCCACAGCCGGATGCGTCCGAACCGGAGCTCCCCGACGCCCTCAACGCGCGCCTGCTGCAGCGCCTGCTGAGCGCGCTGGGCGAGATCCGCGCCGCGGCCCTGCAGCTGGAAGCCACGCATGCCGCGGCCATCGAGGCCATCGAACCGGCCCACCGCGCCAGCGCGCGCAATCTCCTGCACTACCTGGGCGTGCGCCGCCACGACATCCGCGCCCTGCAGGCCGACCTGGTCGGCTGCGGACTGTCGTCGCTGTCGAACATGGAGTCCAGCACGCTCGCCAGCATCGACTCGGTGCTGGCAAACCTGGCGCGGCTGACCGGCAGCGAAGTGGCGCCACATCCGCCGGGGCCGGTTGACCTGCGCACCGGGGCGCTGCTGCTCGCCGACCACGCGCGCGCCCTGCTGGGCGCCCCGCCCCAGGCCCGCGCCACGCGCATCATGGTGACCATGCCGAGCGAGGCGGCGCACGATCCGCGGCTGGTGCGCGAGCTGCTGGAGGCCGGCATGGACGTGATGCGCATCAACTGCGCGCACGACGACGCCGCGAGCTGGAAGGCGATGGC
>DAORUQ010000213.1:0-1744 GCA_035433265.1 Pseudomonadales bacterium | reverse complement strand
CGCGCCTGCTCACGGGCAGCGTCGGCAGGCTGCCCGCGGTGGCGCCGCCGATCGTGCTGCATCGCGACGACACGCTGCTGCTGACCTGCAGCGCCGAGCCCGGATGCGACGCGGTGCGCGACGCCGGGGGCAAGGTCGAGGCACCGGCGCGGATCCACTGCACCCTCGATGCCGCCTTCCTGCAGGTACGCCCGGGCGAGCCGGTGTGGTTCGACGACGGGCGGATCGGCGGCGTGGTCGAGGCCAACGATGGCGGGCTGATCACGGTGCGCATCACGCACGCCGGCGCCGAGGGCTCGCGGCTGCGTGCCGAGAAGGGCATCAATTTCCCGGAGACGCAATTCGCGCTCTCCGCGCTGACGGACAAGGACATCGCCGACCTGGAAGCGGTGGTCGGCTTCGCGGACATCGTGGCGCTGTCCTTCGTGCGCAGCGCCGCCGACGTGACCTGCCTGGAAGACCACCTGCACCGCCTCGGGGCCGGGCAGCTCGGGATCGTGCTGAAGATCGAGAACCGCCAGGCCTTCGAGAACCTGCCGGGCGTGCTGCTGGCAGGCCTGCGCTCGCCGCCGGTCGGCGTCATGGTCGCGCGCGGCGATCTCGCGGTGGAGCTGGGGTTCGAGCGCCTCTCGGAAGTGCAGGAGGAGATCCTGTGGCTGTGCGAGGCCGCGCACGTCCCGCTGATCTGGGCGACGCAGATGCTCGAAGGACTCGCGAAGAAAGGCGTGCCCTCGCGCGCCGAGGTGACCGACGCCGCCGCCAGCGCGCGCGCCGAATGCGCGATGCTGAACAAGGGGCCCTACATCGTCGAGACCACGCGCTTTCTCGGCGACATCCTGGGCCGCATGCACTCGCACCAGGCCAAGCGCCGCCCCACGCTGCGCTCGCTGGCCGTATCGCAGAAAGTCTGAGCGGCCGCGTCGGCATCGGCCCTGCGCCCCTCGCCGAAGCTTGCCGCAGTTCGCGTTTCCGGGGTCCCACCCCTGCCGGAACCGCGAATCCTGGGCTACGCTTTGGCGACGACCACCGGGAATGCACCAGCTCGACCGTGCCGATGCGCCGCTTCACCACCCCGACTACCGCCACGCTGCGACACGCGCTGTCGCCGCTGCTGGCCGTGCTGCTGGCGCTGCCGGGCACCGCGGTCCAGGCCTCGGGCAAGCAGAACAGCTTCGGCAACGTCGCCGAGGAAGCCCCGCGTTACCGCGTCTACACCTACCGCCAGCAGAACGGCGTGGTGGCGTTCAGCGACAAGGCCCCGGCGCGGCGCTCGTACAGCGTGATGGAATTCTCCTGTTTCGCCTGCAACCCGCGCTCGACGGTGAACTGGGGTTCAACGCGGCTGTTCACGCAGGAATTCGCGACCCCCATCGATGTCGCCGCCAGGGCGCATGGCGTGGACCCGGCGCTGGTGCGCGCGGTGATCCACGCCGAGTCCGGCTTCAACCCCAACGCGCGCTCGCGCAAGGGCGCGATCGGCCTGATGCAACTGATGCCCGGAACCGCCAGCGACATGGGCGTCAGCGACCCCACCGCGGTGCAGCAGAACATCCAGGGCGGCGTGAAGTACCTGGCCATGCTGCTCGCGCAATACAAGGGCAACGTGACGCTGGCGACCGCGGCCTACAACGCCGGCCCCGGCGCGGTCGACAAGTACCGCGGCGTGCCGCCGTACGAGGAAACGCAGACCTACGTCAGGCGCGTCAAGCTGCTGCACGACCGTTATCGCGGGCAGAGCTGAGCG
>DAORUQ010000212.1:0-5022 GCA_035433265.1 Pseudomonadales bacterium | reverse complement strand
ACGGCATGGCCGGGATCGTGCGGCCGGCGCAGCACCCGTCCCCCCGACGGCGCCAGCAATTCCACCGAGCCGTCGCGTCCGATGCGGGCACCGGCTGTTCGAGCGGCGTCGCCAGCCACGGTGGCGCGCAGTGCTGCCAGTTCGGCCTGCGCCGACTCGAGTTCGCGCCGCGCAATGACGCCGGCCTCGAGCAGCGCGCGGGCGCGCGTCTCGGCTTGTCCGGCCTGCGTCAGCCGCGCGGTGTTCGCCTGCGCCAGCGCGACGGCGTCGGCCCATTCGGGGCTCTGCAGGCTCAGCAACAATTGCCCCGCGAGCACGTCCTCGCCTTCGCGTACGTACACGCCGGCCACCGTGCCCGGATGCCGCGCCGCGACCAGCCGGCGCACGCTGGCGTCGAGTTCCACGCGCGCCGGCAGTCGCGCGACGCGCACCCAGTCGGCCGCGACCGCCGGCGCGAACTCCAGGCCCATCGCCTGGGCCTGCGCGGGGCTGATCGCGAGCGCAGCGGGCGCGGCCTCGGCAGCTGTGGTGAGCGTGGCGGCCAGCAGGGCGGCGCAAAGAAACGTGCGTGACGGGGACGGCATGGCGAAGGCGCTCCTCTCGGGATCGCGCCATGATCGCAAGGCAGGCTTAGGATTTGCTTAAGCGCACCCGGTTCAGGGCAGTGGCACGAAGCCATCGATGCGGATGACGAGTTCGCCATCGCGCAGCGCGAAGTCCAGCCGCAGCCCGTGGGCGCGCGCCAGCGCCCGCGCCAGCGCGAGCCCCAGGCCGGCATGATGGCCGCCGCTGCCGGCTTCGCCGTTCGGTGCACGGAAGAAGCGCGCGCCGAGGCGGGGCAGGTCTTCTTCCGCCAGTTGCGGTGCCGGATTGGCAAACTCGAGCACCGGGGCCGGATCGGGGCGCAATCGCACGCGCACGGTACTGCCCGGTGGGGCGTGATCCATTGCGTTGGCGCACAACGTGGCGAGCAGGCGTTCGAGCATGGCGGCATCCGCCTGCACCCAGCATTCGGCGGGCAGCGCCCAAGCGAACGTGACTCCGCGCGCGCTGACAGTCTCGTCGAAGCGCGCGGCGCTCTCGCGCAGCAACGCGACCAGCTCCAGCGGCTCCGCGGCGCCGACCTCGAGCCCGGCGTCGAAGCGTGCCAGCGTGAGCAGTGCCTCCACGGTGCGGTCCATCTCGGCACCCAGCACGCTGAGCTCCGCGAGCGCCCCGCGCAAGCGCTCCGGTTCAGTGGCCTGCAGGCTGATCTCGGCGATGGCGCGAAGCTCCGCGACGGGCGTGCGCAACTCGTGCGCGAGATCCTGGGCGAAGCGGCGCTCGCGCTCCAGAGTCTCCATCAGCTGGTCGACGACCTGGTCGAACTTCTGCGCCACCGGGCGCAGTTCCGCCGGCAGCCCGGGCTCGACGATCGGCTCGCGCGGCGCCCCGGGACGGATGCGCGCGATGCGATCGGCGATGCGGTCCAGCGGCGCCAGCGCCAGGCGCACCCCGCTCGATGCCAGCAGCAGCGTGGCCGCGAGCGCGAGCATCACCCCGGACACGAAGATCAGGTGGATGCGAGCCTCGAGCGCGTCGATCTGCTCGCGCTCCTCTGCCACTACCAGCGTCAGGCTGCCGCGTTCGTCGCCGGGAGCGAGCGGGAACACGCGCGCCACGGCGCGGCCGCGGTGGCCGTCGGGAAGCCGCTGGTCGTAATGGAGGAAGCGCGCGCTCGTGACCCCGTCGGGCCGGGGCAGGTCCACCGACTGGCTCGATGCGGAGCGCGCGATCACGCGCGAGCGCGCGTCCCAGGCCTGGAAGTAATCCGTATGTCCTTCCTCGCGAAATTCCGGCATCCAGAGCGAGATCTCGCCGGCACCCTCGACGCGCGCGCCGAGGTAGCCTGCGATCGCGTTGGCGCGTGCCGAGAGGCCGGCATCGAAGCGCCGGTAAAGCTCGCGATCCACCAGTGTATCGATCAGCAGGAACAGGCCGCCGAGCGCCACCGCGACCGCGAGCGCCACACCCAGTGCGACGCGCCGCCTGAGTGTCAGGGCTTCAGCCGGCGACATAGCCGAAGCCGCGCCGCGTCTGGATGAGTTCGGGGAGTCCTGCGCGCGCGAGCTTGCCGCGCAGGTTGCTCATCAGCACTTCGATCACCTTGTCGGAGGACTCGCTGCCGCTGGCATAGATGCCCTCGAAGAGCTGTGCGCGGCTCAGTACGCGTCCGGAGTGACGTACCAGCGTCTCGAGCAGCGCGTACTCCTTCGGCGTCAGCGTGATCGCGCCGCCCGGTCCGCGCGCGACGCGCCGCGCCGTGTCGAGCTCGAGCCCATCCAGCTCGATCAGCGCCGACGGCTCTTCCCGCGCACGCCGGCCCAGCGCCAGCACGCGCGCGCGCAGTTCGTCGAAGGAGAAGGGCTTCACCAGGTAGTCGTCGGCGCCGATGTCGAGTGCGCCGACGCGGTCGGCGACTGCGTCGCGCGCCGACAGCACCAGCACGCGTACCGGCAACCGGCGCCGGCGGATCTCGCGCAACAGCGCAAGACCATCCATGCGCGGCATCATTATGTCGAGCACGATCACGGCGTAGGACGCCGATTGCAGGTAGGGCAGTGCGTCGCGCCCGTCCGCCGCCATGTCGATCGCGAGCCCCGCTGCTTCCAGCCCCGCGGAGATGGCGCCGCGAAGGCGTTCCGAATCCTCGACGACCAGCACGCGCATGGTGTTGTTTACGCGGGCGCGGGCGAGTGGCCGCCCGGCGTCATGCGCGGGCGTTGCGTGGCGGCAGTGGCAGCGATGGTGTTCACGGGCGCAGGCACCGCGCATGACTACAGGAAGCGCAGAGCATACCGCAACCGGCGCGGCGGCAGTCCCGCTGTTTCGTTCGACCTGGTCAGGCCGTAGGATGCGGGTATCCATCCCGTTACCCAGGAATCGCCGTGGCCTGGTTGCTGACCAAATACGCCGTTACCGCCGCCGTGGTGGTGCTCGTTTCCGAATTCGCCAGGCGTAGCGACCGTCTCGGCGGCCTGATCGCCGCGCTGCCGCTGGTCACGGTGCTCGCGCTGATCTGGTTGCACGTGGAGCAGCAGCCCGAGCAGAAGATCGCGAACCTCGCCCGGTACACCTTCTGGTACGCCGTGCCCACGCTGCCCATGTTGCTGGTGTTCCCGGCGTTGCTGCCGCGCCTGGGGTTCTGGCCCACGCTGCTGGCCAGCGTGCTCGTCGCGCTCGCCTGCTTCGCCGCGTTCGCGCTGCTGGTGCGGCGTTTCGGTATCGAATTGCTGTAGTCCGGCTCATCGAGGGTAAACCAACCATGCAAAAGCGATCGCTGGCCCTCGGCAAGGTCTACGGCCTGCTCGAACCCGGCCCGGTCCTTCTTTTATCCACGTGCCACAAGGGTCGCGCCAACGTGATGGCGATGTCCTGGCACACGATGATGGACTTCGAGCCGCCGCTGGTCGGCTGCGTGGTCAGCGCTCGCGACTTCAGCTTCGCGGCGCTGAAGGCCACGCGCGAATGCGTGCTCAACATCCCGGCCGCGGAGCTCGCGGCGAAGGTGGTGGCCTGCGGCAACAGTTCCGGGCGTCGCGTGGACAAGTTCGCGGCCTTCGGCCTGACGGCGGCCCCCGCGAAGCTGGTCGCGTCGCCGCTGGTGGCCGAGTGCTGGGCGAACCTGGAGTGCCGCGTGCTCGATACGCGCCTGGTGAACCGCTACAACTTCTTCGTGCTGGAGGTCGTGAAGGCCTGGATCGACCCGGCCGTGAAGGACCCGCGCACGGTGCACCACCGCGGCCGCGGGGTGTTCATGGTCGCGGGCGATTCGATCAGGCTGCCGTCGCGGGCGAAATAGGCGCCGATGTGGCGGGCCCGTGCGCCGGGCAACGGGATCTGGTCCTGCCGAAAGCGAAGAACCCGGCTTGGTGCCGGGCTCTTCAGGGGTTGCCCTACTTCTTCAGACTGTCGCGGATCTCGCGCAGCAGCAGCACGTCTTCCGGGGTGGGCGGCGGCTCCGCGGGTGCCGCCTGCTCCTCGCGCTTGAGCTTGTTGATGCCCTTGATCAGCAGGAATACCGCGAAGGCGACGATAAGGAAGCTGATGATGTTGTTGATGAATACGCCGTAGTTGATGGTGACCGCGCCGGCAGAGGCGGCGTCGGCGATGCTCCTGAACTCGCCCTCGCCTTTCAGCACCAGGAACAGGCCGGAGAAATCCACCCCGCCCAGCAGCAGGCCGATCGGCGGCATCAGCACATCCTTCACCAGGCTCTGCACGATGGTCCCGAAGGCGCCACCGATGATGATGCCCACGGCCATGTCCACCACGTTGCCCTTGACGGCGAACTCCTTGAACTCCTTCAGCATGCTCATGGCAACACTCTCCGTTTGTTGTTTGTCACCCCGGGATATCCCGGTCGTCGGGAGTGTAACAGCAGGAGCTGAAGAAAGCGTCGGATGTATAACCGGGGGTGGCGGCAGCCGCTCGACTGAAAGAAACTGGACGCTGATCGATTCGAGACGCCGGCAATTCTGAAGAAGCTCGCCAGCAGCAGCCGGGCATTGGCGGAGCCCGAGGGGGGAGGCTTGCGACCATGCCAAGCCTTCAGAATATGGCGCGCCCGAAGGGATTCGAACCCCTGACCTCTGCCTCCGGAGGGCGAATTCTCCGATTTTTCGATCAATCACTTGCCGAAAATAGTCTTTTGTAATCATGCGCTTGAATTCGTGCGTGTATCTGAAAGTGTGTCCGTGACATACTGATTTGCACTTACAATGCACTTATTCAGTTCGTGGGTGCAGATTCTGGGACGGGTGCATGGCGCAGAAAAAGAAGCTGGCGGACGTCGTTGCGCAGACCATCAAGGCGCGGCCGACACCGTACGAGATCAGAGATACCGGCAATGGCTCCGTCAAAGGGCTACTGCTTCGCGTGCAGCCAAGCGGCCATGCTACCTACTACGTCGAGTTGGCCCGCGGCGTGCGAGAGAAGATCGAGCCGAAGGAGATCACGCTTACTGCTGCGCGGACCAAGGCA
>DAORUQ010000211.1:0-5101 GCA_035433265.1 Pseudomonadales bacterium | reverse complement strand
GTTTCTGGAGATGGTGACCGACCCTGGCTACCGGCTCGCCGTCGTGCACCGCCAGGCAGCGGTCGACGACAGCCGGCTCGTCCGCCTGGCGGAGCTGCCCCCGGGCGAGGGCTTCGGCTGAGAGCCCGGGAGCTGGCGCGCGGCGTCGCGCGCGCAACGGGGCTCACGGCGCCGTCGGCGTGATCGCAACGAACACCGGCTCCATGCCTTCGGCCTGCATCAGGCGGTTCATGTCGGCGCGCCGCTCGCCGTACTTCTGCTCCAGCAGCCGGTCGATCTCGGTGGCGCGCGCGTCGTTCGCGGGAATCAGCTCCGCGCGTCCCTCCAGCCACGGGCCGCTCACGTTGCCGTCCCAGTCGCAGGGTGCGTAGCGCACTGCGGGATCGTTGCCGAGGCGCTTCACCTTGCCAAAGCGCGTCGCCGTGCGCAGGCAGGCGGTGTCGTTGCACAGCACGAACCACACCGGTGTCGCCACCTCGGCGCCGCTGCGCCGGCGCGTCACCAGCTTGATGCATTCGGCGGTGGCGAAGGAGGGAGGATGCATGG
Organism: Pseudomonadales bacterium; assembly: GCA_035433265.1. Taxonomy (GTDB): domain Bacteria; phylum Pseudomonadota; class Gammaproteobacteria; order Pseudomonadales; family UBA5518; genus UBA5518. The sequence continues at coordinate 4,555 of DAORUQ010000211.1, read as the reverse complement.
GTGGCTCCGGTCGTGTCGTGGGACCTGTGTGTCGCGATTATCCGTAAAGTGCCTGATCAGGGGTACCCGTGGCGCAGGCGGGGCTCATCCCGCGTCGTGCGGGGAATTTGCCCGCTGCAATCCTTGCCGCTCGTGCACGCCTCCAGTAGGCTCGCGCCTTCAATTTCAGGCGACTTCGGGATACGCGGCAATCCGCTCAGACCAGTGACCCAGATCAGCAGAAACCAGCCATGCAGCTGCGGCAGCGGCAAGCGCTACAAGCATTGCTGCGGCGCCGACCCGGCGCCGATTGCTGGCGCGCCGGGAATCGAGGCGCCGGGGGGCGTCGCTCCGGTCGCCGGGCTGCCGGAGCTGATGCAGCGGGCACTGACGGCCCAGATGGAGGGCAAGCTCGAAGTCGCGCAAGCCCTGTACCGCGAGGCGCTGCAGCGGGCTCCCGCCAACTTCGACGCCCTGCACATGCTCGGGGTGGTGAGGCTGCAGTGCGGCGATCCCGAGGAAGCTGTCCGCCATATCGTGCGCGCCATCCGGCTTGGCACCGTGGATTACCCGCCGATCTACGACAACCTGGTGCTGTGCCTGCAAAACATTGCGCGCAGGCGCGGCAGCCTGGCCGAGCTGCTCGATGCCGCGGCGCCCGCGCCCGACGCGCCGCGGATCCGCTTCGCGCAGGATGTCGCCGCTTTCGCCGCCGGGCCGCCGCTGGTGTCGGCGCTGCTGCGCTGCGCCGATGACGACGTCGCACGGTTCGCCCCGGGCCTGGAGTCGCTGTGCCGGCAGACGCATCGGCGTCTCGAGTTCGTGCTCGGCACCGCGGGGCCCGGCACGCGCGCCTTCGAGGGCATGGCCGTGCTGCTCGCGGATCGCGCGTTTGCGCTGCGTCACTTGCCCGGGGAAGAGGCCGCGGCGCCCCCGACGCTGGACGCCTGCGCCGCTCAGGCACGCGGGCGCTACGTGGTGGCGCTGGAGCCCGGCGACGAATACGATGCCGACCATATCGAACTGCTGGCGCGCCTGCTCGAGGCTTGCGGCAGCCGCTGGGGCTTCAGCGGCGTCCGGTTCGCCGACGCGCAGGGGCGGCGCCTGCGCTACGGCGACGACGCGCGCGCCGATGAGTTGATGCGCGGGCTCGATGATATTCACGCCGAACGATCGCTCACGGCCGCGTTCCTGCAATTCAACCACGCGATTGCCGCCGGCAACCTGCTGGTCGAGAAGCGTTTGTGGGAAGAGCTGGGGGGCTTTCGCGAGGACAGCCCCGATCCCGCCTGGGATTTCTGCGTGCGCGCCTCGCTGGTGGAGGCGCCCGCCATCCTGTTCGAGCCGAAGTACACGCACCGGTTGCGCGGTGGTGCTCATGCCGAGGCGCAAGCAGAACGCATGCGGGCGCTATGGCTCGCCGAGGTCAGGCGCGCCTGCGCGGACCGGCCGCAAGCGCTGCAGCGGGTTTTCGCCGCGCGGCAGCTACGTGAATGGCGACTGCTGGAAATCGGTCGCGGTCGCGAGCTGGCGCCCGTCACGCTGCTCGCCCTTGCCGAAGATCTGATCGCCGCGCGGGATGCACATGATTGAGCCGAGCCATCCAAACGGAATCACGTAATTGACACCCGGGACCTTGCCGAGGCTGATCGCCTTCTACCTGCCGCAGTTCCATCCGATCCCGCAGAACGATGCGTGGTGGGGCAAGGGGTTCACGGAGTGGACCAATGTCACGCAGGCGCGTCCGCTGTTCCCCGGTCATCAGCAGCCGCGACTGCCCGCCGATCTCGGCTTCTACGACCTGCGGGTTCCCGAGGTGCGCGAGGCGCAGGCGGAACTGGCGGGTCGCCATGGCATCCACGGCTTCTGTTACTACTACTACTGGTTCAAGGACTCGGTGCAGCTGCTCGATCGCCCGCTGCGCGAGATGCTCGCGTCGGGAGCGCCGGATTTCCCGTTCTGCCTGTGCTGGGCCAACGAGAACTGGACCCGGCGCTGGGACGGTCGCGAGCAGGACGTGCTCATGGCGCAGGACCACAGCCGGGAAAACAACCTGGCGTTCATCCGCAGCATCGTGCCGTACCTGCAGGATCCCCGTTACATCCGCGTCGATGGCCGGCCGGTGCTGCTGATCTATCGCGCGGCGCTGATCGAGGATCTCGCCGCGACGGTGGCGGCGTGGCGCCAGGAGCTCGCGCGCCACGGCCTGCCGGCGCCGTACCTGGTGGCGGCGGAAACTTTCGGGCAATCCGGGGCGCAAGCGGTGGCCGCCGGCTTCGACGCGGCCTGTGAATTCCCGCCGCACGGCTCGACACAGGAGGCCGCGCTGCCGGCGCACGCCGTCGGCCTGGATGCCAGTTTCACCGGTGCGCTTAGCGACTATGCGAGGGTCGCATCCGGTTTTCGCGAACGCCCGCTCCCGGATTACCCGCTCCATCGCGGTGTCATGCTGGCCTGGGACAACACCGCGCGGCGCGGCAACTCGGCGCACATCGCGGTGAATTTTTCCGTGGAGTCCTATCACGCCTGGCTGCGCGCGACGGTGCAGTCGACGCAGCGCGCGTTCCGGGGCGAGCGCCAGCTGCTGTTCGTCAACGCGTGGAACGAGTGGTCCGAAGGCGCCTATCTCGAGCCGGACCAGCTGTACGGCCACGCCTGCCTGGAGGCAACCCGCGCGGCGCTGCTCGATCAGCCATTGGCTCCGGCAGCGCGCACGGTCGCCCGGCGCCTCGAGCCCGTCCGGCTCGCGCCACAGGAAGCATCGCCCGACCCGGATACGGGGGCCGATTCACGCGGCGCGTCGCTCCCCGCGCGCGAGCGTGGCGGCACGCTGAAGCTGGTCGCGATCGCCATGATCGGCAACGAGGCCGACGTGGTGGAGGCATTCGTGCGCGACAATCTCGACTACGTCGATCACCTGCTGATCGCGGAGCACAACTCGCTCGACGGCACGCGCGACATCCTGCAGGCGCTCGTCGAGGAGGGCTTGCCGCTGACGGTGACGCGGATCGAGACCGCCGCCTTCCGGCAGGCCGCCGTGACCAATGCCCTGCTGGCCGACGCGCTCGCGCGCTTCGAGCCCGACTGGGTGATCCCGCTGGATGCCGACGAGTTCCTCGACGCCGATGGCCGCGTCGCGCTGGAGGCGGAGCTGGCGAGGCTCGCGGACAGCCACGCCAGGCTGCGCTGGGTGCAGCACGTGCCGGCGGGGGGCGACGATGCGGCCGAACAGCATCCCGCACGGCGCATCCGGCACCGCTACGCCTATACGCCGCCCGATCCCGGGCTGAACCCCTATGTGTGGAAGCTGGCGCTCAACTGCCGCCTGATCCGGCCCTACCTGGATCGCTACGATCTCGAGAAGGGCAGCCACCGCGTCGTGTTCAAGGGCGTCAGGGAGCCGTCCTCGCAGCCCGTGACGACGCTGCAGCACACCGTGTTGCGCCATTACCCGGTGCGCTCCTTCGAGCAGCTGAGCCTGAAGGCGGGGCTCAGCACGCTGCAGGGCCGGCTCGCCGGGCGCAACGAGCTCGGCGGCACGCACGTGTCCCGACTGTACCAGCAGATCCTCGCGGGAAAGCACGAACTCGCCGCCATGCAACGCTCGGTGCGGGAATATCTCGATACCGGACGCCACGGTCCGGACGATCTTGCCCACACCGCGATGATCGTCGATGCCAAGCAACGCACGAGCGCGTTGCGCCATGGACGTCTGCGCCAGCCCGCGACGGTGGCGTTCCTGCGCTGGATCGAGCGCCAGGGCACGGCGGCCGTGGGCCAGCCGGGCGCGGTGGATGCCGCAGGCAGTGCCCTGTCGACGCGCTTCGATTACTGCCCCTGGTTGTTCTGGGGCGAGGCTTCGGCGGACGCGCGCGCGCAACAGCTGGCCTTCCAGGCGCACTGGGCCGCCGCGGATCGCCTGCGCTGCGGATCGCGCTGCTTCATTTCGCCGCAGGCCGGTTTCGTGCCCGGCAAGGTAACGCTCGGTGACCAGTGCTATATCGCGGCCCAGGCCTATGTCACGGATCAGCTGAACGCCGGAAGCCACTGCACGATCAACCCGTTCGCCGTGGTGCGCGGCACGGTGACCATGGGCGATCACGTGCGTGTCGGCGCGCACGCGAGCATCCTCGGCTTCAACCACAACCACGCCAGGCTCGACCGGCCCATCCACGCGCAGGGCCTGTCGTCGAAAGGCATCCGCATCGGGGACGATGTGTGGATCGGCTCGGGCGCGCTGTTGCTGGACGGCGTCAGCGTCGGCAGCCACTGCATCGTCGCGGCGGGCGCGGTGGTGACCCGCGACGTGCCCGACTGGGCGGTGGTGGCGGGCAACCCGGCCCGGGTGCTGCGCGACCGGCGCGAGCGCGCGAGCGCTGCGACGCGCCACCCCTCGCTCGCGCGCACGCTCGCCGATATCGGCCGGCGCGCCGCGGCGCAGTGGCCCGCGATCATCGCGCGCAGCGAGGTCCGCGGCGGCGAGGAGATCGGCTACACCGATATTCCCGGCACGCCGCCCGCGAGCATCCGGCCCCTGGCCGACGCCATCGAGATCGCCGCCGCGTTCGGCGCCCTG
>DAORUQ010000210.1:0-5101 GCA_035433265.1 Pseudomonadales bacterium | reverse complement strand
TCGAGCGGCCGATCTCGAATTTCCTGCCCCAGCCCGACGGCGGCTACCTGAAGCTCGGCGGCGGGCTGGAGCGCACGCAACGGGAATTTCGCCGCTTCTCGGCGCACGACGCCGGGATCCTGCAGGCGTACTACGCGGCGCTGGAAGCGGTCGCCGACGTGCTGCGCGAGCTCGCGTTGAAGGCGCCGCCGAACCTCGGCGACGGGCTGACGGCGATCCTCGATGCCGCGCGCCAGGGCCGTCGCGTGGCCGGACTCGCGCTCGCGACGCAGCGCGACATGCTGGATCTGTTCGCGAAATCGGCGCGTACATTCCTCGACGGCTGGTTCGAGAGCGAGGCGGTCAAGGCGGCCTTCGGCTTCGATGCCGTGGTCGGCAACTATGCGAGCCCCGACACGCCGGGCTTGGCCTATGTATTGCTGCACCACGTCTTCGGCGAGGTGAACGGCAACAAGGGCGCCTGGGGCCATGTGCTCGGCGGCATGGGGGCGATCACGCAGGCGATGGCGACGATCGTGCAGGGCATGGGCGTGCAGATCAGCCTGGAAGCGGCGGTCGCGCAGGTGATCGTCGATGCCGGCCGCGCTGTCGGTGTACGGCTGGAGAGCGGCGAGGAGGTGATGGCCGACATGGTCATCGCGAACGTGGGGCCGAAGCTGCTGTACGAGCGCATGATCGCGCCGTCCGAGCTGCCCGCGGATTTCCTGCGCCGCATCCGCGCGTTCAAGGCCGCCTCGGGCACCTTGCGCATGAACGTGGCGCTGTCGCGGCTGCCGAACTTCAGCTGCCTGCCGGGCGAGGGCGAGCATCTGCAGTCGGGCATCATCATCGCCCCGACGCTCGATTACATGGACCAGGCCTTCCTCGATGCCAGGCAATCCGGCATGTCGAAGGCGCCGATCGTCGAGATGCTGATCCCCTCGATCGTCGACGATTCGCTCGCGCCGCCCGGTGGGCACGTCGCCAGCCTGTTCTGCCAGCAGTTCGCGCCGGTGCTGCCGGGCGGGCGCAGCTGGGACGAGGAGCGCGAGGCGGCGGCCGATCGTGTCATCGCCACCGTCGAGGCGTATGCGCCGGGTTTCGGGGCCTCGGTGCTGGGGCGCCAGATCCTTTCGCCGCTCGACCTGGAGCGCACCTTCGGGCTCGTCGGCGGCGACATCATGCACGGCAACATGTCGCTCGATCAGTTGTGGTCCGCGCGCCCGGTGCTCGGCCATGGGGCGTATCGCGGGCCGCTGAAGGGCCTGTACATGTGCGGCGCGGGCACGCATCCCGGCGGTGGCGTCACCGGCGCGCCGGGGCACAATGCCGCGCACCGGGTCCTCGCCGACCGCTCGCTGCTCGGGCGCTTGCTGCGCCGGGGTTGAGCGGCGGGGCCGCGTGCCGGGCGCTGCAACGTTCGCGCGCCGGCGCGGTTTGCCGGGCGCGCGTGCCCGCGCCAGGCGTCGCGGCGATTCTGTACCGCCGGGGTTCGCGCTAGAATCCCGCGGCAAATCCGCCCGAGCGCCTCGCCCCGATGCTGCACTTCCTGCCTTCCATCCTGCGGGGCATCATTGCCTCGTTAATTCTTGCCACCAACACCCTGGTACTGTGCTGGCCGCTGTTCATCGGCGCGCTGTTCAAGGCGGCACTGCCGTTCCCGGCGGCCCGGCGCGTGATCAACCGCGCGATGCACTGGTGCGCGGAAACCTGGATCGATATCAACAAGTTCTGGATGAACCTCGTGCAGCGCACGCGCTGGGACGTGCGCGGCCTGGAGGGCGTGGATTCCGGGCATTCCTACCTCGTGACCTCCAATCACCAGAGCTGGGTCGACATCCTCGTGCTGCAGTACCTGCTGAACCGCCGTGCGCCATTCCTGAAATTCTTCCTCAAGCAGGAACTGATCTGGGTCCCGGTGATCGGGCTGTGCTGGTGGGCGCTCGAGTTTCCGTTCATGAAGCGGTTCTCACGCGAATACCTGGAGCGCTACCCGGAGAAGCGCGGGCAGGACATGCTCACCACGCGCAAGGCCTGCGAGCGCTTCCGGCTCAGCCATGTCTGCGTGTTCAACTTTCTCGAGGGAACGCGCAATACCCCGGCCAAGCACGCCGCCCAGGGCTCGCCGTTTCGCTACCTGCTGAAGCCGAAGGCGGGCGGCATCGCGTTCGTGCTGGACGCCATGGGCGATCAGTTGAGCGCCATGCTGAACGTGACGATTCACTACCCGGGCGGCGTGCCCGGGTTCTGGGACCTGCTGTCGGGCAGGCTCGGGCAGGTCGTGGTGCGCCTGGAGCAGGTGGAGATTCCCGGCGATTTCATCGGTCGCAACTACGACCGGGACGAGACCTACCGGTTCGCGTTCCAGCAGTGGGTGAATCGCCTGTGGGAGGAGAAGGACGCGCTGCTGTCACGGTTGCACGCAGAGTATGCGGTGCGGGTGAACGGATCCTCCTAGGCGCCATCCCGGGCGGGGTGGGATGCCACGGGAATCTGTTCGGCGCGCGCGATCGCAGCAGCCTGCTGCAGGTCGGCACGTGCGCGTTCGGTGTCGCCCAGTTGCAGCAGGACGCTGGCACGCAGGCGCAGGAACGAGGCGTCGCCCGGTCGGCGGGCAATCGCGAAATCCAGGTGCCGCAGCGCGCGCTCGGGATTCCCGGCCAGCAACTCCGTGCGCGCCTGCTGGACGCGGAAGAAAGGATTCTCGTTGCGGAAGTTTGCGGCCAGCTCGTGATAGCGCGCCGCGCGGCGCTCGTCGCCGATGCGCTCATAGACGCGCGCCAGTCCGCTGATGGCTACCATGTCGGTGCGCCTGCGGCGCAGGGCCTCGAGATAGCTCGCTTCGGCGTGTGCCGTGGCGTCGACCCGCAGATAGAGCGCCCCCAGGTTGGTCCACAGCGGCGAGAAGCTGTCATCGGCCTGCAGTCCGCGGCGCAGGCTCAGGAATGCATTGCCCGGGTCGTCCGCCTGCATCAGCGCGACCGCAAGATTGCCGTGGTAGTGCGCCCGGGCGCGCGCGTCGGAAACGCGCCTGCGGTTCTCGCTGCGCGTCGGCTGCTCACTGCTGAAATCGACGGTGCGCCGCCCCGCCGCGCCCAGATCGACCACTGCGTTGATGTGCCGGTAGAAAAGGAACATATCGCCCTGCATTTGCCAGTCGGGCGCAATGTCCACCTCCTGGTAGCTGACGTCGAGTCGCGCGCCGCGCGCCAGCGCGACGAAGAGGTTGGTGAGCGCCAGGCAATTGCCGTCGCGGCTGCGGAAGGTCTCGGGCGCAGTGCGTGTCGCATCGGTGTAGCGCAGCCCGAAACTGCGCTCGTCGTCGAGCGCCGTCACGAGCTGTTCCAGGCGTTGCGTGGCGCCGGCGCTCATGTCGATGTGCCGTGCCAGGAAGGCGCGCATCGGCTGGTCGAGTGCGAGCAGATCCTCGGCAGGCAGGAGCGCCGGGGCCTGCGTGCCGATGATCGGGGTGCCCGCCAGCACGTCGCGCGGCGTGAGGTTGCCGCTGACGGGACGTCCGGGTGCATTCGTGCAGCCGGACACGAGTATCAGCAGAGCCAGCCACAACGACCTGCCCATACGGCCTCCTGCGCGGTCCCGGCCGGAATCTACGCCGCATCGGCGCGGATTTCCAGCGCCGGTGCCGCGGGGCGAACCTACGGGTCGCGCTCGATCCCGAGCATGGCGTCGAGGAGCGCGGTCACGCCCGTCAGTTCGCCCGCGCGGGTCTGTCCGCCGGCGGCGAGGAAGCGGCGCATGGGGGCGCGGTGCTGGCCCGCGGCCATCAGGCGCTCGAGTGCGTCGCTCTCGGCGACGAGGGCGCCGCGCTCGGCCCCGAGCGCGGCATCCACCACCTGTTTCACCGCCGCGATGCCGGCCGCGGGCAGGTGAGCAATCCGCGCGGCCAGCGACGCCGCTTCCTCGTCGAGGCGTTCGCGCGGGACCAGCGCCTGCAGCCAGCCCAGCGCGAGCGCCTCCTGCGCGTGGATGTCGCGCCCGGTGAGGAGGAGCTCGAGGGCCCGGGCGCGACCCACCAGGCGCGACCAGCGCACGGTGCCGCCGGCGCCGGGCAGGATGCCCATGGCGGCCTCCGGTTGTCCGATCACGGCGCGCGGGGAGCCGATGCGCAGGTCCAGCGCGGACAGGAACTCGCAGCCGCCACCGCGGGCGATGCCGTCGAGCACGCCGATCGTCAGGAACGGGGCGTGGTGCAGCCGGTCGAAGGTCGCGGCGGCGATGTTGGGCTCGCTGACCGGCTCGCCGTGGGCCGGCGCTGCGCCCAGCAGATACTCGACATCACCGTGCATCAGGAAGTAGTCGGGATCCGCGCTGCGGAACACCACCACCCTCGGCGCCGGGTCGGACTCCAGCGCGGGCAGCAATTCGAGCAGGCCGCCGATGAACGCAGCATCGACGAGTTGCAGCGGCGGCGAGTCGATCGTGACGACGACGACACCGCCGTCCCTGGCGGCATGCAGCGGCCCGTATTGCATCGGCGGGCCTACTGCGAGATGTTTTCCTGGCCCCAGTAGGCCTTCATCGACACGACCTTGCCCTCGGCGTCGAACTCGAACACGTCGATCACTTCAATCTTCATGCCGGCCACATGCACTTCGAAGGCAAACGCCGCGGCGTTGCCGGCGCAGCGCACGGGCCCGGTGAGGCTCAGCCGGGCATCGGCGCCGAAGCTGCCCTCGTAGAACGCGCTGATTGCCGCGATGCCCTTGTGCGCATCGGTTCCGACCGGGTCCTCGACGGTGGCGTTGTCGGCGAATATCTCGCGGATCAGGCCGATGTCCTTGCGGGCAAAGGCCTCCACGTACTTGTTCACGGTCGCGATTCTGTGTGCGCTGCTCATGGTTTCTCCGTTGTTGTAGTGCGGCTGCGGCTTTATAGCGGAAATGAGCAGGGTGTGCCATCGGTCGGCGAGCGCTGCCGTGCCCGGCGACAGTGCAGCGCTGTCGCGGCTGGCCTGCTGGCGGCAGCGCGATTATCCTTGCCGCCTGCACCGGCCGTGCTTGCGGCCGGGTCGTCGGAGCCCATCTGAATCCCGTGATCGCCGTTCTGCTCAAGACCCATTTCATCGACGATGCGCTGCTGGCACAGCTGCGCACGATGCGCC
>DAORUQ010000209.1:0-5106 GCA_035433265.1 Pseudomonadales bacterium | reverse complement strand
GGCTCGAAGCGCGAGGGCATCAGGAAGATGTCGGCACCGGCTTCGATGCGATGCGCCAGCACCTCGTCGTAGCCGATGCGCAGCGCGAAGCGCCCCGAATGCGCGTCGGCGAGCGCCGCGAGCGCCGTCTCGTAGGCCGCATCACCACTGCCGAGCATCACGACCTGCGCCGGGTGTTCCAGCAGCACGGGCAGCGCCTGCAGCAGCAGGTCGATGCCCTTCTGCTCGGCGAGGCGGCCGATGAACGCGAACAGCGGTGTGGCGGGATCGGTGTCGAGGCCCGTTTCGGCCTGCAGCGCGATCTTGTTCTGTCGCTTGCGCGCCAGCGTGGTCGCGCCGTAGTTGAGGGCGAGCGCCGGGTCGCGCGAGGGATTCCACGCCGTGGTGTCGATGCCGTTCAGGATCCCGCTCAGCACCGGCGCGCGGTGGCGCAGCAGCCCGTCGAGTCCGTGGCCGAATTCCGCGCCCTGGATCTCGCGCGCGTAGCTGGGGCTCACCGTGGTCACACGGTCGGCGAACACGATGCCACCCTTGATGAAGCTCAGCTGCCCATGGAACTCCAGCGCATCCGGGTGCCAGTAATCCGGCGCGATGCCCAGGCGCATGAATTCCTCGCGGGGGAACAGGCCCTGGTAGGCGAGGTTGTGGATCGTGAAGACCAGTGCCGGCCGCGGGTGGCGCGCGTGCAGCAGCAACGGCACCAGGGCGCTCTGCCAGTCGTTGCAGTGCACCACTTCGGGGCGCCAACCCAGTCCGAATGCATCGTCGGCGAGCAGCGCGCCCACGCGACACAGCAGCATGAAGCGCTCGGCGTTGTCGGCCCAGGCGAGGCCGCTGGCATCGTGGTAAGGGTTGCCGGGACGGTCGAACAGCGCCGGGCAGTCGAGCAGCCACACCTTGTTGCGGCTGCCGGGCAGCCGCGTCTGGAGCAGGCGCACATGGCGCCCGTCCACGTCGCGCGTGGCGGCGAGCTTCACGCCCAGCGGACCGGCCGCCGCGAGCGCGTCGCGGTAGGCCGGCATCAGCAGCGTCACCTGGTGGCCCAGTGACTGCAGCGCGCGCGGCAGGCTGGCCGAGACATCGGCGAGCCCGCCGGTCTTCATCAGCGGGTGCGCCTCGGAGGTGACGAACAGCACGCGCATCGTCTCAACCCCCTTCGCGCCTGAGCACGAGGCCCGCCAGTGGCGGCAGCGTGATGCCGAGCGAGAACGGGCGCCCCATCAGCGGCTCGGCGACGGCGGTCAGCGGCGCGCCGTTGCCGAGATCGCTGCCGGCGTAATAGCGCGAATCGGTGTTCAGCAGCTCGCGATAACTGCCGCTCTCGGGCACGCCGATGCGATAGCCCCGGCGCGGCACCGGCGTGAAGTTCAGCACCACCACGCAGCACTCGTCGCCGGCGCGGCGCAGGTAGCTGATCACCGATTGCGTGGCGTCGTGGCAATCGATCCATTCGAAGCCCTGTTGCTCGAAACCGTGCCCGTGCAGCGCGAACTGATCGCGGTACAGGTGGTTCAGGTCGCGCACCAGCGCGAACACGCCGCGTTCGCGCTCGCCCTCGAGCGCCGCCCATTCGAGCGCCTGGGCGTGGTTCCACTCGCGCCCCTGGGCGAACTCGCCGCCCATGAACATCAGCTTGGCGCCCGGATAGGTGTACTGGTACAGGTACAGCAGGCGCAGGTTCGCGAAACGCTGCCAGTCGTCGCCCGGCATCTTGCCGAGCATCGAGCCCTTGCCGTGCACGACCTCGTCGTGCGAGAAGGGCAGCAGGAAGTTCTCGGTGAACGCGTAAAGCAGGCCGAAGGTGAGCTCCGGGTGGTGGTAGACGCGGTGCACCGGGTCGTGGGCCATGTAGCCCAGGGTGTCGTGCATCCAGCCCATGTTCCATTTCATCGAGAAGCCGAGGCCGCCGAGCCACACCGGGCGCGTGACCTGCGGCCACGCCGTGGATTCCTCGGCAATCGTCAGCGTGCCCGGATGCTCGCCGTGCGTGAGTTCGTTCAGTTCGCGCAGGAACTGCATCGCCTCGAGGTTCTCGCGCCCGCCGTGCACGTTCGGCGTCCAGTCGCCGGGCTCGCGCGAGTAGTCGAGGTAGAGCATCGAGGCGACCGCATCGACGCGCAGGCCGTCGATGTGGAATTCCTCCAGCCAGCAGTTGGCGCTGGCGAGCAGGAAGTTGCGCACCTCGTTGCGCCCGAAATCGTAGATCAGCGTGCCCCAGTCGCGGTGCTCGCCGCGCCTGGGGTCGGCGTGCTCGTAGAGCGGCGTGCCGTCAAAGCGCGCCAGCGCGTGCGCATCGCGCGGGAAATGCGCCGGCACCCAGTCGAGCAGAACGCCAATGCCGCGCTGGTGGCAATGGTCCACGAAGTAGCGGAAATCGTCGGGGCTGCCGAAGCGGCTGGTCGGCGCGAAGTAGCCGGTGGCCTGGTAGCCCCAGGAGGCGTCGAGCGGGTGCTCCGTGACCGGCATCAGCTCGATGTGCGTGAAGCCCAGCCAGATTGCATGCTCGGCGACGCGGTGCGCGAGCTCGCGATAATCGAGGAACTCGCCGTCCTCGCGCCGCTGCCACGAGCCCAGATGCAGCTCGTAGACCGACACCGGCGCATGCAGCCAGTCCCATTCGCGTCGCCGCTCCATCCACTCGCTGTCCTGCCACGCGTGGGCAGGGGGTGCCGTGACGATCGAGGCCGTGTGGGGGCGGCGCTCGAACTGCTGGCCGTAGGGGTCGGCCTTCAGGTGCAGCGAGCCGTCATGGCGCGAGCGCAGTTCGAAGCGGTACAGCGCGCCGGGAGCGACGCCCGGAAGGAACAGCTCCCAGACCCCGCTGGCGCCGCGCACGCGCATCGGGTGGCAGCGGCCGTCCCACTGGTTGAAGTCCCCGACCACGCTGACACGCTCGGCGTTCGGGGCCCAGGTGGCGAAACGCGTACCCGCGATGCCGTCCACGGTGCACGGGTGCGCGCCGAGCATGCGGTAGGCGTGGCGGTGGCGGCCCTCGCCGAAGAGATGCAGGTCGAGGTCGCCGATTTGCGGCGGGAAACCGTAGGGGTCGATGTCGCAGTGCAAGGCGCCGGCCACGTCGCGCCAGTGCACCTCGGGATGCGGCCCTGGCGCGCCGTCGTGGCGCAGCACGAACAGGCCGCTTGTCCCGACGCGGCGCGCCGGCACGCGCTCGGCGCCGACCCAGGCGGCCACCGCCCAGGGGCGCCACAGCCGGATCTCCTCACCGTGGCGCCCGAGCAGGGCGAAGGGGTCGTGCAGGCGCGAGGCGAGCAGGCGGCGCACGTCCTCGCGCGCGAGCAGCGCGGCATCGGCCGCGGCGTGATCCAGGTCAGGACTTCGGTGCATCGGGGAATTCGGCGCTACTGCTCGGATACTGCAAAGTGTCATGATTAGATAGGATTATGACAATCGTTACAAACGGCACGTGATGTGCCTGCAAAGATGCGGACCGACCTGACCAGGGAGCAGCGCGACATGACGCCCAACCGATCCCCCCGCTTCGTGAGCCGGCTGACGCGCGACACGCTGGCGCTGATCCTCGCCGGGGGGCGCGGTTCGCGCCTGAAGCAGCTGACTGACTGGCGCGCCAAGCCCGCGGTGCCCTTCGGCGGCAAGTTCCGCATCATCGACTTCACGCTGTCCAACTGCGTCAACTCCGGTATCCGCCAGGTCGCGGTGCTCACGCAGTACAAATCGCATTCGCTGATCCGTCACATCCAGCACGGCTGGAGTTTCCTGCGCGCGGAGCTCGGCGAGTTCGTCGAGGTGCTGCCGGCACAGCAGCGCATCGAGACCTCGTGGTACGAGGGCACCGCGAACGCGGTGCTGCAGAACCTCGACATCATCCACCGCCACGCCCCGGAATTCGTGCTGATCCTGGCCGGCGATCACGTCTACAAGATGGATTACGGCAGCATGCTGGCCGCGCATGCCGAGAGCGGTGCCGACGTGACGGTCGGTTGCATCGAGGTGCCGCGGGAGGAGGCGAGCGCCTTCGGGGTCATGGCGGTGGACGCGCAGTGGCGCATCACCGAGTTCGCCGAGAAGCCCGAGCATCCGCAGCCGCTGCCCGGCAATCCGGAGCGCGCGCTGGCCTCGATGGGCATCTACATCTTCAACTCGCGCATGCTGTTCGACGAGCTGGCGCGCGACCGCCATGCCGAGGCATCGACGCACGATTTCGGCCGCGACATCATCCCCTCGCTCATCCGGCGCTACAACGTGTTCGCCTATCCTTTCCGCGACCCGCAGACCGGCGCGCAGGCCTACTGGCGCGACGTGGGCACGGTGGATTCCTTCTGGCAGGCGAACATGGAGCTGATCGGCGTCACGCCCGAGCTCAACCTCTACGACCACGACTGGCCCATCTGGACATACCAGGAGCAGTCGCCGCCGGCGAAGTTCGTGTTCGACGACGAGGGGCGGCGCGGATCGGCCGTGGACTCGATGGTCTCGGGTGGCTGCATCGTCTCGGGAGCCAGCGTGAAGCGCTCGCTGCTGTTCTCGAACGTGCGCGTGCATTCGTACTGCACTGTCGCGGATTCGGTGATTTTCCCCGACGTCGACATCGGCCGGCGTTCGCGCATCCGCCGCGCCGTGATCGACAAGCGCTGCGTGATTCCGCCGGGCACGACTATCGGTTTCGATCCGGTGGAGGACGCGCGACGCTTCCACGTCTCGCCCCGGGGCATCGTGCTGGTCACGCCGGAGATGATGGGACAGGAGCTCCACCATGGCTGAGGCGCAGCGCATGGAAGTCGTGCTGTGCTGGCACATGCACCAGCCCGAGTACCGTGACCTGCGCAGCGGGCAGTACCAGTTCCCGTGGACCTACCTGCATGCGGTGAAGGACTACGTCGATATGGCGGCCCACCTCGAGGCGCACCCCGGGGCGCGCGCGGTGGTGAATTTCGCCCCGGTGCTGCTGGAGCAGATCGCCGACTACTCGGCGCAGCTCGAGGACTGCCTGGGCCGCGGCAGCGCCATCCGCGACCCGTTGCTCGCCGCGCTCGCCGAGCCGCCGATGCCGGCATCGCCCGATGCGCGCAGCGCGCTGATGAAGCAGTGCCTGCGCGCCAACCGCCAGCGCATCATCGAACGCTTCCC
>DAORUQ010000208.1:3400-5131 GCA_035433265.1 Pseudomonadales bacterium | reverse complement strand
GTGGTTGACCAGCCAGTCCTCCTCCACCAGCGGCGGCAGGTTCGGGCGCAGGTTGAGCCCCTCGGGCGGCAGCTGGATGTCGGTGGGCGTGAGGTAGGGGCGATGCGGATCGGGCAGATCCACACAGGCCGTCAGGTCCAGCGTGTCGGTGATGCATTTCAGCCCGACATAGCAGCCGCTGTAGCGCGACATGGCCCAGCCGAACAGGCCGAACTTGATGATCTCGCCCACGGTGGCGGGGTAGAGGATCGGCAGCATGGCCGCGATCAGCGTGTGCTCGGACTGGTGCGCGCTGTCGGAAGACTTGCCGCCGTGATCGTCGCCGGCCACGGCCAGGAAGCCGCCGTGCGCGGCGGCGCCCTCGAAATTGCCGAGCTTCAGCGATTCGCAGGCGCGATCGACGCCGATGCCCTTGCCGTACCACAGGCCGAAGATGCCCTGGAACTCCGGCTTGCCGAACCACGGCAGCTGCTGGGTGCCGCGAATCGCGCTGACCGCGAGCTCCTCGTTCAGGCCCGGCCGGAACACCACCTGGTGCTGGTCCAGCAGTTTCTGCGCGCCCCACAGCGCGGAGTCGTAGACCCCCAGCGGCGAGCCGCGATAGCCCGAGATGTAACCGGCGGTCTTCAGCCCGGCGGCGCGGTCGCGCCGCGCCTGGTCGAGCGGCAGGCGCACCAGGGCCTGATTGGACGAGAGGAAGACGCGTCCGCCCGACTGCAGGTACTTGTCGTCGAGCGTGGTCACGGAGCGTGTCATCGGCGCCGCCCGCGCGCCGCTAGCGGGGAACCGGCGGCAGGCTGTGCAGCGGGAAGTCGCAGTTCTCCGCCGTCTGCTGGATCTCGATCAGGTTGCCCTCGGGATCGCGGCCGTAGATCGTCTTCACGTGGCCGGCATCTATCGGCGCCGGCTGGCCGAAGGTCATGCCGAGCCCTTTCAGGCGCTCGAACTCGTGCTCGATGTCCGTGACGTCGACGCAGAAGTGCGTGTAGCCCTTGTCGTAGGCGTTCAGCGGCGCGGTCACGCCGGGCGCCGGCTCGCTGTACTCGAACAGTTCCATGAAGCAGGTGCCGGCGCGCAGCATGGCGCCGCGCGCCGCGGAGTTCGGCACGTCGATGATGCGGTCGATGAAGTCGTTGTCGCGCCAGCCGAACGGCTCGCCGACCAGCTCGAAGCCGAAGGCTTCGCGGTAGAACCGGATCATCCGGTCGAGGTCGCGCACGTGGACCCCCACGTGGTGTATGCCCCTGATCATCGATTCGTCCTCCGGGCGGTTGCCGAGCGTTGCGTGGCGGTAGTGTAGCGGCGCGCCGCGAGGCCATTGAAGGGGCTGGCAGGATCAGGCAAGTGTGTATGCCTGCGTGGTCATTTTGGCGCGTCGTGCCCGGGTGGCATAATCGCGGCCGGCATCGCCCCTCCCGGCGCGAGCGTGAGCTGCAGGCATTTGGAGGATCCCAATGAACAAGCCCATCGGTACCGAAGCGCGGAATCTCGCCAGGGGTGCGGCCCGCTATCCCGGCGCGCCGAGCACGCAGGAAATCATCGCGAGCGACCGGGTCAAGGCGCCGGGCTGGGTGTGCTCCGAATCCTACGAGTTCCTCGGCGATGACGACATCTCCACGGATCGCTACACCGAGGCCGCCTATGCCGAGCGGGAATTCGAGCGGCTGTGGACGCGTACCTGGCAGTTCGCCTGCCGCGAGGAGCACATCCCGGAAGTCGGCGACTACCACG
>DAORUQ010000208.1:0-3300 GCA_035433265.1 Pseudomonadales bacterium | reverse complement strand
ACCTGGCAGTTCGCCTGCCGCGAGGAGCACATCCCGGAAGTCGGCGACTACCACGTCTACGACATCGGCCGGCACTCGTTCATCGTCACGCGCGTGGCCGAAAACGAAGTCCGCGCCTACTACAACGCCTGCCTGCATCGCGGCACCAAGCTGCGCGCCTCGGGCACCGAGGGCAACACCACCGAGTTCAAGTGCAGCTTCCACGGCTGGAGCTGGAACCTCGACGGCTCGCAGAAGGAACTGCTGTGCCCGTGGGACTTCCCGCACGTCGACATCGCGACGAACAAGCTGCCGCAGGTCCGCGTCGAGCTGCTCGGCGGTTTCGTGTTCATCAACATGGACCCCGACGCGCCCACGCTGGCCGACTACATCGGCCCCGCGGCAATGGCGCACATCAGGGAGTGGAAGCTCGAGGACCGCTACATCTACTGCCACGTTGCCAAGCGCCTGCCGGCCAACTGGAAGCTGTCGATAGCCGCGTTCATGGAGGCCTACCATGTTCTCGACACGCACCCGCAGGTCTCGGTGACGAACGCCGACGCCAACTCGCAGTACGACGTCTACGGCGAGCACGTGAACCGCTTCATCTCGCCGCTGGGCGTGCTGAGCCCGCATCACTACGGCAAGTACACCGAGCAGGACATCATGGACCAGTTCACGCTGGGCGACAGCAGCGCGCTCGGCGATGTCGAGCGCAAACTGCCCGAGGGCGGCACGGCGCGCCAGGCCATGGCCGACATGTTCCGCGGCATGTTCGAGAAGGCCACCAATACCGATCTCGGCGGCGTGTCGGATGCGGAGTTGCTCGACTGCTTCTCGTACACGCTGTTCCCGAACATCTTCCTGTTCCCCGGCATCTCGCTGCCGATGGTCTACCGCTTCCGCCCCGACCCGCGCGATCACCGCTGGACGCTGTACGAGGTGCTGTTCCTGCGCCCGGTGCCGCTCGACGGCAAGCGCCCGTATCCGGCCGAGCCGGTGCGCCTCACCGACGAGCAGTCCTTCACCGAGGCCGAGGGCATGGATCCGGGCTTCGGCGCCATCCTCGACCAGGACACGGACAACCTGATCCTGCAGCAGGAAGGCATCGAGGCCAGCGCCAAGCGCGGACTCACGCTCGGCAACTACCAGGAGATACGCATCCGCCACTTCGAGCGCGCCGTCGACAGGTACGTCGGGACCAAGGGGTAATCGATCTTGTCGGGTGAA
Source organism: Pseudomonadales bacterium (assembly GCA_035433265.1). Classification (GTDB taxonomy): domain Bacteria; phylum Pseudomonadota; class Gammaproteobacteria; order Pseudomonadales; family UBA5518; genus UBA5518. The sequence goes on along the minus strand of DAORUQ010000208.1, from coordinate 2,091 downwards.
TTCACGCGATTCTGCACGGTGGCGGAGCTGCCGCCGGAGTCGAAGAAAGCCGCGAAGCTGAACAACACCTGGGTGCTGGTGTGCCATACGGATGGCCGGCTGTTCGCGGTCTCGGGCGTCTGCTCGCACCAGGTCAAGCCGCTGGTGAACGGGCGGGTGCGCCACTGCATGATCACCTGCCCGGTGCACGGCGCGCGCTTCAACCTCGAGACCGGTGCCGCGCTCAACCTGCCGGCGACCCAGCCCATCACGACCTACGAGCTGCGCGTCGTGGACGACTGGATCGAAGTGCGCGTATGAGCTTCCCGGGTCTTCGCCTGCTGGCGGCGAGGATCCCGCCGCGCTGGGAGGACGCGACGCCGGCATGGATGAGCGATGCGATCGCAAGCCGCTGCCCCGGCGCCCGCGTCGCGGCGCTCGAGCTCGTGACCCGCGACGACGGCACCAATCGCCGCGCGTGCTTCGCCCTGCGCTACGCCGCCGGCGCCGGGCCCGCGACGGTATTCCTCAAGGCGCATTCGCCGCACCACCGCTGGGTGCACCTGCGCAACGGCAACCTCTTCAACGAGGCGCGCCTGTTCGCCTGCGGCGTTGCGCTGCCGGTGGACCACCCGCTGGTCTACAAGGCCGTCGTGGACCGGCTGCGGCTGGACTTCCTGCTCGTGATGGAGGATCTCGCGCAGCGCGGCGCCGATCCGCGCGATGCCACGCGCCCGCTGAGCGTGGACCAGGTGGCGCACGGCTTGCGCGCCCTGGCGCGGCTGCACAGCGCGTTCTGGGGCTTCTCGGGCAGGACGCACCCGCAACTGCGCTGGGTGAAGACCTGGAAGCCCACGAAGGGCTGGCAGGTCGGGCTCAGGAAGCGCGTTCCGCTGGGCCTGCAGCGCGGCGCGGGCCAGCTGCCCGCGCAAGTGACGCGCCATGACGGCGAGCAGATCGTGGACCTGTGGGCGCGCTACGTGGGTTCGTTGAGCCGGGGGCCGATGACGCTGCTGCACGGCGACGCGCACATCGGCAACACCTACGTGTTGCCCGACGGCGAGGTGGGTTTCCTCGACTGGCAGGTGGTGCGCCGCGGCGGCTGGTCGCAGGACGTGGGTTATTTCCTGGTCGGTGCGCTCACCGAGGAAGACCGTCGCGGCCACGAAGCGGCCTTGCTCGAGGAATACCGCGGGGCGCTGCAGGTTCCTGCCAGCGAGCGTCCCTCCGCCGCCCAAGCCTGGCTGCAATACCGCGCCACGCCGGCTTACGGCATGCCGGTCTGGCTCTCCACGCTCGGCAGCGACGGTTACCAGTCGCGCGAGGTTTCGCTCGCGCTGGCGCGCCGGTATTCGTCCGCGTTCGCGGAGCTTGAAACCCCCTCGGCGCTGGCTAGCATAGGTGCCTGATCAAGCGGGCGTAACGGCAAGGGCGGACAATGGAGTCGGACAGCAATATCGAGGCGCTGCGCGCGCAGGTCAGGGCGTGGCTCGCGCGGAACGTGCCCGCCGGCTGGCGCGCGGCGATGACCGGATCGGCGCAGGATGTCTTCGTGCGCGCGCAGCGCGAGTGGTTCACGAAGCTGGTCGATGCCGGCTATGCCACCCCGCACTGGCCGCAGGGCTGGCCGGGCGGCGGCCGCTCGCTGGCCGAGCAGAAAGTCATCTACGAGGAGATCGCGCGCGCCGACGCGCCGCGCCTGATCCTCTACTTCGTGTCGCTCTACCATGCCGCCTGCACCTTGATGGAATGCGGTACGCCGGCCCAACGCGACAGGTATCTGCCCGGCATCCTCGCCGGCGAGATCTGGTGCCAGGGATTCTCGGAGCCCAATGCCGGTTCTGACCTGGCATCGCTGAAGACGCGGGCGGAACTCCGTGGCGACCGCTACGTGATCAACGGCCAGAAGATCTGGTCGACCATGGCGCAGTATGCCGACCGGTGCCTGTTGCTGGTCAGAACGGGCAAATCCGGCCCGCCGCAGGCGGGATTGACCTACCTGCTCCTCGACATGCGCACGAAGGGTGTGTCGGTGCGCCCAATTTCGCAGATCACCGGCGATGACGAATTCGCCGAGATGTGCGCAAATCTCGCCAATCACCAACTTGCCGC
>DAORUQ010000207.1:0-5136 GCA_035433265.1 Pseudomonadales bacterium | reverse complement strand
CGGGTCGAAGAGCATGCCCACCGAGACGAAGAACAGCACCGAGAACGCGTCGCGCAGCGGCAGCGTCTCGCCGGCGGCGCGGTGGCTCAGCGCCGACTCGCGCAGCACCGTGCCGGCGAAGAAGGCGCCGAGCGCGAAGGACACGCCGAAGATCGCGGCGGCTCCCCAGGCGATGCTGATCGCGGCCGCGATCACGCACAGCGTGAACAGCTCCTGGGAGCCGGTGCGCGCGACCTGCCACAGCAGCCACGGGAACACGCGCCTGCCGACCACGAGCATCAGCCCCACGAAGGCCGCGACCTTGCCGATCGTGACCAGGAACGGGACCAGCAGCCCGTCCTGCGCGGTGTCGCCCTGGGTGCCGCCGAGCCAACCCGCGAGCGGCGGCAGCATCACCAGCACCAGCACCATCACCAGGTCCTCGACGACCAGCCAGCCCACGGCGATGCGCCCGTTGATGGAGTCGAGCACGCCGCGGCTCTCCAGCGCGCGCAGCAGCACCACGGTGCTCGCGACCGAGAGCGCGAGCCCGAACACCAGCCCCGCGCCGGGGCTCCAGCCCCAGAGGTGCGCCAGGCCCGCGCCCAGCACGGTGGCGGCGGCTATCTGCGCGATGGCGCCCGGCAGCGCGATGCGGCGCACCGCGAGCAGGTCGGCCAGCGAGAAGTGCAATCCCACCCCGAACATCAGCAGCATCACGCCGATCTCGGCCAGCTGCTGCGAGAGCTCGATGTCGGCGACGAAACCCGGTGTGGCCGGGCCGAGGATCACGCCGGCGAGCATGTAGCCCACCAGTGCCGGCAGCCGCAGGCGCACCGCCAGGAAGCCCAGGATCAGCGCCAGCCCGAAGGCGGCGGCGATGGTGGTGATCAGCGCCGGTTCGTGGGGCACTAGCCGGTTCCGCTACTGCGCGACGAGCACGTCACAGGGGCACTGGGCGAGCAGGTGCAGCGTCACGCTGCCGAGCAGCAACTGCTCGGCGAACGACTTGCCGTGCTTGCCGACCACGACCAGGTCGGCATCGAGGGCGAGCGCCCGTTCCTGCAGCGCGCTGGGAATGTGCTCGCCGCCGGCGATCTCGGTGCGCAGCTGCCGTGGGTCGATGGCGGTGTCGGCGATGAAGCGGCGCATTTCGCCGGTTGCCTCCGCGTGGGCCTCGCGGCGGTACTGCTCGACGAGCGCCGAATCGACGCCGGAGTAGTGCATCATCCCCTCGAAGGGCATTTCGAAGACGTGCAGTGCGTGCACCTCGGCGAGTGGGCCGAGCCGCACGGCCCACTCGAGCGCGGTGCGCGAATGCGGCGAAAAATCCAGCGCGACCAGCACCCGCCGGTAGCCGGACGCGGCCGGACGGCGCACCACCAGCAGGGGCTTGCGCGTGCGGCGCAACAGGTGCTCGGCCGTGGTGCCTAGGGCGAAATCGCGCAGCGGATGCCGGCCGCGGGCGCCCAGCGCGAGCAGTTCGTGCTCCTCGGCCTCGCGCAGCAGCGTATCGACGACGCTGCCGATGCGCACGCCGGTGTGCGGCACGAAGCCGGTGCGGGCACCGATCTCCGAGGCCCAGTGCCCCAGCTCTGCCGTGGCTTCGGCGAGCATCGCCGCTTCCGCCTCGGGCGGCAGCTTCACCAGGCGGCGCAGCGAGTCGAGCCACGAGGCCTGCATCACGTGCAGCAGCGTGCTGCCGGCCATCGCGCCGCCGGCGCACAGCAGTGCCGCGCGCTCCGCCGCCTGGCGCGCGTCGGCGGAGAAATCCGTGGCGCTGAGGATGGTCCGGTTCATCGTGCGATCTCCGTGACGTGGCCGGCGTCAGCGATGGTATTCGCCCTCGGCCTCGGGCTGGCGCACCACCTCGAGCACGCGCAGCTGCAGCTTGCGCCCGCCGGGGACCTGCCATTCGATCGACTGCCCCACGGAGAGCCCGAGCAGGGCGCTGCCCGTGGGCGCCAGTATCGAGACCGTGCCGGGCGCGCCGGCGCCATCGGGGTAGACCAGCGTGAGCTCGTGCCGGTTCCCGGTGGCGTCGTCGCAGAAACGCACGGTGGAGTTCATCGTGACGATCCCGGGCGGCATGTCCACGGGTTCGACCACGTTGGCGCGATCCAGTTCGGCCTGCAGTGCGTCGATGCCGGGCAGGTGTGACGCCGACTCGGCGCGCAGCACGTGCTCGATGCGCTGCAGATCGAGGCTGGATACGGTGATGGCGGGCTGCGAGCTCATGGTCAATCTCCTTGCGTGATCGTTGTGCCGGCGCAAAACGCCACGCGCCGGCGGGTGCCGGCGCGTGGGTGATGAGCGGGATGGCGAGATGGTAACCGCTTCGTCACGACAAAGACACCCCGCCGCGGGAAGCGAACGGGCAGGGAGGCGATGCGGGGCGCGCGGGCCCCGGCGTCACTTCTTCAGCGCGCGATATACCGCGAGCAGCACGATCGCGCCCAGCGTGGCGATGAATATGCTGGCGACATTGATACCGCTGACGGCGCCGATACCCAGGAACGAGGCGATGTAGCCACCGACGAAGGCGCCGCCGATGCCGAGCGCCACCGTGATGACGAAGCCGCCCGGATCCTTGCCGGGCATGATGAACTTGGCGAGCACGCCCACGATCAGCCCCATCACGATCCACGAAAGAATGCCCATGATCGATATCCTCGTTCGGGTTGTTGGCCGGCCTTTACCCTATTGCCTTTGCGTGGCGCGCGCAAGGCGCCTGCGCTTCAGCCGGCCCCGAGTTCGCGCGCCGTCTCGTCGAGCGCCGCCTTCGCGCGTTCGACCAGCATGTCGAGCTCGGCGGTGGTGCAGATCAGCGGCGGCGCAATGATCATGGTGTCACCGGTGGCGCGCATCACCAGCCCGTTGTTCAGGCTGGCCTGGCGGCATACGGCGCCGGCGCGACCGCCGGGCGCGGAACGCTCGCGCGTGCTCTTGTTCTTGACCAGTTCGAGCGCGCCGAAGAGCCCAAGTGTGCGCGCCTCGCCGACCAGCGGATGATCGGCGAGCTCCGCCCAGCGCCGGGCAAGATGCGGGGCGGAGACGGCCTCGACGTTCCCGATGACGTTTTCCTCGCGCAGGATCTTCAGCGTCGCGAGCCCTGCGGCGCAGGCGGCAGGATGGCCGGAATAGGTGAAGCCGTGACCGAATTCTCCGCCGCGCCTGGTCAGTACCTCGGCGACGCGCTCGCCGACCATCACGCCGCCGAGCGGCTGGTAGCCGTTGGTGACGGCCTTGGCGAAGGTCATCAGGTCGGGCTTCATGCCGTAGTGGACATTGCCGAACCACTTGCCGGTGCGCCCGAAGCCGCAGATCACTTCGTCCATGACCAGCAGGATGTCGTACTTCGCGAGCACGCGGCGCACTTCGGGCCAGTAGCTCTCGGGCGCGATGATCACGCCGCCGGCGCCCTGCACCGGCTCGGCGATGAACGCGGCCACGTTGTCGGGGCCGAGTTCCTCGATCCTGGCCTCGAGCGCGCGCGCGGCCTGCACGCCGAATTCCTCCGGCGACAGGCCCGCGCCCTCGCCGTACCAGTACGGCTGCCGGATGTGCGTCACGTAGGGCAGCGGCTCGAACTGCTTGTGCACGAAGCTCATGCCGCCGAGGCTCGCGCCGGCGATCGTGCTGCCGTGGTAGGCGTTGACGCGGCTGATGATCCAGCGCTTTTGCGGCTGTTCCTCCAGGTCCCAGTAGCGGCGCACCATGCGCACCACGGTGTCGTTGCCCTCGCTGCCCGAGTTCGTGAAGAACACGTGCTTCATGTGCGCCGGCGCGACCTCGGCCAGCACCTGCGCCAGCTCGATCGAGGGCGGGTGCGCGCACTGGAAGAAGTTGTTGTAGAAGGGCAGCTCCTGCAGCTGGCGCGTGACCGCCTCGATGATCTCGCGGCGGCTGTAGCCGAGGTTGCAGCACCACAGTCCCGACATGGCGTCGAGATACTCGCGCCCGTCGATGTCATGGATGTAGATGTGCTCGGCACGCGTGATCACGCGCGTGCCCTGCTCGCCCAGCTCGTGGAAGTCCGTGAAGGGGTGCAGGTGATGGGCGCGGTCGAGCGCCTGCCAGTGCTGCTTGGATCGGTTGGCGCGCGTCATCGTGTGTCCTCGTGTCGGTCCGCCGCGCGGACTTACCCCGCTGGTGGTATGGGGATGGCGACCACGCAGGGCTTAGAATGCCGCAATATGCCAAATTCGAGCGATAACGACGCTACCCCCAAAGGGTAGCGCAGCGGAAAGAGGATACGCATGCGCGCACCCGGCATCCCGGTGGTCGGCATTCCCTGTGACATCTTCGACAAGGGCCTGCATCCCTTTCACGGCGTGGGTGAAAAGTACATCAACGCGGTGGCGCATGGCGCGCGCGCCCTGCCGTTGCTGATTCCGGGTCTTGGCCGCGGGCGCGACCTCGAACCGATCGGGTCGCTGCTCGATATGGCCGGGCTGCTCGACAGCCTCGACGGAATTTTTCTCACCGGCAGCCCGTCGAACGTGGAGCCCGCGCGCTACGGCGGTGAGCCGAGCGCGCCGGGAACCTCCCACGACCCGCAACGCGACGCGACCACGCTGCCGCTGATCCGGCTCGCGCTCGAACGCGGGATCCCGCTGTTCTGCGTCTGCCGCGGCATGCAGGAACTGAACGTCGCCCTCGGCGGCACGCTCCACCAGCGGGTGCAGGAAGTGCCCGGCATGATGGACCATCGCGAGGACAAGCAAGCGAGCCGCGAGCTGCAGTACGCGCCGGCGCACGAGGTGATCATCGAGGAGGGCGGCGTGCTGGCGGGACTGGGCGTCGGGTCGCGTCATCGCGTCAATTCGCTGCACGCCCAAGGCGTCGACCGGCTCGCGCCGGGGCTGCGCGTCGAGGCGCGCGCGCCCGACGGGCTGATCGAGGCGCTCAGCGTGGAGGGCTCCCGCGCGCTCGCGCTCGGGGTGCAGTGGCACCCGGAGTGGCTGTTTCGCGAGCACGAGCTGTCGCGGGCCCTGTTCGGGGCCTTCGGTGCGGCGGTGTGGTCGCAATATCGCGGCAAGGATGCTAAAAGTGCCTGAGGCGGCCGGGCGGCCGGCTCCTGAGCGTTCACGATTCGCACCTTGATCACGGTTGCCGCCATGCATGCACTCGACACCTTCCTGCAACAGAATCCGG
>DAORUQ010000206.1:2708-5176 GCA_035433265.1 Pseudomonadales bacterium | reverse complement strand
TATCGAACTGGCGCTGCTCGCGGCTCAGGAAGGAGGCAAGCTCGCGATCTGCGCGCGTACGGCCTCCAAGCTGGATGCGGCGGAGCGTGATGTGGCCGCGCTTGGCCTGGGCACCGAGGTGCTGAAGGTGCCCACCGACATCGCCGACCGCGAGCAGTGCCGCAACCTGGTGGAGCGCACGGTCGAGCGCTTCGGCCGCGTCGATGCGCTGATCAACAGCGCCTATGTCGGCGGCGGCTTCGGGCCCATCGAGACGGCCGACCTGGACGACTGGCGCGCCACCATGGACATCAACTTCTTCGGCACCATGAAGCTGACGCAGGAAGTCATCCCGCACATGAAGCGCCAGGGCGGCGGCTCGATCGTGATGATCAACACGATGGTCACGCGCGTTCCCATGCCGACGCAGGGCGGCTACGGCGCCTCCAAGGGCGCGCTGCGGGTCGCGACCTCGCACCTCGCGAAGGAACTGGGCCGTTACGGCATCCGCGTGAACTCGACGTTCATGGGCTGGATGTGGGGCGAGCCGGTCGAGAACGCGCTGAAATTCATGGCGAAGGAGCAGGGCACCACGGTCGAGGCCGTGCGCAAGCAGATCGCCGCCAACATTCCGCTGGGCGACATCCCGGACGACGCCGACTGCGCCAAGGTCGCGATCTTCCTGGCCTCGGATTACAGCCGCGCGATGAGCGGCGCCTGCGTCGATGTGAACGGGGGTGAGTACCTGCCGGTTTGACGCGGGCCGGGAAATTTTCATGAGGGCAGCTTCATGATTTTCAAGGAAAAATCATGGAGGTTCACGAAGCCGGAAAATTTTTTTCAGGTGCCGTGGAACTTCACCGCCATGCCCAAGTCTCAGTACTGCGAATGGCGATTGATGGTTTTATCCCCTTGCTGTCATCACCATTTGTCGTTTGGTTAGTGTTGTCTCCTAAAGCTTGGCCCCGCTTCTCAGCGGGGCTTTTTTTTGCTTGTGACCCGGGCGGGAGGCTGCCATCGTAGACCTCTTTCGTGGGTCCGGCTTCGGCCGGACAATGTTCGCATTCATGCGGATCCATGCGATACCCGCATGAATGCGGACCTACGGCCGAACCGGGAGCAAACTGGCATGACTGACGATGCAAGCAGGACCGAAATCGAGGCGGCGGTGTTGCGCCGCCTGCTAGCCCATCTCGACGCGCGCAAGGACGTGCAGAACATCGACCTGATGAACCTCGCCGGCTTCTGCCGCAATTGCCTTGCCAAGTGGTACGCGGCGGCCGCTGCGGAGCAGGGCATCGCGATCGACTACGACCAGGCACGCGAACGCGTCTACGGCATGCCTTACGCCGAATGGAAAGCCCGCTACCAGACCGAGGCCAAGTAGGTCCGCATGAATGCGGACGGATTCTGCCTTCGCCGGCTCGGTGCCGGCCTCCGGATGAATCCGGACCCACAGGGTCTGGCCCTACGATAGGCGCGCCGTGCCCTGGTGCGCCGCCAGCAACAATTCCAGGAAGGTTTGCGTCAGGCGCGGGCGCTGTGCGTCGTGGCGCACGATCGCACCGAAGCTGCAACGGTACGTGAAGCGCCGGGGGCGGATCGCGCGCATCGATCCCTGCCGCACGAAGCTCGCGGCGTAATGGTCCGGCAGGAAGCCGATATAGGCACCCGAGAGGATCAACGTGGCCACGCCTTCCTGGTCGTAGGCGATGGCGCGCCGGTCCAGGCCGAACTCGTGGCCGCGCTCCATGTTGTCGGAGTGGAAGCCGAGCCCCGCGAAGGCGGCGGCCTGCACCTCGGCATCGCTTGTCCCGGCGTCCGCGCGCTCGAACAGCGAGTGCCCCTGCCCGCAGTAGAGGTACATCGTTTCGTCAAACAGCGGGTGGTACTCGCAGGCTCCGGAGCGGCGGTAGACCGGGAGCACGCCGACGTGAAAGCGGCCATCGAGGATGCCGCGCTCGATCTCGTTCAGCGGGTGGATGCGGATCTCGATCGACACGTCGGGTGCCTGCCGACGCAGCGCGCCGATGGCCGTGGCGATGTGCGCCTGCGGGTTGGTGACGGTCTTGTCGAACAGCACCAGCTGCAGGCTGCCGCTCAGGCGCTGGTGCAGGTCATGGATTTCGCTGCGCAGGTCCGCGATCGAGCCCAGCACGCGCAACGTGGCCTCGTAGATGCGGCTGCCCTCGGGCGTGAGCGCGAAGCCGCCGCGTCCGCGCCGGCACAGGCTCACGCCGAGCCGTGCTTCCAGGTCCTTGATATGGCGGCTGATCGTCGAGCGGCCGATGTTCAGCTGGAGCTCCGCGGCCGCGAAGCCGCCGCTGTCGACCACGGTGCGGAACACGCGCAGCAGGCGCAGGTCGACGTCCGATACCTGTCCGGGCAGTGGCTGTTTCATAAAGTTTCATAATCTGGCAACTATGGTTGTAAAAATAGTCATTTACGAAACATTGAGCAATTCGTAGAGTGCCATTGCCCTGAGCGGA
>DAORUQ010000206.1:0-2608 GCA_035433265.1 Pseudomonadales bacterium | reverse complement strand
CTTCCCGCGCTCAGCCGCGAGGAGCTCGAAGCCCACTGGATGCCGTTCACGCCGAACCGCGAGTTCAAGCGCAACCCGCGCATGATCGTGCGCGCCGAGGGCTGCCACTACGTCACCGACGACGGGCGGCGCGTGTTCGACAGCCTCTCGGGGTTGTGGTGCTGCGGCCTCGGACATGGACGCACGGAGATCTCGCGCGCGGTGGCGCAACAGGTCCAGGAGCTCGACTACGCCCCGGCGTTCCAGTTCGGGCACCCGCTGTCGTTTCGCCTCGCCAACATGCTCGAGGCGATGGCGCCGCCAGGGCTCGACTACGTGTTCTTCACCAACTCGGGATCCGAGGCCGCCGATACCGCGCTGAAGATGGCGCGTGCCTACTGGCGCCAGAAGGGCCAGCCGACCAAGACCAAGTTCATCGGTCGCGCCAAGGGTTACCACGGCGTGAACTTCGGCGGCATCAGCCTGGGCGGCATCGGCGGCAACCGCAAGCTGTTCGGCCACACGCTGGATGCCGATCACCTGCCGCACACGCTGCTTGCCGCAAACGCGTTCTCGCGCGGGATGCCGGAGAACGGCGTGGAGCTCGCGGACCAGCTCGAGGAACTGGTGGCTCTGCACGACGCCTCGAATATCGCGGCCGTGATCGTCGAGCCCTTCTCCGGCTCGGCCGGTGTGATCGTGCCGCCCAAGGGCTACCTGCAGCGCCTGCGCGAGCTCTGCACGAAGCACGATATCCTGCTGATCTTCGACGAGGTGATCACCGGCTTCGGCCGTGCGGGGGACGTGTTCGGCGCGCAGGCCTTCGGCGTGACGCCCGACATCCTCAACGTGGCCAAGTGCCTCACCAACGGCGCGGTGCCGATGGGGGCGGTGATCGCAAGCGGCGAGATCTACCGGACCTTTATGGCCGCCGGTGGGGCGGAATATGCCGTCGAGTTTCCCCATGGCTACACCTACTCCGCGCACCCGGTCGCCTGTGCCGCGGGCATCGCGGCGCTGGACGTGTTCCAGCGCGAGGACATGGTCGGCAAGGTGCGCGCGCTGGCGCCGTATTTCGAGGACGGGCTGCATGGTCTGAAGGGCGTGAAGCACATCACCGATATCCGCAATTTCGGCCTGGCCGGCGCGCTGCAGATCGAGGCCCGGCCCGGCGAACCGCTGCGCCGGCCCTACGAGATCGCGCTCGCGATGTGGGAGCGCGGGTTCTACGTGCGCTGGGGCGGTGACACGCTGCAGTTCGCACCGCCCTTCGTCACGGAGAAGGCAGACCTCGACCAGCTTTTCAACACCCTCAACGATGTCATACCCACGGTGAACTGACATGAACGTGCATCTGAAACTCGAAACCCTCGGCCATTTCATCAACGGCGCGGCCGTTGCCGACGGCGCGCGCACGCAGCCGGTGTTCAATCCGGCAACCGGACAGGTCGTGCGCGAGGTATCGCTTGCCGCGCGCGCCACCGTGGAACAGGCCATCGCCGCCGCGGCCGCCGCGTTTCCCGCGTGGCGCGACACGCCGCCGCTCAAGCGCGCGCGGATCATGTTCCGTTTCAAGGATCTGCTGGAGCAGAACGCCAATGCGATCGCCGAACTGATCACCGAGGAGCACGGCAAGGTCTTCGACGATGCGCTCGGAGAGTTCCAGCGCGGCGTGGAGGTGGTGGAGTACGCCTGCGCAGCGCCGCAGCTGCTGAAGGGCGAGCACGCGAAGAACGTGGGCCCCGCGATCGATTCCTGGTCCGAGTTCCATCCGCTGGGCGTGGTGGCGGGCATCACGCCGTTCAACTTCCCGGCGATGGTGCCGATGTGGATGTTCCCGATGGCGATCGTGTGCGGCAACACCTTCGTGCTGAAGCCCTCGGAGCGCGATCCGAGCGCGGCGCTGCTGATCGCGCGGATCTTCAAGGAAGCCGGCTTGCCGGACGGCGTGTTCAACGTCGTGAACGGCGACAAGGAGGCGGTCGATACCCTGCTCACCGACCCGCGCGTGCAGGCCGTGAGCTTCGTCGGCTCCACGCCGATCGCCGAATACGTCTACCAGACCGGCACGAAGCACGGCAAGCGCATCCAGGCGCTGGGTGGCGCCAAGAACCACGCCATCGTGATGCCCGATGCCGACATCGACAACGCGGTGAGCGCGCTGATGGGCGCGGCCTACGGCTCCTGCGGCGAGCGCTGCATGGCGATCTCGGTGGCGGTCGCGGTGGGCGACGAAGTGGGCGACGCGCTGGTGGCAAAACTGAAGCAGCGCCTCGCGCACCTCAAGGTCGGACCGGGTACGTTGCCTGGCATGGACATGGGCCCGCTGGTCACCAGGGCTCACTACGAGAAAGTGCGCGGCTACGTGGACCAGGGCGTGGAAGAGGGCGCGCAACTCGTGGTGGACGGACGCGGCCTCACGGTGCCGGGGCACGAGGAGGGCTTCTTCCTCGGCGGCTGCCTCTTCGACAGGGTGCTGCCCTCGATGCGCGTGTACAACGAAGAGATCTTTGGTCCGGTGCTGTGCGTGGTGCGCGTGAAATCGCAGGAAGAGGCGATGGCGCTGATCGACGCGCACGAGTACGGCAACGGCACCTGCATCTTCACGCGCGACGGCGAGGCCGCGCGC
>DAORUQ010000205.1:3689-5177 GCA_035433265.1 Pseudomonadales bacterium | reverse complement strand
CTCATGGGCGACTCCCCTGCTCCTCGCTCATGGTCACATCATAAGACCGGAACGGCAGGCTTTGCCACGCGCCGGCGGCGATCGATCAGAGCAGCTTCTCGATCGCCGTGCGCAGGGCCTTGTCGTCGGGCGCCGTGGCGCTCGGGAAGGCCGCCACGACCTTGCCCTCGCGATCGACGAGGTACTTGTAGAAATTCCAGCCCGGCGCCTCGCTCTGGCGCGCCAGCTCGCGAAACAGCGGGTGCGCCTCCTCGCCGCGCACATGGATCTGCGCGTACATGTCGAAGGTGACGCCGTAGTTCACGTAGCACACCTTCGCGGTCTCGGCCTCGTCGGCGGCTTCCTGGCGGAAATCATCGCTGGAGAATCCGATCACGCGCAGCCCGCGCTCGCGGAATTCCTGGTTCAGCGCCTCCAGCCCCTTGAACTGCCGCGTGTAGCCGCAACGACTCGCGGTGTTCACGATCAGCAGCGGCTGGCCGGCGTAGCGCTCGCACAGGCTCACGGCCTCCTGCTTGCCGAGCGGACGCATCTGCTGGTCGAGCAGCGCGGGGCATTGCGCGAACGCCAGCACGGGCGCGAGCAGGGAGGCGAAGGCAAACAGCATTGCTTTCATGGTCGGAGTCTCCGGGCATTCGTTAGCGGATTCTACGCCACGCGGGCCGCGGCGGATCCGTGCGGCTCAGCCGCCGGGCAGCGCGCCGAAACGGAACGAGGACAGCGTGATGCCCCCCATCATGTCGCGCTGTTGCCAGGCGCACACGCCCGCCTCGTCGCCGCCGGCGCCGGCAGCCACCATCAGCGGCAGCAGGTGCTCCTCGCGCGGATGGGCGTAGCGCGCCGAGGGCGCCTCCGCCCAGCGTTCGAGCAGCGCTTCGCGCGCGGCGCCGGACGCACCACAGAGCGCCTGCTGCAGCCAGGCATCGAAGGCGGCGGATGCCGCTATCGCGCGCGCATCCACGCCGGCCATGTTGTGGTAGCCGGAACCGCTGCCAATGATCAGCACGCCCGCGGCGCGCAACGGTGCCAGCGCGCGCCCCGCGGCGAGGTGCTCCGCCGGATCGAGGCCGAGCTTCAGCGACAGCGCCAGCACCGGGATGTCGGCGTCGGGATACATCACCGCCAGCGGCACGAACACGCCGTGATCGAAGCCACGGCGCGTCTCGCCCGCCGTGCGGATGCCCGCGGCGCCGAGCAACCCGTGCGCACGCGCCGCCAGCTCCGGCGCGCCCGGCGCCGGATACTGCACGTTATAGGTGTGCGGCGGGAAGCCGCCGTAGTCGTAGAGCATCCCGGGCCGCGCCGACTCCAGCAGCGTGAACTGCGGCGCCTCCCAGTGCGCCGAGATCACCAGCAGCGCGCGCGGCCGGCAGCCGAGCTCGCGCGGTATCGCCGCCAGCGAACGCTCGAGCGGCGCATGCATCGCGCGCAACGCGCCGTCCATGTACACCCACGGCCCGCCGCCGTGGGCGATGTAGTAGCTGGGCA
>DAORUQ010000205.1:0-3589 GCA_035433265.1 Pseudomonadales bacterium | reverse complement strand
CCTCACATCTGGAACTTGTGCCCCCAGATGCTCGGCAGCGTGCTCACCGTGGGCGTGTAGCCTTCCCAGTCCATCTGCAGGCCCTCGCAGCCGAACTCCATCGCGAAGCCGCCCGGGGTGGCCATGTAGAACGACAGCATGCGGTCGTTGGTGTGGCGCCCGAGCGAGGACACCACCGGGATGCCCGCGGCATTCACGCGGTCCAGGCAATAGCCCACCTCGTCGACCTCGCTCACTTCGACCATCGCGTGCACGCAGCCCGAGGGGCTGTCGTTCGGGTCCTCGTACAGCGCCAGGCTGTGGTGGCGCGGGTTGTCGACGTGCATGAAGTGCAGGCCCTGGCCCGGATCCTTGGGGTCGGGCGAGAAATGGAAGTGCATGTAGTCGGTGTCGGCGAAGCCCAGCACCTCGCGGTAGAAGCGCCGCGTCTCGGCGAGCTTCTTCGTGGGCAGCACGATGTGGCCGAGGCCCATGTTGCCGTTGAAGCCGGTCTCGAACTCCGCGATGCCCTGCGGCGAGATGAACTTCGCGTAGTCGAGGTCCGCGCCGTGGTAGAGCTCGAGCGTCGCGCCCGCCGGATCCTGCAGCCGGGCCACGGCGCGCACGCGGCGCTGGCGCGCGATGTCGGCCCCGGGCAGTTCGAAGGCCACGCCGGCGGCATGCAGCTCCTCGAGTGCCGCGGTGAAGGCGCCCTCGCTCTCGAGCTCCCAGCCCGCGAACGCGAGGCGATCGCGCTCGCCGGGACACACCGCGAAGCGGTACGGGCGCGCGTCCATCTTCAGGTAAATGTTGCCGTCGGCCGGCATCGTCGGGGCGATCTGCAGCCCCAGGATGTTCGTTCCGTAGTCGCGCCACTTGGACACGTCGGTGGACTCGATCCACAGATAACCCAGGCTCTTGATCTTCATTGGCTCTCCTCGGTAATTGTCGGGTTGGCAGGTAAAGAAAGGGGGCTCAGTGCGCCGCGGCCGCGCCCGACCAGTCGATCAGCGCGAACTGCCAGGTGGCGAGTATCAGCAGGCCGAAGCCGATGCGGTACCACGCGAACGCCGCGTAGGAATGGCTGGCGACGAACTTCAGCAGCGCGCGCACCGCGACCATCGCGAACACGAACGAGGTGACGAAGCCGACGGCGAACACCGGCAGGTCCGCGGCCTGGAACAGCTCGCGGTACTTGTAGCCCGAGTACACCGCGGCCCCCACCATGGTCGGCATCGCGAGGAAGAACGAGAACTCGGTGGCCGCGCGCCGCGACAGCCCGAACAGCAGGCCGCCGATGATGGTCGCCCCCGAGCGCGAGGTGCCCGGCACCAGCGCGAGGCACTGGGCGCAGCCGACCTTCAGCGCGTGATGCCAGTCCATCGCGTCCACCTCCTCGACGTCGACGGTGTGCTCGCGCCGCTCGGCCCAGAGCATCACCACGCCGCCGAGCACCAGCGCCACCGCCACTGCCAGCGGGTTGAACAGGTAGGCGTGAATCTGGTCAGAGAAGGCCACGCCCAGCACGGCCGCGGGCAGGAAGGCCAGCAGCAGGTTCACGGTGAAGCGCTGCGAGCGGGGCTCGCGCGGCAGCGTGAGCACCACCTCGAGGATCTTCGCGCGGTATTCCCACACCACCGCCAGGATCGCGCCGAGCTGGATGATGATGTTGAACGCCTTGGCGCGCTCGCCGCCGAATCCGATCAGGTCGGCCACGATGATCTGGTGGCCGGTGCTGGAGACCGGCAGGAACTCCGTGAGCCCCTCGACCACGCCGAGCAGCAGGGCCTGGATCAGCGGCCATGCATCCATCGCGGTCTCCTCAGCGCATGAAGGCCTGGCCGCCGTCGAGCGGCAGCGAATGGCCCGTGATGTAGCGCGCATCGGGGCCGCACAGGAACACCACGGCGCGGCCGATGTCGGTTTCGCAGTCGCCCACGCGACCGAGCGGGATGGTGTGGAAGAAGGCCGCCGCCTCCTCGGGCCGCGAGGCGATCCAGCCGTCCATCGCCGGCGACATGGCCAGCGGCAGCACGCAATTGACGCGGATGCCGTCCGGGCCCCACTCGCAGGCGGCGGCGCGCGTGAGCGCGCGGATCGCTTCCTTGGCCGCGGCATAGGCGCCGTAGCCGATCGGGTCCCAGCGAATCGCCGACGAGGAGCCGAGGTTCACGATGCAGCCGCCATCGCGCAGGTACGGATAGCAGGCCTTCATGAAGCGCAGCGTCGCGAGCGGCCCGGAGTCCATGCCTTCCTGGTAGTGCTCCTCGGTGACATCGAGCAGGCGCCCCAGCGGCACCACCTGCGCGTTGTTGATCAGGATGTCGACCGTGCCCAGGGCAGTGACCGTCTGCTGCACGCAGCGCTCGATGTCGGCGGCGATCATCACGTCGCAGACGATCGGGACCGCGCGCCCGCCACGCCCTTCGATCTCGGCGCAGGTCTCGAGCAGCTTGCCCTCGGTGCGTCCCGCGACCGCGATCCGCGCGCCCTCGCCCGCCAGCGCGAGCGCGATGCCGCGTCCCACGCCCTGTCCGGCTCCGGTAACCAGCGCCACTTTTCCGTCCAGCATTCCCATCTCGGTTTCCTCTGTTGTTGTGTCGGGGAAATCTCAGGCCAGCGAGGCCACGCTCTTCAGGATCAGCCGCACCAGCGCGGGCTGGCGGCTGATGCCGGTCTTGTTGAACACCGAGCGCAGGTGCGCGCGCGCGGTGTTGCGCGTCATGCCGAGCTCGGCGGCCGCATCATCGATGTTCAGGCCGTTGGCGAGCTGGATCGCGACCAGCGCCTCGGTCGGCGTGAAACCGTAGAGCTTCACCAGCACCTGTACCGGCGCGTCCGAGCGCTCCTCGGGATCGCTGACGAAGACCGCGATGCCGGGTACGCCCTGCGATTCGTCCGTCGCCGGCAGCGGACGCAGCACCAGGCCGAGGTCGGCCCGCCCGCTCGGGCGCGAGATGCGCAGCGCCTGCGCCAGTGCGGGCTGGCCCGCGCGCTGGCTCTCGGCGAGCTCGCCGACGATGCGCCTGAGTTCGGCCGCTTCGCGCGGGTTCTGCACGCGCAGCACGCCCTCGGCCACCCACAGGCCGTCGCGGGCGGCGAGGATCCCGTCGGCGAGGGTGTTCGTGGCGCTCACCGCGCCCCTGGCGTCCAGGATCACCGTGCCCACCGCGAGTTGCGAGATCGCGCCGGCATAGAGCGCGCGCTCGGACTCGACGCGATGCAGTCGCATGTAGATGCGCACGGCCCGCTCCAGATGCGGCAGCAGCAGCGTGCAGAGCTGCGTCTCGCGCTTGCCGAAGGGCCGGGCGCCCCTGGCGCGCGAGACCCGCAGTTGCGCCTCGACGATGCCATCGACCTCGACATCGGCACCGAGGCTGTCGTGCATGCCGCCCGGCGCCATGCACAGCTTGTAGAGCTCGGTCTGCTCGAGCTCGGCGAGCGGGATGATCTCGTGCAGCGCCACCACCTTGCCCGGCGGCAGGGCGACGAAGGGGTCGGCCATGAACAGGCCTTCGCGATAGAGCGCCAGGGCATCGCCGGAACCGCCCTCGGTGAGGATCAGCCCGGCGCCATCGGTGTCGGCGGGGCGCAACACCAGCGTGGTCAC
>DAORUQ010000204.1:0-5184 GCA_035433265.1 Pseudomonadales bacterium | reverse complement strand
TCGTGAATATGACCGACTCCATCGGCGCAGTGATGCTATAGAATCGCCGGTTCAGCCCGCAGGCCCGATTGTCGATGTCTAACGAAAACGTCGTAGAAATAGAGAATCTCTCGTTCAGTTATTCTTCCGGCCGCCAGGTGCTCTCGAAGATCAACCTGCAGATCCCGCGCGGTCGCGTGATCGGCATCATGGGCCAGAGCGGCTGCGGCAAGACCACGCTGCTGCGCATGATCGGCGGCGCCCTGAAACCCTCGCAGGGCGAGGTAAGGGTGTTCGGGCAGGCCATCAGCCAACTCGACCAGAAGCAGATCTACGCCATGCGCCGGCGCATGAGCATGCTGTTCCAGTTCGGCGCGCTGTTCACCGACATGTCGAGTTTCGAGAACGTGGCATTCCAGATGCGCGAGCACACGAAGCTCGAGGAATCCATGATCCGCGACCTCGCGCTGATGAAGCTGCACGCGGTGGGCCTGCGCGGCGCGGCGCACCTGATGCCCTCGGAGCTCTCGGGCGGCATGGCGCGACGCGTGGCGCTGGCGCGCGCCATCGCGCTCGACCCGGAACTGATGATGTTCGACGAGCCCTTCGCCGGTCTCGACCCGATCTCGCTGTCCGTGATCGGCCAGCTGATCCGCAAGCTCAACGACGCCCTCGGTGCGACCTCGATCATCGTGACGCACGACATCCAGGAATCGCTGAAGATCGTGGACTACATCTATTTCGTCGCCGACGGCCGCGTGATCGCCGAAGGCAGCGCCGAGGAGGTCAAGGCCTCGCTGGAGCCCTACGTGCACCAGTTCGTCTGGGGCGAGGCGGACGGCCCCGTGCCCTTCCACTACCCTGCCGCGGACTACGTCGCGGACCTGCTGCGGGGCAAGCGCGCATGACGAAACCGACCTCGTTCCCCGTCCTGCGCGCGATCGGCGCCCGCACCATCGATTCGCTCTGGCGCCTGGGCTTTGCCACCCGATTCCTGCTGGCCACGCTGCGGCACACCCCGGAAGCGTTCCGCCGTTTCGGGCTGACGGTGCGCGAGATCTACTTCACCGGCGTGCTGTCGCTCACGATCATCCTGGTCTCGGGACTCTTCGTCGGCATGGTGCTCGGCCTGCAGGGCTACGACACCCTCTCCCGCTTCGGCTCCTCGGAAGCCCTCGGCGTGCTGGTGGCATTATCGCTGGTGCGCGAACTCGGCCCTGTGGTGGCCGCCCTGCTGTTCGCCAGCCGCGCCGGTAGCGCGATCACGGCCGAGATCGGCCTGATGAAGGCGACCGAGCAGCTCGAGGCCATGGAGATGATGGCCGTCGATCCGATCGCGCGCGTGGTCGCACCGCGCTTCTGGGGCGGTGTGATTTCGATGCCGCTGCTGGGCGCGCTGTTCACCGCCACCGGCATCATCGGCGGCTACCTGGTCGGCGTGGTGATGATCGGCGTCGACCCGGGCCAGTTCTGGTCGCAGATGCAGGCTGCGGTGGACGTACGCGATGACGTGTTCAACGGCGTGATCAAGAGCTTCGCGTTCGGCATCGCGGTGACCTGGATCGCGGTGTTCGAGGGCTACGAGGCCCCGCCGACCGCCGAGGGGGTCTCCAGGGCCACCACGCGCACCGTCGTGACTTCCGCGCTGGTCATCCTGGCGCTGGATTTCGTACTCACTGCATTCATGTTTCACGGGATACGCTAGAACGCTATGAACCGCACGACCATTGATCTCTGGGTAGGCATATTCGTGGCCATGGGCGCCGCGGCCCTGGTGTTCCTGTCGCTCCAGGTCGCGAGCATGACCAGTGGCACGCGCGGCGAGACTTACGTCCTCAATGCCCGCTTCGACGACCTCGGGGGCCTCAAGGTCAAGGCACCGGTCAAGAGCGCCGGCGTGGTGGTCGGCCGAGTGGCCGACGTCAGGTTCGACAACGAGACCTTCGAAGCCGTCGTGAGCTTTCGCGTCGAGCAGCGCTACCAGTTTCCCACGGACACCTCGGCCAAGATCCTGACCTCCGGGCTGCTGGGCGACCAGTACATCGGCCTGATTCCCGGCGGCGAGATGGACAATCTGCAGGACGGCGACACCCTGGAGATCACCCAGGGCGCCCTGGTGCTCGAGAGCCTGATCTCGAAGTTCCTGTTCAGCTCGACCTCCGGCGGCGAGAACAAAAGCGATGACGCGAAGAAGGACGACGAGGAGTAAGCCCATGCGCAACCACACGACACACTCCCCGGCGCGGCGCGTCGCTGCGCTCTGGGGCATGCTGATGGCGCTGATGCTGGCGCTGCCCGCAACCGCCGCCACCGAGGAACCCGATGCGCTGGTCAAGCGCGTCAGCGAGGAAGTGCTGCAGATCCTCAAGGAAAACCAGGACAACCCCGGTGGTGCCAAGGTCCAGGCACTGGTCAAGGAAAAGGTGCTGGGGCATTTCGATTTCGCGCGCATGGCCGCGCTCGCGGCCGGACTGAGCTGGCGCAAGGCAACGCCGGAGCAGAAGACCGAACTGACGGAGCAGTTCCGCACCTTGCTGGTGCGCACCTACGCCTCGGCGCTCGGCAAGTTCAAGGGCCAGACGCTCGAGTTCGATCCGCAGCGCAAGTCCGAGGACCAGCGCAAGGCGATCGTGCGCTCGCGGCTGCTGCAGCCGGGTGTGGAGGCGATCACGGTCGACTACAAGATGGTAGCCGCCAGCAGCGGCTGGAAGGTCTACGACGTCTCGGTCGATGGCGTCAGCCTGGTGACCACCTACCGCGATGCCTTCGCCGAAGAAGCGCGCGCCAACGGCGTCGACGGCCTGATCAGGATGCTGACCGACAAGAACGCCGCGCTGGCCAGCGACAAGGCGACCTGAGCATGCGCCACGACGGCGATACCCTGCACCTCGAGGGGCCGGTGACGATGGAAACCGTGCCCGCGCTGCTCACCGCAGCCCGCGCGGCCTGTCGCAACGGCGCCACGCGCATCGACTTCACAACCGTGACCGAGGCCGACTCCGCGGCGATCGCGCTGGCGCTGGAGCTCAAGCGCGACGCGCTCGAGCGCCAGGCCGCTCTTTCCTTTCTCAACCTGCCGCCCGGACTGCACAAGCTGGTCGAGCTCTACGACGTCGGCGATCATCTGGCCGGCTGAGTGCCGCTGCAGGATTCACAGCCGCTCGGGCAGGTGCTGGCGGATCTCGGCAACCGTGTGCTTCACCAGGTTTTTCACCACTTCGCCCGCCACGGCTGCGCGGGTGCCCGCATCGAGATCCTCGCGCAACGCACCCAGCACGTGCGGGTCTGCCACCAGGTAGATCCGCTCGCAGTGCCCGGTGTGGTGCGCCGCGTTGACCACCACCGCCAGCGAGCGCACGTAGCGCGCCAGCGCTTCCTCCTTCTGGCCCTGTTCGTTACCCAGGGCGTGGCCGGCACCGCCGGCCACGCCGCTGAAGCTCCCCTGGCGATCGCTCTCCAGGTCGCCCCGGTGGCGCCGCCCTGAGGGGTTCAGCAAATCCTCGCGCTCGAGCAGCGTTGCGCATGCCCCCGCATCGGCTTCGAATATGCGCGCGGCATCGTGACTCGCGACAACGATCATGATCTTGCCCATCCCGTGTCTCCCTGTGCTGAGTTGCCTGAAACTGCCGGTGCATCCTGGACCCGTGGTGCCCGCGCCATGTCTGCAAAACTAGGCGGGCTCCGATGATCTGGCATTGACCGCGGTCAACGAAGTCCTCGCGGCGCCCTCGCCCGCCGCCGCACTTGGCTGCGCGGCGAGCGCCTCCTCGTGCCGCGAACGAACCCACTCGAGGAAGCGGTGCACTCCGTCGATGGCGTTCTCGGTACGCGGCGTATGCATGAAATCGAAACCGTGCTCGGCGCCCGGAAGCTCCACGAACACCACCGGATTGCGCGAGCTGCGGCGCAGGCGCTGCACGAAGGTGCGTGCATCGGCAATGGGGGCCAGGCTGTCGAGCTCCCCGTGCAGGAGCATGAACGGCGGTGCGTCCTCGTGGATCTGCGCCACCGGCGAGGCCAGGTCCCACAGCGCGGGATCCTGTTCCGGCGTGGCATGCATCACGCGGTCCTCCAGGAACCCGCGGATCACGGCGCCATTGGGGTGCTGGTCGTAGCGCGTGAGGAAGTCGTAGACGCCGTAGAACGGCACGCAGGCCTGCACCGAGGTATCGACGCCCGGATCGTCACGCTGCAGCTCGGGACGGTTGCCCGTGAGGCCCATCAGCGCCGCCAGGTGCCCGCCGGCGGAGCCCCCGGTAACCGCGACGAAACCCGTGTCCATGCCGTAGCCGGCGCCGTGCCGGCGCACCCAGGCCAGCGCGCGCTTGCAGTCCTCGAGATGGGTCGGGAAGCCCACGCTGGGGCTCAGGCGGTAATTCACGGACACGCAGATCCAGCCCTTGCTCGCGAGCAGCCACATCAGCGGCAGCGCCTGCTGTGCCTTGTGACCGATCACCCAGGCGCCGCCGTGAATCTGCAGCAGCACCGGACAGCCTTGCGGCGGGATCACGGCAGGACGGTAGATATCGAGCTTCTGGCGCACGCCGCCCGGCGCATAGGAAATGCCGCGAATGACCTCGACCCCCGGACGCTTCATCGCGAAGGGATGGCGCCAGTCGGCGAAGACCGGCGCGGCGCGCAGCCCGGTGGCCAGGCGCGGCGCGATCGCCTGGCGGTAATCGGCGCCGAGACCGGCCTGCAGTGCGTCCTCCACCGGCCCAGCGGAGTCGAGCGAGCGCCTCAGGCACCACAACACGCCGAGCCAGCTCGCCATCACCAGCAGCAGCGCGATGACGCCGAGCATGCTGTCGAGCGCACCGCAAAGCACCAGCAGCAGCGTGAGCGGAACCTGCAGCGCCAGCCGCATCCAGGGCAGCTCCGTCGTGTGCACCGCGAAGGCGAAGCTGGCCCACGGCGCGCTGCGCACCCGCGCGTTGCGCGGCCTGAACACGCAGTACATCGAGATCACACCGAACAGCGCGAGCAGCGCCAGCAGCCAGTCCATTGCGCGAATTTCCCCCGCAGCGATTCAGCGTTCGCCGCGCCCCGGGGGCGCGGCGTGCGGGATTATGCACGCATCGGGGGCGGGAAAGAACGCTGCGCGCCGGGTTCGGGCGTCGTATCGCGCTGGATCGCGGGCATGGCCCGCTCCTACTCGACGAAGGCGCGCTCGATCACGTAATGCGCCGGCTCGCCGTGGCGCGC
>DAORUQ010000203.1:0-5233 GCA_035433265.1 Pseudomonadales bacterium | reverse complement strand
ACTCAGCTGAAAACGGCCTCGCCCGTGAGCCCCTGGCGCTCGAGTATTTCGCGCAGGCGGCGCAGCGCCTCGACCTGGATCTGGCGCACGCGCTCGCGCGTGAGCCCGATCTCGCGGCCCACTTCCTCCAGCGTCGCGCCCTCGTAGCCGGCGAGCCCGAAGCGACGCGCAATCACCTCGCGCTGCTTGTCGCTCAGCTCCTCCAGCCATGCCGCGATGCTCTCGCGCATGTCCTCGTCCTGCAGCAGTTCCGCCGGGTCCGACACCTGCGTGTCGGCGATGGTATCGAGCAGCGAGCGGTCCGAATCCGGGCCGAGCGGCACATCGACCGAGGTCACGCGCTCGTTCAGGCCGAGCATGCGCTTGACGTCCTCGACCGGCTTGTCGACGAGCTCGGCGATCTCCTCGGCCGTGGGCTCGTGATCGAGTTTCTGGGTGAGCTCGCGCGCCGCGCGCAGGTAGACGTTCAGTTCCTTCACCACGTGGATCGGCAGGCGGATGGTGCGCGTCTGGTTCATGATCGCGCGCTCGATGGTCTGGCGGATCCACCACGTCGCGTAGGTCGAGAAGCGGAAACCGCGCTCGGGGTCGAACTTCTCCACCGCGCGGATCAGGCCGAGGTTGCCCTCCTCGATCAGGTCGAGCAACGACAGGCCGCGGTTGAGGTAGCGGCGCGAGATCTTCACGACGAGACGCAGGTTGCTCTCGATCATGCGCTTGCGCCCGGCCTCGTCGCCTTTCAGCGCGAGGCGCGCGTAATGGCGTTCCTCCTCGGCCGTCAGCAGCGGCGAGAAGCCGATCTCGCTGAGGTACATCTGGGTCGCATCGAGCGTGCGCTGCACGCCCGATGCCTCGCGCCGGGCCGCGATGAACTCGTCCTCGCGCTCGTCCGCATCGACGGCATCGAGACCCTCGGCCTCCTCCGCCAGGTCGGCGCCGAACTCTGCCTCGGCCGCGATGAGGGCTTCGTCTTCAAACTGTACGCTTGCCTCTAGTCCCATTGCCTTGTCCCCTTGCTGTGATTTTCTGTGTCGCCGGCTCATCTTCTGGGCAGTACCTGCAACGGATCGACCGGATTGCCCTGCTTTCGCACCTCGAAGTGCAGCTTCGTCCGGTCAGTGCCGCTGTCGCCCATCTCCGCGATCTGCTGCCCGCCCTTGACCACATCGCCTTCCTTGACCAGCAACTTGCTGTTGTGGGCATATGCGCTCAGAAACAGCGCATCGTGCTTCACGATCAGCAGGTTGCCGTACCCGCGCACTCCATTGCCCGCGTAGACCACCGTGCCACCCTTGGCCGCAAGCACCGGATCCCCGGTATTGCCTGCAAGATCTATACCCTTGTGCGGCTGTGCCGTGTTCGCATAGCCGAGCACCAGTTTGCCCGCGCCCGGCCATTGCCAGCCGCCGGGACTCGGCGGCGGGAGCGGACGCGGCGCAACGGGCGCCGCTGCGGCGACCCGGGGCGGTGCGGATTGCGACGGCTGCGCCGGCGCGAGCACCGGCGGCTGCGCCCGCGGCGTCGCCGCGGCGCCGCCCGGCACGAGCGGCGCGCCCGCATCCGGCGCCGACTGCGCGCGCACCGGCGCGGGGGCGGGCACGTCCGGATCCATGCCCAGCGTGACCGGCACGCTCGAGGCGCTCAGCTTCAGCTGCTGGTCTGGATAGATGGTGTACGGTGACGCGATGCGGTTCAGCGAGGCCAGCGTCTGCCAGTCCGTACCCGCCGCAAAGGCAATCGAATGCAGGGTATCGCCCGGCTTCACCGTGTAGGTGTTCACGCCCGGATGGGCTGCGGCGGCGTGCGCAACCGGCGCCCGGGCGCCCGGTTCGGGCAGGTCCGAGTAATAGGGACGGCTCGCGCAACCGGCCAGACCCGCCAGGAGGCAGGTCACGATCACAACGGTTATAGAGGGAGACCGGATCATTCATCTCTGCAGCTAGTGTGTCCCGGGCGCAATCATACAAATCGCCCCTCGTTTAGTCTGTTGCGCGCTTTAAGTGCGCGTTCTGTTTAACAAACCTGTTTATCGATATGATTTTATTGAGGTTTAGATGGGGCAAATTTGCGCCCGAAACATTTCGTTGTCAATAATATTCGCCGCGAACACCGGTAATTTTTCACAAGCGACTGGAAAAGCTGGCAGAGCGCCCCCACGCCGACGCGCGCTAAAACCTTGTGAAACAACGGGAAAATCGCGATTCACCCGGGAATCCGGCGGATCCGGGATTGCAGCCTCGAGCGCTGGTCGGGCTGCCCGCGGCCGGCGCCCTCAGCGCACCATGCCGCTCAACAACGGGACGAAACGCGCCGGTTCGACCTCGCGCACCTCGAAACCCGTCTCGGTGCGGGTCACCACGCTCAGCTGCTGCTTGCGGTCGTCGCCGACCGGAATCACCAGGCGCCCGCCCACGCGCAGTTGTGCGACCAGCTCCTGCGGCACCGCGCGCGGCGCGGCCGTGGTGAGGATGCCGTCGAAGGGCGCTTTGGCGGCCCAGCCCTCGAAGCCGTCGCCGTGGCGCAGCGTGACGTTGTGCAGCTTGAGTTCGCGCAGGCGCAAGCGCGCGCGCTCCTGCAGCGGCCGGATGCGCTCGATCGAGTACACCTCCTCGACCAGCTGCGCCAGCACCGCGGTCTGGTAGCCCGAGCCGGTCCCGACCTCCAGCACCCGCTTCATGCCGCCGCCGGCGAGCAGCAGCCCGGTCATGCGGGCGACGATATACGGCTGCGACAGCGTCTGGTTGAAGCCGATCGGCAGCGAGGCGTCCTCGTAGGCGCGGTGCGCCAGCGCCTCGTCGAGGAACAGGTGGCGCGGCGTGGTGCGCATCACCTCCAGCACGCGGATATCCGTGATGCCCTGCTCGAACAGCCGCTCGACCAGGCGCGCGCGCGTGCGCTGCGAGGTCATCCCGATGCCGTTGACGTTGGGCTTCACGCGCCGCGCTCCCCGGCTGGCAGCGGCTCGAGCAGCACCACCGCGTGCGCGGCGATGCCCTCGCGCCTGCCCGTGAAGCCCAGGCCCTCGGTGGTGGTGGCCTTCACGTTCACCTGGTGCACGCCGGCACCCAAGTCGGCGGCGATATTGGTGCGCATCGCCCCGACGTGGGGCGCGACGCGCGGTCGCTCCGCGACGACGGTGATGTCGGCATTGCCCAGCCGGTAGCCCTCCCGGCGCACCAGCGCCATGCAGGCGCGCAGCAGTTCGCGGCTGTCGGCGCCCTTGAAGCGCGGCTCGGAGTCGGGGAAATGCCTGCCGATGTCGCCCGCGGCGATGGCGCCGAGCAGGGCGTCGCACAGCGCGTGCAGCGCCACGTCGCCGTCCGAATGCGCGACGAGCCCGTGCGTGTGCGCGATGCGCACGCCGCCGAGCATCACCGCCTCGCCCGGCCCGAAGCGGTGCACGTCATAGCCGTGCCCGATCCTCATGCCGGTTTCCCGCGACGGCGCGAAAGATAGTAATCCGCCAGTTCCATATCGTCCGCGATCGTCACCTTGATGTTGTCGGCACTTCCCGTCAGCAGCCGCGGCGCAAGCCCGAGGCGTTCCACCGCCATGGCCTCGTCGGTGATCGTCACGCCACTTGCGCGCGCCTCGCGCAGCGCCCGTTCCAGCACCCCGAAGCGGAACACCTGCGGTGTCTGCGCGCGCCACAGCGCGCTGCGATCCACCGTCTCGCGCACGCGCTGCGCGCCATCGGCGCGCTTGAGCGTATCCACGAGCGGCAGGGCGAGCAGGCCGCCCACCTCGTCGCGGCCGAGCTCATCGATCATCGCGCGGATACGCTCCGGCCTTACGCAGGGACGCGCCATGTCGTGCACCAGCACCCAGTCACCGGGCGCAGGGCGTTGCGAGAAGCCATCCAGCGCATTCAGCACCGAGGCCGCGCGCTCGTCGCCGCCGTGCACGGTGCGCACGCGCGCCCGCAGCGCCTCGGGCAGCGTGGGCCACAAGGCGTCATCGGGCGCAATCGCCACCACGATCTCATGGATGCATCCGGCCGCCAGCAAGGCCCCGAGCGTGTGCTCGGCGAGCCGGGCGCCGGCAATCTCGAGGTATTGCTTGGGGACGGAGGAACCCATGCGCGAACCGCTGCCCGCGGCAGGCACCGCGCCCCACACCAGGGGTCGCGCACCGTCGGCGCCGCGGCGCCCTTCCGGCTGCACGCCCACGAATCAGCGCTTGATCAGCACGTAGAAAGTCTCGCCCTGGCGCACCAGCCCGAGCTCCTCGCGCGCCATCTCCTCGACGCTGTCGAGGCCGTTCTTCAGCTCGGCGACCTCCACCTCGAGGCGACGGTTGCGCTCGCGCAATTCCTCGTTGGCGCTCGCGAAGCTGCGTATCTGCCGCTGCAGCGCCACGACCTCGGCCACGCTGCCCTGGCCGGTCCACAGCATTACCTGCAGCACGAGCAGCAGCAGCCCGAGACCCGCACAGACCCAGTTCCAGGAAATCATGCGTTGATTCTAGCCGAGCATCGTGGCGTAGCCGAAACCGTGGGCCCGGGTGCGCCTCAGCCGCGACTCAGTTCCGCGCGGCCGCGGTACGGCGCCTGGGCGCCGAGCTCCGCCTCGATGCGCAGCAGGCGGTTGTACTTGGCCACGCGGTCGGAGCGGCACAGCGAGCCGGTCTTGATCTGGCCGGCCGCAGTGCCCACCGCGAGGTCGGCGATGGTGGTGTCCTCGGTCTCGCCGGAGCGGTGCGAGATCACAGCGGTGTAGCCGGCCTTGCGCGCCATCGCGATCGCATCGAGCGTCTCGCTGAGGCTGCCGATCTGGTTGAACTTGATCAGGATCGAGTTGGCGATGCGCCGCTCGATGCCGGTGGCGAGGATCTTCGTGTTGGTCACGAACAGGTCGTCGCCGACCAGCTGCACGCGGGCTCCGGCAAGGCGCGTGAGCTCCGCCCAGCCGTCCCAGTCGCTCTCGTCCATGCCGTCCTCGATCGAGAGGATCGGGTAGCGCTGCGCCAGCGCGTCGAGGTAGGCCGCGAAACCGGCCGCGTCGAACTCCTTGCCCTCGCCCGCGAGCTTGTAGCGCCCGTCGCGGTAGAACTCCGAGGCCGCGCAGTCGAGCGCCAGCGTCACATCCTGGCCCATGCGGTAGCCGGCCTTACCGGTCGCCGTGATGATTGCCTCGATCGCCGCCTCGTTCGAGGGCAGGTTCGGCGCGAAGCCGCCCTCGTCACCCACCGCGGTGTTGAGTCCCTGACCATGCAGCACTTTCTTGAGCGCATG
>DAORUQ010000202.1:0-5252 GCA_035433265.1 Pseudomonadales bacterium | reverse complement strand
GCGAATAACCGAATAACCGAAAACCCGGCACCAGGATTGGCAACCGCCGCACCGGCTTGCCCGTGAGCACGCGCACCGCGTTCGCGACCGCTGGCGCGATCGGCGGCAGCACCGGCTCGCCGACGCCGCCGAGCGGCTCGCCCGACTGAATGAAATGCACGTCGATCTCGCGCGGCGCGTCGGGCAGGCGCAGCAACGGATAGGTGTCGAAGTTCTGCTCGATCGCGGCGCCGCCCTTCAGCGTAAGCGCCTCACCGAGCGCCGCTGACAGCCCCTGCACGATGCCGCCTTCGGCCTGCGCGCGTGCGCCGTCCGGCGTCACGACTTCGCCGCAATCGAGCACGCAGACCACGCGGTGCACGCGCGGGGCGCCGTCCTTGATTGACACCTCCGCAACATGCGCGCAGAGACTGCCGTAGCATTCGAAGTACGCAAAACCGAGCGCGTGGCCGGGCTTGACCGGCGTGCCCCAGCCGCCGCGCCTTGCAGCCTCGTCAATCACGCGCAGCGCGCGCGGATCGTGCGCCAGCAGTTCGCGACGCAACTGCACCGGATCCCGCGCCGTAGCATGAGCGATCTCGTCGATGAAGGACTCAAGGAAGAACGCGTTCTGCGTCGCGCCAACGGATCGCCACGGGCCGGTCGGAAAGTGATTGTGGCGCAGCGCGTAATCGACGCGATAGGCGCCGAACGCATAGCGCACGACATCGAGGTTCTGGACCGACGTGCCGTCGAGAAACGTCGCATCCGGCACAACCGGCGGACCCGGTGCGAAGTGCAGGATCAATGACGGGCCCGAAGCCCGGAAATGCAGCCCCGTCACCCGGCCGGACAGGTCGAGCGCTGCGGTGATGCGGGCCATCTGCGCCGGCCGGCCGAAACCCGCCGCGAACTCGGTTTCCCGGGTCCAGAAGAGCTTGACGGGCTTGCCCATCGCCCTCGCGACGAGGGCGGCAGCCGGCACGCCATCATCGTTCAGACGGCGCCCGAATCCGCCGCCGAGCGGCAACGTATGCACGCGCACGCCATCGATGCCGAGCGTCCGCGCGGCACCGGTTCGCGCGCGATCCTGCGCCTGGAACGGACCCCAGAGATCGAGCGAGCCGTCAGCGACGATCTCGGCCGTGCAGCTCCAGGGCTCAAGCGGCGCATTGGCGAGATAGGGGACTTCATAGTCGGCTGTCACGACCCGGGCCGCGCTCGCGAGCGCGACCTCGAAGTCGCCTTCGCTGCGCAGCACCGCCCGCGACACGGCGCCGAGCCCCTCGCGCATCGCGGCACTCACTGCTGCCGAATTCAGGGAATCGTTTGCGGTGCGCTCAAACTCGATCACGAGCGCACGCGCGCCCTGCATGGCCGCCCACTGCGACGAGGCTACGACCGCCGCCCCGTTCGGCAGCGCGACGACCTCGATCACGCCCTTCACGGCGAGCGCCGATGCCCGATCGATGCGCGTGGGTTTTGCGCCCTGGACAGGGGCGATGCGCGCGCATGCGTACACCATCCCCGGTCGACGAAAATCGCTGCTGTAGAGGGTGCGGCCACGCACCTTGTCGGGAATGTCGGGTCGCTCGAGGCGCGCGCCAACATGGCGGCGCGCGGAGCGGGGCCGCAGCAGCGGTTCAGCGGGTGGTGGGAGCTTCGCCGCATCCGCGGCCAGTTCGCCAAACGTATAGCGCGCAGCCGCCGAAGTCGCGTGCTTCACGACACCGTCGCTCACGGCAAACTCCGCTGCAGCAAGCCCGGACCTGGCGGCTGCTACAGCGATCAGCATTTCGCGCGCCTGTGCGGCACCCTTGCGCAGCGGACCATACCAGCGCCGTACACCCCAGCTGCCGCCCGTACTCTGGCTGGCTGGCGCTCCGCCCGGACCAGGATGCCGGTACGGATCGGCGGGCATCGCGGTCTCGACGCGCACCATCGAATAGTCGACCCCCAGTTCGTCCGCGACGATCGCGGCATGCGCAGCGAACGTGCCCTGCCCCATTTCCGACACGGGCGAGAGGACACGCACGAGGCCGCCTGGCTCGATGACGACGTAGGCTGTCAGCGGTATCGCTTTCCCCGCCGCGAGGGGCTTTACCGCGCCAGCCGCTCGCGGAAGCGCGACGCCGACACACAAGGCGCCCGAAAGCGCGAGGAATTCACGCCGGGCAAGACTCACGACGCTCCCTTCACCGTCCGTGGCTTCGATGCGCCTGCCAGTCCGGCCGCGCGCTTGATCGCGTTCCGAATGCGTGGGTAGGTGCCGCAACGGCACAGGTTCCCCGCCATGGCGGCGTCGATGTCCGCATCGGCCGGTTGAGGCGTGGCAGCCAGCAGCGCCGCCGCGCTCATGATCTGGCCGGACTGGCAGTAGCCGCACTGCGGTACCTGCTCGGCAATCCACGCCAGCTGCAGCGCATGCCGGCCCTCAGGATGCAGCCCTTCGATCGTGGTGATCCGCATGTCGCCGACACTGCCTACCGGCAGCACGCAGGCCCGCGTGGGCTGGCCGCCGACGTGTACGGTACAGGTGCCGCACTGGGCGATACCACAGCCGTACTTGGTGCCGGTGAGCCCGAGCGCGTCGCGCAATACCCAGAGGAGCGGAGTATCCGGCTCCACGTCGACCGTGTGGTGCACTCCGTTGACGTTGATGCGGATCATGGCGCGGAAACTAGCCAATTCCGACCTGGGTGCCAAGCCTCGCACCCCATAATGGGCGATCACAATGGGGAGATGGCAATGAGCTTCTGGTCCGCGCTCTGGATCGTGTTCGTGAGCGGCACGGTGGCGACGGCGCTCGGCGCGGCGCCCGTCCTCGCACTGCGGGAGCTGTCGCCGCGTCTGGCGAATCATTTCATCTCCCTTGCTGCAGGCGTGATGCTCGCAGCGAGCGTCTACGCGCTGCTGCCCGCAGCGCTGCACGAAGCCGCGCAGAGGGTGCCCGGCGCATGGGCGACGCCGCTCACGCTCGGTGCGCTGGGCGTCGGTGCCTGGTGCGTCTCGTGGGCCAACCGGCATTTCCCCCACGAGCACCAGTTCAAGGGCCATGACGGAGCGGACCGCCCTCACTCGATGTCCTTTCTCCTCGTTACGGCGATTGCCCTGCACAACTTTCCGGAGGGGCTCAGTGTCGGCGTGACGATCGGCGCGCAAGACCCCACCCTGACGCCGCGCATCGCCACCGCGATCGCCATCCAGAACATCCCGGAGGGCCTTGTCGTCGCAATGGCGATGTTGTCGGGCGGCTTCGGCCGTGCGCGCAGTTTCGGGCTCGGCGTGCTCACCGGACTCATCGAGACGGGCGGCGGCATTGTCGGCGCCGCGGCCGTCGGGCTTGCTGGTGGCCTCCTGCCGTGGGCGCTCGCATTCGCGGCCGGTGCGATGCTCTACGTCATCAGCGCAGAGGTGATTCCGGAGACGCATCGCCGTGGCATGGCGGGCGGCGCCACCGCGAGTCTCCTCGCCGGTTTTGCCGCCATGGTCTGGTTCAATGAATTCATCACGATCTAGGCCAGTGCGGGTTCACGCGTTTGCACCCATCCTCGGCGCAAAGCCACGACTCCTGATCCTCGGCAGCCTGCCCGGCATCGCATCCCTGCGTGCACGCGAGTACTACGCGCACCCGCGCAACCAGTTCTGGCCGATCATGCAGGCGCTGTTCGGCGTGCCGGCGGACGCCCCTTACGCGCGACGCGTCGCAGCCCTCCGGGCTGTCGGCGTATGCGTCTGGGATGTGCTCGCTGAAGCGACGCGTCCGGGAAGCGCCGATGCCGCCATAGAACCCGCGACTGCGCGGGCCAACGGCATCCACCAATTGTTGCTGCGCCACCGCTCGATCGCAGTCATCGCATTCAATGGCGGAGTGGCCCACCGCCTCTTCACGCGCCTCGTGCTGCCCGGAATTCCGCCCCGGCACGTCGCGCCCCTCGAGTTCGTGACTCTCCCCTCGACAAGTCCCGCGAATGCCCGGCTCACTCCCGCCGCCAAGCGGCGTCGCTGGCGGATTCTCCTTGCGCGGACGCTCGACCTCGACCCACAGTGCGCTCGTGCGGCCATCAATTTCATGCCATGACCCGATCCTTTGCTGAGTTCCGGCGCGGCTGGGCGGTGTTGGCGGCCTCCTCGCTCGGCGTCGCCTTCGGTGCCTCACCGATCCCCTACAATTCGCTCGGTCCCTTCACGCGGCCCATCACCGAAGAGTTCGGCTGGGGCCGTGGTGAGTTCCAGCTCGCGATCCTCTGGTTCACCATTGCCGTCGTGCTGGTCGTGCCGATGGTCGGCGCGCTCGCAGATCGCTACGGCGTGCGGCGCATGGCGATCCTTACGCTGACTCTTTTCGGACTGAGCTTCGCTGCGCTCGCGTTGACGCCGGCGTCGATCGCCGTCTTCTATGCCATGTGGTTCGTCACGGGTTTCGCTGGCGGCGGATCGACCCCCGTCACGTGGACACGCGCGATCAACGGCTGGTTCGTCGAGAACCGGGGCCTCGCGCTCGCAATTACTCTCCTCGGCACGGGCATTACCGCGGCATTCCTTCCAACCCTGACGATCTGGCTGATCGGGAATTTCGGCTGGCGAGTGGCCTTCCTGGGCATCTCGCTGCTGCCGCTCGCCGTCGCGCTGCCGATCGCCATCGCCTGGTTTCGCGACCCGCCAGCGCCCAGCGCTGTGAGCGATGACGGGGTCGTGACACACCGCGCGGAGGGCGGCGTCACGCTCGGCACAGCAGTGCGCAATTACCGTTTCTGGGTACTGATCGTTTCCATTCTGCTCGTCGCAACCGGTATCGGCGGCACGATCACGAACCTCGTCCCGTTGCTCGAGGACCGCGGCTTTCGGGCGCTCGACGCCGGCAAGATCGCCGGCGCGGTCGGCGTCAGCATCATGTTCGGCCGCGTGTTCGCGGGCTTCATGATGGATCGCTTCTGGGCGCCGGGCGTCGTCTTCCCCATGCTGATCCTGCCGGCGATCGCGTGCCTGCTGCTGATGAACCACGACATGGGCGCAGGCACAGCGATCCTCGCGGCGATACTTGTTGGTTTTGCGTCGGGCGCTGAAACCGATCTCGTGGCCTACCTGAGCGCGCGCTACTTCGGTCTCAGGCACTACGGTCGCATCTACGGCGCCCAGTACGCGGTGTTCGGCTTCGCCTCGGGCATCGCCCCGCCGCTCTTCGGCTTCGTGCACGACAGGACCGGCAGCTACGACGCGATCCTGGCCACCGCCGCGGTCGCGTTCGGGGTCGGCGCCGCGTTGCTGCTCAC
>DAORUQ010000201.1:0-5276 GCA_035433265.1 Pseudomonadales bacterium | reverse complement strand
GCGTACTCCTTCGCGATGAGCTCCAACTACAACAGCCGCTGCCGCCCGGCCGAGGTCATGGTCGACGGCGACACCGCATTCCTGGTGCGTGCCCGCGAGAGCTTCGAGGACCTGGTGCGCGGCGAGCAGCTGCTGCCGGCGGATGGCTGAGATGCTGCTGCGCTTCACCAAGATGCACGGCCTGGGCAACGACTTCGTCGTGCTCGACCTGATCACGCAATCGGTGCGCCTCGACGCGCCGTTGATCCGCTTCCTCGCCGACCGCCACCGCGGCATCGGCTGCGACCAGGTGCTGGTGGTAGAGCCGCCCACCGCTCCCGACATGGACTTCCTCTACCGCATCTACAACCAGGACGGCAGCGAGGCGCAGCAGTGCGGCAACGGCGCGCGCTGCGTGGCGAAGTTCATCCGCGACCGTCGCCTCAGCGCGAAGCGGCGCCTGCGCGTGGAAACGCTGGGCGGACCGATCAGCATGAGCTGCGGCAAGGGCAACGTGGTCACGGTGAGCATGGGGATCCCGCGCCTCTCACCGCAAGAAATACCATTCACGGCCGCCCGCCAGGCCACCGTCTATACTCTCGAAGCCTGCGGACAGCCGGTCGAGATCAGCGCCGTGTCGATGGGGAATCCCCACGCGGTGCTGGTGGTGGACGACGTGGAAACCGCTCCCGTTGCGACGCTCGGTCCGGTGCTGGAACAGCACCCGGACTTTCCCGAGCGCACCAACGTCGGCTTCATGCAGGTGCTGGACCGCGGTGAGGTGCGGTTGCGCGTGTTCGAGCGCGGCGCCGGCGAGACCATGGCCTGCGGCAGCGGTGCCTGCGCCGCGGTAGTGGCCGGCCGGATCCGCGGCCTGCTCGACGAGCGCGTGCGCGTGCACCTGCCGGGCGGATTCCTGCAGATCGAATGGCGGGGCGAAGGCGACCCGCTGATGATGACCGGCCCCGCGACCACGGTATTCGAAGGACAGATCGCAATATGAAAGAAGAATTCGGCGCCATCCTGCGCATGCGGGCGACGGAAGTCGAGGCGGACAACGAACCCGGCGTGGAGCAGGTGCTGGCGTACCTGGCGCGCCACCCGGACTTTTTCCTGCGCCACGAAGCCATCCTCGCCGAGCTCGAACTGCCCCACCGGGCCGGCGCCGCAGTGTCGCTGGTGGAGCGCCAGGTGGCGCTGCTGCGCGAGCGCAATATCGAGTCGCGCCAGCGCCTGAACCGGCTGCTCGAGACCGCGCGCGAGAACGACGAGCTGTTCAACAAGACGCGCCGGCTGATCCTCGCGCTGCTCGAGGCCGATTCGCTCGAACGACTGGCACAGGTGCTGGTGCTGGGCTTGCGTCGCGAGTTCGACGTGGAGCACGCACGCCTGCTGCTGATCGAGGACGCAGCCAGCCACTGGCAGCACGGCGGCGAGCGCATCGCGCGCGAGGCCGCCGAGGCAGCCCTCAACGGCGTCATGCGCCAGGACAAGCCGGTCTCCGGACCGCTGCGTCCGCAGGCCCGCGAGGCGCTGTTCGGCGCCCACGGCGACAGCGTGCTGTCCTCGGTGGTCGTCACCGTGGCGCACGCGCACCCGTTAGCGATCATCGCGCTCGGCAGCGGCGACGCGCGGCGCTTCCACGGCGAGATGGGCACGATGTTCATGGAACTGATCGGCGACGTGCTGCAGCGCCTGTTGCCGCGCTTTACCGGACCGCAGTGAATGGGCGCGGGCACACGGCTCGCGCGTGACATCGGGAGCTGGCTCGACTACCTCGAGGCCACGCGCCGCGCCTCCCCGCACACCCTCGCCGCCTACCGCCGCGACCTTGCGCTGCTCGCCAGCGTGCTCGCCGAGCGCGGCATCGACGACACCGCCCTGATCGATGCCCACGCCATCCGCCACGCCGTATCCGCGCTGCACCGGCGCGGCCTGGGCGGGCGCAGCCTGCAACGCTTCCTGTCCGCCTGCCGCGGCTTCTTCAACCACTTCGTGAGCCTGGGGCAACTCGGCGCGAACCCGGCGCTCGGCGTGTCCGCGCCGAAATCGCCGCGCAAGCTGCCCACGACGCTCGACGTGGACCAGGCCGCGCAGCTGCTCGACCTCGAGCCGGCGAGCTGGGAGGCGGTGCGCGACAAGGCCATGATGGAGCTGTTCTACAGCTCGGGCCTGCGCCTGGCGGAACTGTGCGGCCTGGACGGCCCGGACCTGGACCTGGCGGGCGCGCTGGTCACCGTTACCGGCAAGGGCGCCAAGACGCGCACGGTGCCGGTCGGGAAGCTTGCGATCGCGGCGCTGAAACGCTGGCTGGAAGTGCGCCGCGACTGCGCGCGCGCTACGCAGACGCCGGCGCTGTTCGTGACGCGCCGCGGCACCCGCATCAGCGTGCGGGCCGTGCAGAAGCGCCTGGCGCAGCACGGGCGCGAGCGCCAGCTGGCGCAACGCCTGCATCCGCACATGCTGCGCCACTCCTTCGCGAGCCACGTGCTGGAATCCAGCGGCGACCTGCGCTCGGTGCAGGAGATGCTGGGCCACGCCAATCTCTCGACCACGCAGATCTACACGCACCTCGACTTCCAGCACCTGGCCAGGGTGTACGACGCGGCGCATCCGCGCGCGGCGCGCAAGCGTAACCGCAACGGGGACTGAGGCCGGGAGCTTGCACATGGCGACGCGGCGCTACGCACTGATCACCTTCGATCTCGATGACACGCTCTGGGATGTGGCGCCCGTGCTCGCGCGGGCCGAGCAGCGGGTCGAGCAGTGGATGCGCGTTCATTGCCCGCGCGTGCCGGAGCGCTTCGACCGCGCGGCGCTGATGGAGCTGCGCCGACGACTGCATCGCGAACGCCCCGACCTGCAGCACCGCATCAGCGAATTGCGCATCGAGGCCATGCGCCTCGCGCTCCTCGCGGCAGGCCATGACGAGGCATCGGCGCGGCGACTCGCCGCCCGGGCATTCGCGGTGTTCATGGAAGGACGGCACGACATCGAGCCATTTGCCGGCGTCGACACCGTGCTCGCCGGGCTCGCGCGCCACTATGTGCTCGGCGCGCTGACCAACGGCAACGCCGACGTGTTCCGCCTGCCGCTCGGGCGCCATTTCCGCTTCGCGTTCAGCGCCGAGGCGCTCGGCGCGAGCAAGCCCGCCCCCGGGCATTTCGAAGCCGCGCTGCGGGCGGCCGATGTGACGCCCGAGCGTGCGCTGCACGTCGGCGATCACCTCGAGCACGACGTGCTGGGCGCGCGCCGGGCCGGCATGACGGCAGTGTGGTTCAATCGCGCGGGTCGCGGACATGAAGGGGACGAGCCTGCGCACGCGGAGTTCCGCGATTTCGAGGAACTTCCCGCGCTGATCGAAAGACTGGAAGAAGAGTGAGACTCGAACTGCTGCGCGCGCCGCCATCGGCGACGCGCATTCGGCACGATGCAGCCGCGCGCCGTGCGCGGATCAGGCGACTTCGTTGCCTGCGGTAGCCGTCAGCGGAGCCGCCTGCGCGCTCACGGTCGGCTCGAGCTGCTGGATACGCCCGCCGGACTTGAGGAAGGCATCTATCTCGGCCTGCATCTGCTCGCGCAGCTTGCGCCTTGCCTCGGAGGAGCGCGTTTCCGCCGGCTCTTCGCGCGCGGGGGACGCAGCCGCTGCCTCGGCTTCCACGGTGTCCGAATCAACGGCTTCGGTTTCGGTTTCTTCGTCTTCAGATGACATGAATTCCCCTTCCGGTCATCAACACGCTGGTGCTATCCCGTGCTGTCGCATCACACCCACGACTCACAGCGCTTACTTATAGACCAGCCGCTTGCGAGTCAAAAACTTTTTGCTTATTTCATGCCGCGTTCTTATTACCTGAGCGCATCCACTCGCTCAGATGGCGTCGGGACCCGTCTCGCCGGTGCGAATGCGGATGACCTGCTCGAGCGGTGCGACGAAAATCTTGCCGTCGCCGATCTTGCCGGTATTGGCCGCGGCGCGGATCGCCTCGATCACCGCGTCGGTCTGCGCGTCGTCGACCGCGATCTCGAGCTTGACCTTGGGCAGGAAATCCACCACGTACTCGGCACCGCGATACAACTCGGTGTGACCCTTCTGGCGCCCGAAACCCTTGACCTCGCTGACCGTGACACCCTGCACGCCGATGTCCGACAGCGCCGAGCGCACGTCATCGAGCTTGAAGGGTTTGATGATGGCGGTGATCAACTTCATCGTGTGTCTCCTGCGACATGTCGGCGCCGGCCGGCTGAACGGCGCGCATTATACTGGCGCGCATTACAGCACAACAGCGCGACTCAGCGGCAATGCGCGGCGAGCGCATCGGCAAGGCCGCGCTCGTACTGCTCGCGCGCGCCGCTGTCGAGGATCTCGCGCGCGCCAGCGGCGGACTCGTGCACCAGGTAGGCAGCATGGCGCGACCGTTCGAGCTCGGCGCGCAGCTGCGCGCAGGCCCGGTCGCGCTCCTCGGTCTCGAGCGCCGCTGCCGCTGCTGCCGCGCTGCGGTCGCGGCGCTCCGTATCCCACACCTCGAGCAGCTTGCGGCTGCGCTCGCGATGGCGCTGCAATTCCGGGTCGGGTGTCGCGCTCCCCGCGGGCGCTTCGATCGACTGCACCGCGGCGCCAGTCGCCGGCGCGCGATCGCCAAAGTGCACGCGGCCCTCGGCGTCGGTCCAGCGGTAGATTTCGGCGTTCGCCGCAAGGCTCGCGGCGGCGCAGGGCAGCAGTAACCATGTCATGCGCAGTAACGTCATGCGGCCCATGTTGCCCGAAGGCCAGAAGACATGCACGCGTTGGCGGGGATGGTCTTGTGGGTCGGCATTGATGCCGACATGTGCCTTGCCGAATGCTGCTGTCGTCGAATGCTGCTGTCGCCATTTGTGGCGACCCAAAAAAAGGGCGCCCCGGGGGCGCCAACAGGAGAATCGAGACCGGTACGGTGCGGGCACCGGGGCCCGCGGATCAGGGTGCAAGTGACGCTCCCCCTCGCGGGAGGGGGAGCGTGCCCTCATCAGCCGTAGGCGCGCTCGCCGTGCTCGACCGTGTCGAGGCCCTGGCGCTCCGTCTCTTCCGAGACGCGCAGGCCGATCGCCAGGTCGATCAGTTTGAAGAGCACCAGGCTCACCAGGCCGGACCACAGCAGGGTGATGCCCACGCTCTTGGCCTGGATGAGCACCTGGGACAGCATGTCGTACGGAGCCACTTCCATGGTCACCCAGTCGAAGAAGCCCGCGCCGCCCAGTTGCGGATCGGCGAACACGCCGGTCAGCAGCGCACCCAGGATGCCGCCGACGCCGTGCACGCC
>DAORUQ010000200.1:0-5342 GCA_035433265.1 Pseudomonadales bacterium | reverse complement strand
TCCTCGAGCGCCTCGTACCACTGCGCCGCGAACACCGGCGCGCTGCGCTCGCCCGGCATGCAGCGCCAGAT
Source organism: Pseudomonadales bacterium (assembly GCA_035433265.1). Lineage (GTDB taxonomy): Bacteria > Pseudomonadota > Gammaproteobacteria > Pseudomonadales > UBA5518 > UBA5518. Next base: position 5,271 of record DAORUQ010000200.1, on the reverse strand, counting down.
CTCGTCGGCGGTGAAGCTCAGGATCGGGGCGATCCAGCGCACCATCGCCTCCAGCACGTGGTACAGCGCGGTCTGCGCCGAGCGCCGCGCCACGCTGTCGGCGCGCGTGGTGTACTGGCGGTCCTTGATCACGTCGAGGTAAAAGCCCCCGAGATCCGTGACGCAGAAGTTGTGCAGCTTCTGGTAGATCAGATGGAACTGGTACGAGCCGTAGGCCTCGACGATCTCGCGCTGCAACTGCGCCGCGCGATCCACCACCCAGCGGTCCAGCGCCAGCATGTCCTTGCCGGCGAGCGCGTGCGCGGACGGGTCGAAGCCCGCCAGGTTCGACAACAGGAAGCGCGCGGTATTGCGGATGCGCCGGTACGAGTCCGCGGTGCGCTTGAAGATCTCGTCGGACACCGCCATTTCGGCGCGGTAATCCGTGGCCGCGACCCACAGGCGCAGGATGTCGGCGCCCAGCGTCTTCATGACCTGCTGCGGCGCGATCACGTTGCCGCGCGATTTGGACATCTTGTGCCCGGCGCTGTCGACCGTGAAGCCGTGCGTCAGCACGCCCTTGTACGGCGCGCATCCCTGGATGCCGCTCGCGGTCAGCAGCGACGACTGGAACCAGCCGCGGTGCTGGTCGGAGCCCTCCAGGTACAGGTCCGCGGGGAACTGCAACTCGGGGCGGCGCGTCAGCACGCAGGCGTGCGTGACGCCGGAGTCGAACCACACGTCCAGCGTGTCCGTGACCTTGTCGTAGTGCGCGGCGTCCTCGCCCAGCAGCTCCGCGGGGTCGATCGCGAACCAGGCGTCGATGCCGGCCTGTTCGATGCGCTGGGCGGCCTGTTCGATCAGCTCCGCGGTGCGCGGGTGCGGCGCGCCGGTCTGCTTGTGCACGAACAGCGCGATCGGCACGCCCCAGGTGCGCTGGCGCGAGATGCACCAGTCGGGGCGGTCCGCGACCATGCCCTCGATGCGCGCCTTGCCCCAGGCGGGCACGAACTGCACGTCCTCGATCGCGCCGCGCGCGGTATCGAGCAGCCCGTTGCGGTTCATGCTCACGAACCACTGCGGCGTGGCGCGGAAGATCACCGGCGACTTGTGGCGCCAGCAATGCGGGTAGCTGTGCTGGTAGGCCACGTCGTGCAGCAGCGCGCCCTTCTCGCGCAGCAACTCGACGATCACCGCGTTGGCCTTGAACACGTACAGGCCAGCGACATGCGGCGTGCCCTCGACGAACACGCCCTGCCCGTCCACCGGGTTCAGCACGCCGAGCCCGTAGGCCTGCCCGACCACGTAGTCATCCAGGCCGTGCCCCGGCGCCGTGTGCACCGCGCCGGTACCGGCCTCGGTGGTCACGTGCTGCCCGAGGATCACGGGCACGGTGCGATCGAGGAAGGGATGCCGCAGGGCCTGCTTCTCCAGCGCGGCACCGGCGCATTCGCCGAGGATCTCGTAGGCCTCGATGCCGCAGCGCGCCAGCGCCTGGCGCGCCAGCGCCTCCGCCAGCACGAGGTATTCGGCCTCCTCACCCTCGCCCGCGCGCACCAGCACGTAGGGCAGCTGCGGGTGCAAGGCCACCGCGAGGTTCGCCGGCAGCGTCCACGGCGTGGTGGTCCAGATCGGCACCGAGACGCGCGCCGAGGGCTCGAGCTCCACGCCGAAGGCGCGCGCCAGCGCCACCGGGTCCACGGCGCGAAAGCGCACGTCCACCGCGGGCGAGGTCTTCTCGTGGTACTCGACCTCGGCCTCGGCCAGCGCCGAGCCGCAATCCATGCACCAGTGCACGGGCTTGGAGCCTTTCTCCAGGTGCCCGTTGGCGACGATGCGCCCCAGCGCGCGCACGATGTCGGCCTCGAAGGCGAAGTCCATCGTCAGGTAGGGGTTGGCCCAGTCGCCGAACACGCCGAGGCGGATGAAGTCCTCGCGCTGGCGCTCCACCTGGCTGCGCGCGTAGTCGCGGCAGTGCGTGCGGAACTCGTGGTGGCTGATCTTCACGCCGGCCTTGCCGACCTTCTTCTCGACGTTCAGCTCGATCGGCAGCCCGTGGCAGTCCCAGCCCGGCACGTAGGGCGCGTCGAAACCGTCGAGCGTGCGCGCCTTGACGATGATGTCCTTCAGGATCTTGTTGACCGCGTGCCCGATGTGGATCTCGCCGTTGGCGTAGGGCGGGCCGTCGTGCAGGATGAACTTCGGCCGCCCGGCACGCGCGGCGCGGATCTGCCCGTAGACGTCTTCGTCATGCCAGCGCGCCAGCATCTGCGGCTCGCGCTGCGCGAGGTTCGCCTTCATGGCGAACTCGGTCTGCGGCAGGTTCAGGGTGTGCTTGTAGTCTGTCATGGGCTGCTTCGTTCAGTGGGTTTGCGGGCGCGCGGCGAACCAGGCGCGCGCCACCGCGATGTCATCGGCGATGCGATTGCGCAGTTCGTCCACCGAGGCGAACTTGTGCTCGTCGCGGATCTGGCGGCGGAAAATCACGTCGATCGTGCGTCCGTAGATGTTCTGCGCGAAGTCGAGGATGTGCACCTCGAGGTTCGCCTTGATGCCCTCGTCCACCGTGGGCCGCGTGCCCACGTTAGCCACGGCCGGCAGCAGCCGCCCGCCGATGCGCACCTCGGCCACGTACACGCCGGCCAGCGGCGCGCGGTGGCGGTGCAGCGCGAGGTTCGCCGTGGGCACGCCGATGGTGGTGCCGAGCTGGCGGCCGTACACCACCTTGCCGGTCATGAAATACGGCCGCCCGAGCATGCGTTCGGCGGCCTCGAAATCCCCCGCCCCCAGCACCGCGCGCAGCCGCGTGCTGCTGACGCGCTCGCCGTGGACCTCGACCGTGCTGGTCGCCTTCACCTCGTAGCCGTATTTCTCGCCGGCCTCGCGCGCCAGGTCGATGTTGCCCTCGCGGTCGTGGCCAAAACGAAGGTCCTCACCGACCACGATATAACGCGCGCCGAGGCCCTTCACGAACACCGACTCGATGAACTCGTGCGCCGACATGATGCTGAATCGCCGGTCGAAGCGGATGCGCAGCACCCGGTCCACCCCGAGATGGCGCAGCACCATGAACTTCTCGCGAAAGCTCATCAGGCGCGGCGGCGACCGTACCGGGGCGAAGTATTCCCGCGGCAGCGGCTCGAACAGGATCACCGTCGAGGGCAGCCCGAACTCGCGCGAGCGCCCCAGCAGGTCGCTGATCACGGCCTGGTGACCCCGGTGCACCCCGTCGAAGGCGCCGATGGTCACCACGCTGCCATGGTGGCGCTCGCGCAGATTGTGCAAGCCCCTGATCAGTTCCAATCCGCTGTGCTCCCGCCCGGGGGTTTCGCCAAAGCCGGCGATTATAGAGTAGGTCCGCATTCATGCGGACATTTCCCCGTGGGTCCGGATTCACCCGGACATTCCCGTGGGTCCGCATTCATCCGGACTTGTGCCTGTCCGAGGGCTTTGTCGGCATGAATGCCGACCCACGGGGGAACAGCAGCGCCAGGGCCCCGAGATACACCGCGATGCCCGCCAGGCAGACCAGCCCCAGGCGCAGCACCCGGGCGCTCCAGTGCAGGGTGTCCAGCTCGTGCATCCAGAGCAGCGCCGGCAGCAGCACCGCGCACATGAGAGCCACGGCCACCCCCATCCTGCCCACGTCGCGCAGCAGGCCCGGCTCCGGGCGGTACACCGCGCGGCGCATCAGCCCGTGCAGCAGCAGGCCGGCATTGAGCCAGGCCGCCCCGGTGGTCGCGAGCGACAGCCCCATGTGCCCCACCTGCCAGAACAGGTGCAGCGGCACCACGAACAGCAGGTTGAGCCCCATGTTCGCGATCATCGCCTTGATGCCGATGAGCACTGGCGTACGGGTGTCCTGGCGCGAGTAATACGCGGTGGCCAGCACCTTGATCAGCATGAAGGCCGGCAGACCCAACGCCATCGCCGCCAGGCTGAGCGAGGCCATGTCGACGTCGCGGGCGCTCATGGCCCCGTACTGGAACAGCGTGCCCAGGATGGGGCCGGCCAGGATCACCAGCGCGACGCTGGCCGGCAGGCCGATCGCCAGGATCATCCTGATCGCCCAGTCGAGGGTGCGGCGGTACTCGGCATTCGATTGCGTCGAGTACTCGCGCGACAGCCCCGGCAGGATCACGGTCGCGATCGCGATGCCGAACACTCCCAACGGCAACTCGGTCAGCCGCTCCGAGTAATACAGCCACGACACGCTGCCGCTCGGCAGGAACGAGGCGAGCACGGTGTCGAGCAGCAGGTTGATCTGGCTCACCGAGACGCCGAACATCGCCGGCAGCATCAGCCTCAGGATGCGCCCCACGCCCGGGTGGCGGGTGTCGAGGCGCGGGCGCGGCAGCATCCGGATGCGCGCGAGGAACGGAACCTGGAACAGCAACTGGATCAGCCCGGCCATGAACACCGCCCAGGCCAGCGCGAACACCGGCTCGGCGAACCAGCGCGAAGCCACCAGCGCGCCGGCGATCAGCGTCAGGTTCAGGAACAGCGGCGTGATCGCCGGCACCGCGAAGCGCGCGTAGCTGTTCAGCACCGCGCCGGCGAAGCCGGTCAGCGAGATGAAGAAGAGATAGGGGAAGGTGATGCGGATCAGCTCCGCGGTGAGCGCCAGCTTCTGCGGCATCTGCGCGAAGCCGGGCGCGAACACCAGCGTCACCACCGGCGCGGCGAGCACCGCCAGCGCCGTGACGGCCAGAAGCGCCGCGCCCAGCACGCCGGACACCGCATCGACCAGCCTTTTCACCTCTTCCGCCGGGCGCGTGGCGCGGTACTCCGCGAGCACCGGCACGAAGGCCTGCGCGAACGCTCCCTCGGCGAACAGCCGGCGCAGGAACTGCGGCACGCGGAACGCGACGAAGAAGGCATCCGCGTTGGCGTTGGCGCCGAGCAGCGAGGCGATCACCACGTCGCGCACCAGGCCGGCGACGCGCGAGATCATGGTCATGCCGCCGACCACGAGGCTGGAACGCAACAGCCGGCCTGCGGTGCGCACGCGCGCCCGGGACTCAGGCACCGGGGCCCGATCCCCGGCAGGGTGCACTGAACAGCGGCCGGTAGCGGCCTTCGCGGCTTTCGTACAGGCACACCTGCGTCGCGCTGCCCTCGAGATCGAGCGCGAAGTCCGCGGTGGGCGGGCAACCCGAGCGCGAGCGCCAGCGCCCGAGGCTCAGGTGCGCCCGGAAGGGACGGCGCTCGATGGCGAAACCCGCGCCGGCCAGCGCCGCCGCGAGCGGTTGCTGCCAGGCCAGGAAGCCCGAGGCGTCCGCGGGCAGCGCC
>DAORUQ010000199.1:2466-5357 GCA_035433265.1 Pseudomonadales bacterium | reverse complement strand
CGTGCCCCGCAGGACAATGGCGGGCAGCACAGCCAGCGACGCACCAGGCCGCTCGTTCGCAACCTGATGGCCTTTGCGACACCCTCTGAAGCCGGGCCTACCGCGCCCGCAGCGCCTTCTTGTCGATCTTGCCCACCGCGGTGACGGGGATCTGCTCGATCAGGATCAGGTGCTTCGGCACCTTGTAGGGCGCCATGTTCTCGCGGCAGAAGGCGAGGATTTCGGCGCGCACTGCTTCCTCGTCGCGGGCGCGCGCCTCGGGCGTGAGCTCAACGTAGAGGTTCACGATATCGTTGCCGGGTCGCGCCGTGTCGGGGGTGCCGATCACCGCCGACTGCGCGATGCAGTCCAGCGCCTTCAGCTTGTCCTCGATCTCCACCGAGAACACCTTGTAGCCGCCCACGATCAGCATGTCCTTGGCGCGGTCGCAGACGTGGACGTAGCCTTCCTCGTCCATGTAGCCGACGTCACCGGTGAACATCCAGGTGCGGCCGTCGAGCACGCGCAGCGCGCGCGCGGATTCCCCGGGCAGGTTCAGGTAGCCCTTCATCACCTGCGGGCCGCTGGCGATGATCTCCCCGGGCTCGTTGAACGGCATCTCGCGCGTGCCGGTCTCGAGATCGACGATGCGCGTTTCGGTGGCCGCGACGGGTATGCCCACCGCGGTCGGCTTGCAGCGCATCGGCGGGTTGCACACGTGCACGGGTCCGGTCTCGGTCATGCCGAACACGTCGGAGAGCCGGTTCGCGCCGATGATCGACTCGATGCGCTTGCGGTCCTCGAGCGGCAAGGGGGCTGCGCCCGAGAGTGCAATCTTCAGGCGCGAGAAATCCACCTCGCGGAATGCGGGCGTGTTGACCAGCATCTGGTAGAGCGTGGGCACCGCGGCGATGCGCGTGGGCGCGAAGCGCTGCAGCTGGCGGCAGATGAAGTCCATGTCGCGCGGATCCGGGATCAGCAGCGTGCGGCAACCGTAGCGCAGCGCCGCCACGTGCACCGAGAGCCCCGCGATGTGGAACAGCGGGAAGGCCGACATCAGCACCTCGTCGTACCCGCCGCTCCAGCCGGCGTAGGCCTCGGTCTGCTGCGGGTTGTACATCAGGTTGCGGATCGAGAGCATCGCGCCCTTGGGCCGCCCGGTGGTGCCGCCGGTGTACTGGATCATGAAGGTGTCGTCGCCCGTGACCGGGGTCTGCGGGCAGTCGGCCTTCGCCGCGCCGAGCAGGTCGGGATAACGCATCGTGCGCAGGCCGGGCAGCTCCGGCGCGGGTCCGCAGGGCAGCCCGAGGCTCTCGCCGGCGCCGGTCACGATCACCGTGTGCAGGCCCGCCGGCATGTCGGTGATGCGCGGCAAAACGGCAGCGGCCAGCGCGTCCAGCGTGAGCAGGACCTTCACGCCGGCGTCCTTCAGCTGGAAGGCGATCTCGCCGGGGGCGAGCAGTGGCGAGACTCCGGTGCCGACGGCGCCGAGGCGCGACAGCGCGGCCACCGCCACCAGGTATTGCGGCACGTTCGGCAGGTGCAGGCCGACCACGTCGCCCTTCGCGACGCCGAGCGCGCGCAAAGCGGTGGCGAGCCTGAGGCTTTGCGTGAACAGCTCGCCGTAGCCGATGCCGCGGTCGTGGAACTGGATCGCCACCGCCTCGGGCCTGTGCGCGGCATGGAGCGCGAGGTGCCCGGCCAGCGGGCGGTCATCGAAGGCGGGTGGCGGATCCAGTCCGAGCGAGCGGTGCAGGGCGAGCCAGGGAGCGGGGCGGAACATGTGGCGCGTGTCCTGTGATTATCGTTTGTCGCGCAAGACTATCGTTGCTTCCGGAGCCTGACAACCTCGCCGAAAATGGCCAGCGCCTGCCGGCACGCTCCGATACGGCGTGCCCGCGAAAACCGCGGGAAAAACGATCCAGTCCGGTGCAAACACGCGAGCTTGTGCGCAAGGATGGTGCGTTCGTCGCGGCGCTGCGCCCGCGCAGCTCGGGCGCGATGGGTTCGTGTGCAAAAGCCGCCATTTAATTTGCGCGCATGTCTTGCAATTTTCATATTTGCTGATGATTATTTGTTGCAACACCAGCCGCACAGGAGCAACCCGCCGCCCAGGAAAATCGCAGCGCAGCGCCGAGATCCGGTCTCCATACCCATATCGAAGAGGTATTCGTATTTATGGCGAAAAGATCCCCCGCACGAGGCAAGCCCTACCAGCGACCGAACCCGGAGGAGAGGACCTACAGAGACAGGAAAACGCGCAACGGACGACGACCGGACAGCGACGGCGCAGTCATCGTCGACCTCAATGCAAGAGCCCACAACCTGCACACCGCCTACGCTGCCCCCCGAGTCCCGGCGCCACTCGAAGCCCGGACACCCTCCCAGAAACGCTACATCAACGCCATCCGCAATCACTGCCTGACCTTCGGTATCGGCCCCGCCGGCACCGGGAAGAGCTATTGCGCGGGCGCGCTGGCGGCGCAGGCGCTGGAAGCCGGGCAGATCGACCGCATCATCCTCACGCGCCCCGCGGTCGAGGCCGGTGAGCAGCTCGGCTTCCTGCCGGGTGATCTCAACGAGAAGTTCTCGCCCTACATCGATGCCTTTCGCGACATCCTCAACGCGCGCCTGGGCGCCGGCACGGTCGACTATTGCCTGCGCCACGGTCGCATCGTGGCCTCGCCGCTCGCGTACATGCGCGGCAAGACCTTCGACGAGCGCACCTTCGTGGTGCTCGACGAGGCGCAGAACACCACGCCGGCGCAGATGAAGATGTTCCTCACGCGCATCGGCGAGGAGAGCAGGGTGGTGGTCAACGGCGACATCCGCCAGAGCGACATCCGCGGCCCCAACGGGCTGGCCGATGCGATCGAGCGGCTGCGCGGCGTGCCCAGCGTCTACGTGCACCG
>DAORUQ010000199.1:0-2366 GCA_035433265.1 Pseudomonadales bacterium | reverse complement strand
CCGGACCTACGGTTCGATGTGCACGTGCTGGCGGATGCGGAACGCGCCCACGCAGGCCGGCAGCAGGATCAGGGTGATGAGGAGATAGGGGTAGTGCGGGTTCACCTGGTAGAGCCAGGTGCCGGCGACCGGTCCGAGGATGAAACCCAGCGAGGGTATCGCGCTGGCGATGCCGGCAGCCGCTCCCTGTTCGCGCGCACTCACCGCCAGCGACACGGCCGCATTGAAGCCGGGCCCGCACAGGCCGAGCCCGAGTCCCATCAGGACCATCGCCATGCCGAACGCCGGGAGCGAGGCGGCCCATATCAGCAGCGCGAAGGCGCAGGCGAGCAGCGGCATGCCGATGCGCAGCAGCAGCATCGGTGCGAGCTTGACACGCTGCACGAGGATCGTCTGCGCGAGCAGCGCCGCGGCGGCGCTGATCATCATCGTGAAGCCGTAAGTCTGGGCCGTGTGGCGCCCGTCCAGCAGCAAGGTGTCCTGGATGCGGAAGGCCAGCGTCTGCTGCACGATCGAAAAGCCGGTGAACACCGCCATGCCGAGCGCCAGGCAGGCGGCAAAGCGCGGGTCGAACAACCGCAGTTTCGCCCCCGACTGGTGCGATGGCGGGAGCACGTGCGTGTGGGGCAGCAGGCGATTGACCAGCAGCGCCGCGGCGCCCGCCACCAGCGCGGCGAACACCAGCGGCAGCAGCAGGCTGAACGCGGCCAGCAGGCCCGCGAACGCCGGACCCATGATCGAGCCGATGTTGGCGGCCGCTGCCAGTCGTCCCATGCCCGAGGCGCGCGTCACGGGCGTGGTGGTGTCGGCGATGTAGGCCGCAGTGCCGGGCGCTGTCCCGGACATCACCACCGCCTGCGCCATGCGCGTGCCCATGATCAGGCCATAGAGCAGCGTGCCGCCCAGCACGCCGTAGATCCCCAGCCCGAACAGCAGCGCGAAGGCCAGCGTGCCGATGCTGTAGCCCCAGAGTCCGCACAGGATCACGGGCTTGCGGCCCCAGCGGTCGCTGATCCGTCCCCATGCGCGGCTGCCGAGGAAGAACACCAGCGAGGACATCGAGACGATGGTGCCGATCGCGACCTCCGCGAAGCCGACCTCGCGTCCCAGCGCAGGGAGCATCGCGAACACCATGCTCTGGCCCATGCCGTGCGCGAACACGCCGGCATAGGGCACGTGCTCGCGCGCGAGCGAGCGTATGCAGGTGTTCATGGCGCGGTCTCGGGAGGGCACGGCAGCGCTTCGCGGGGTCGGGCCGGGAATGGTAGCGGGCTTGCCGGCCAGCGGCAGCAAAAGCGGCACAAATGCGTGCGCTGCGCGTGTGCCGAAATAACCATATGCAGCATCGATATTAGGTTACAGAGATGATTTTCTTATAATGGCCGGGCACTTCAGCTACCCGGACCATAGCCATGGGGTTGGCCGTCATCAAGGAATCCGTCGCCTCTCTGGATCTCGCCCGCATCAACCGCGAACTCGCCGGTGCGCCGGCCGAGGACGTGGTGCGCTGGGCGCTCGGCCTGGGGTTGCGTCCGTTCATGAGCACGAGCTTCGGTCCCAACGCGGCATTGATGCTCGACCTGGTCAGCGGCATCGACCCCGGTGTCCCGGTGGTATGGGTCGATACCGGGTACAACCTGCGCGACACCTACGTGGTGGCCGACAAGCTGATGAAGCTGCTGCCGCTGAACATGAAGATCTACACGCCGCGCATGAGCGCCGAGCGCTGGAACGCGCTCTACGGCGGCATCCCGCAACTCGACGAGGCCGAGCTGCACGAGCAGTTCACGCGCAACATCAAGCTCGAGCCCTTCGAGCGCGCGCTGGCCGAGCTGGCGCCGGAACTGTGGTTCACCGGCATCCGCCGCGGCGAGACGGAATTCCGCAAGACCCTCGATATCGTGTCGTGGGACGAGCGGCGCGGCATCCTGCGCGTCGCGCCGATCTTCGACTGGAGCGAGGAGGACGTGGCGCGCTACGTCGAGAGCCGCAAACTGCCCTCGTGCAAGCACTACTTCGACCCTACCAAGGTGCTCGACAACCGCGAGTGCGGCCTGCACACGGGGCTCTGAGCCCCGCGCTTGCGCCTCAGCGCCGTTTTGGCCCCGGCGCGCGCCCCGCGCGGATGCGGATCACGGCGCGCTGCCCGATCTTGCCGCCCAGGCGCGAAAAGAAATCCAGCACGCCCATCTGCCAGCCGTACTTGTCGCGCAGCGCGCGGTAGGCGGCATCGGTCTCGGCGGCATCCTTGACCACCACCGCGTGGGCCTCTGCCCACTCCCCGAGCAGCCTGCCGCGCATGTCGCAGGGCGCGATGCGCGCTTGCGAGGAATTGCGCAGCCGTTTCACCTTGCCGGCCTCGCCGG
>DAORUQ010000198.1:0-5377 GCA_035433265.1 Pseudomonadales bacterium | reverse complement strand
TGGCGCGCGGCTACGCGATCGTCAGCGACGCCGAGGGCCGCGTGCTGCGCGCGGCAACCGACACCAGCCCCGGCGCGCGCGTGCAGGCGCGACTGGGCAGCGGCAGCCTCGATTGCACTGTTGACGCCGTGCATCCGTAGCCACGGTGGATCATCTACGCATGATTTACGATGCCGGCATCGGGACGGTCGCGGTCCAATGATTGGACCTGGAGCCAACCGACGGCGCACGAGCACTCATCGGCGCCGCGGACACGCCGTGAACACCTCCCTGTGGGCTCTCTGGGACGAGCGCCCTCCATGGCGCTCGCCCTTCGGGCGCCTGCGCTTCGCTACGGCGTCCAAATCGGCAGTCCTGCCGATTTGTCGCCATCCATGGCGACAGAAGGTCCGCTGCACCGGTGAGTGCTCGTACGCCTTGCCCTGGTGGATCTTCGAAACACGCAGGACCGTCTGAAGATTCATGCGGCGGCACTGCGTCTGCCGAGCGGCTGCGCTGGCCGAACTTGCTGTGAGGGGGCGTGCGCCGCATGGAAGCGGCGCTCGAGCATACAGGGACGTACTTGCTGCGACCCCCGCACGGCAAGTTCGGCCAGCGCAGCCAGTGACACTCCAAACCAGCCATCCATGAATTGTGCGCGGCGACAAGCATCGATCAGTCATTCGCATACCAGAACCGTCGATGGTCGATGCGCCAGCGCTCGGGCGGGGCGATCACGCCGTGCGCATCGACCTGCAAGCGCACCGCGCCGTGGCGCGCGGTCTCGAGGATCTCCGCGCCCGCCGCACGGTAGCGCGCGAGCACGTCCGGATGCGGATGACCGAAGCGGTTGCGATGGCCGGCCGATACCAGCGCGTAGCGCGGCTGCACGGCCGCGACGAAGGCGGCGGTGGAGGAACTGCGGCTGCCGTGATGGGGCACCAGCAACATATCGGCGCGCAATTGTTCGCGCGCCGATGCGAGCAGCACCGCCTCGGCCTCGGCCTCGATATCGCCGGCGAGCAGGATCACGCGTCCGGCCGCCGCGATGCGCAGCACGCAGGAACGGTTGTTGTCCGAGCCCGGCAATCCCGCGCGCGGATGCAGCACCGCGAATGCCACGCCGTCCCACTCCCAGCGCATGCCGCGCTCGCAGGATCGCGCTGCGAGGCCCTCGATGCCCTCGGCGCCGAGCGCGTCGTTTACCGGCAGCGCCGCGAACAGCCCCGCCGCCCCGCCCGAGTGGTCGTTGTCGGCATGGCTGATCACCAGGCGATCGAGCCGGCGCACACCGCTGCGCGCCAGCGCCGGCGCCACGATCGCCCCGCCGGCCTCGAAGCGCTCGCTGAAGCGCGGCCCGGCGTCGTAGACCAGGCTGTGACGGGCGGTGCGCACGACCACGGCGCTGCCCTGGCCCGCGTCCAGCATCAGCAGTTCCAGCAGCGGCGGCGGCTCGCGCGCGGGCAGCAGCAGTGGCAGCAGCAGTGCCACGCCCGCGGCGCGCGCGGGGAATCCGCGCGGCAGCAGCAGCCACACCGTGCCGAGCAGCGCGAACGCGATGCGCCAGGCATCCGGCGCCGGCGCCAGCGCGGGCAGCTCCGGGCTGATCGCGGCGGCGCGTTGCAGCAGCCACGTCAGCAGCTCCAGGCCGAGTAGCGCGAGCTTCAGCAGCGGCCAGGCGAAGGCATCGCCCAGGGCCAGCAGCAGGCAGCCGGCCAGTGCCGCCGGCACGACCACCAGGTCCGCGAGCGGAATCGCGAGGGCATTGACCAGCGGTGCCAGCGGCGCCTGCGCCTGCCCGGCGAGCAGCAGCGGACACCACAGCGCCACGCCCACCACCAGCTGCGGCAGCCACAGCAGTTGCGCGCGCGAAGGCCGCTCCAGCCGCCCGGCAAAGGCCAGCAGCAGCGCACCCACGGTGATGAAGCTCAGCCAGAATCCGGTCTGCATCGCGGCCAGCGGCTGCGCCACCAGCACGGCGAGCAGCGCCAGCGCATAGGCGAGCCAGGGCTGCAGGTGCCGCTCGCGCAGGCCGAACAGGAACAGCACGCCGACCATCAGCAGCGCGCGCTGCACCGACACGCCCATGCCGGCGAGCGCGCCGTAGGCGAGCGTGGCCGGCGCCGCCGCGAGCATGCCCCAGCTGCGCGCCGGCAGCACCAGCAGCGCCCGCGGCCATGCCCGCGCCGCGAACCCGGCGAACGCCATCACCAGCATGGCCACCAGGGTGATGTGCATGCCGCTGATCACCATCAGGTGCGTGGTGCCGGTGCGCGCGAACAGCGCCCAGTCGGCGGGGGTGAAACGCGAGGCATCCCCCAGGGTGACCGCGAGCAGCTTGCCCAGCTGCGGCTCGTGCGCGAGCAGGCCCTCGAGGCGGGCGCGCAAGCGGTAGCGCCAGCGGTCCAGCGGCACCCGGCACAGGGCATCGTCCAGACGCACCGCGGGCGTCTTGTTCACCGCGTAGCCCGTGGCATCGATACCCTGCCCCAGCAGCCAGGCCTGGTAATCGTAACCGCCGGGATTGACGAAGCCGCGCGGCGCGCGCAGGCGCAGCGTCATGGCCCAGGCCTCGCCGGGCGCGAATGCCGCCGGACCGTACCAGCCGAGCTCGACCCGCCGTCCCTGCCAGCGGGCGAGCGGGCCCGAGGCCCCGGGCAGCGGATCGAGCACGCGCGCGCGCAGCCGCCAGGTTTCCCCGCGCTCGTCGTGACGCAGGAGCGGCAGGCCCTCGACACAGAGCCGTACCGGCAGATCGCGCCCCTCGAGTTGCGCCGGCAGCACGCGCGCCAGCAGTTCATGGCCGCGCAGGCAACCCCAGGCGAGGCCCAGCACGAGGCAGGCGGCCAGCCGCGGCAGTGGCCGGCACCAGCATGCCAGCACGAGCGCGAGCAGCACCGCGCCGCCGACCGGCAGCAGGCCGGGCAGGACGGGAAGGCGGGTGACGATGACGATGCCGGCCGCGCCGGCGAGCATCCCTGCGATCATGCGAGCCTCTCCAATCCTTTGGACGAGACGCCCGGGGCACGCATGGCGCGGCGCCGGCCGTGAGCGCATTGAGGCGCAGCGCCGCAACAATTGCAATCTTGTAAGGGCAGGCGCTGCGGCCTATGCTTCGGCGCCGGCTCGCCCCGCGCACCGCCGCCCCGTCAACGCCCGCAGAGCCCGCCCGGAAGCCATCGATGCCGCGCAGAACCATCCGGCGCCTGCTGCCCAAGCCGCACGCCATCCGCGATCACAAGTCGCTGCGCCTGGTGCGCGAGCGCCTGCACGACCCGAACCTGTGGCACCTGAACCGGCACTCGGTCTCGGTCGCGGCATTCGTCGGCATATTCGTGGCGTTCATACCGGTGCCGATGCAGATGCTGATCGCTGCCGCGGGCGCGATCTGGCTGCGCTGCAACATCACGCTGGCCGTGGCGCTGGTGTGGCTGACGAACCCGCTGACGATGCCGCCGATCTTCTACGCGACCTATCGCCTCGGCGCCTGGCTGATGGACATCCCCGCCAGCGCCGCCCCGTTCGAGCTGAGCGTGGAATGGATCGAGCAGAGCCTGAGCGACATCTGGCCCCCGCTGCTGCTCGGCAGCCTGCTGTGCGGCGTGGTGCTGGGCACGCTGGCCTGGCTGGCCATGCGCGTGCTGTGGCGCGTCGGTGTGCAACTGAAGTGGCGCTCACGCCTGCGCGAGCGCCGCAACCGGCCACCGCGCGAACCGCCCGCGCCATAGCGCAAAGCCACGATGCCGCGCCGCACGCTCCGGCGATTCCTGCCGCAGCCGCACTTCGTCCGCGAGCACAAGTCGCTGCGCCTGCTCGCGCTGGTGCTGCACGATCCGAACCTGTTTCACCTGAACCGCCGCTCGGTCTCGCTGGCGGCGTTCGTGAGCGTCTTCGTGGGGCTGCAGCCGGTGCCGATGCACATGCTGGTCGCGGCCGTGGCGGCGGTGTGGCTACGCTGCAACATCACGCTGGCGGTGATCGGCGTGTGGGTGTCGAACCCGCTGACGCTGCCCGCCATCGTCTACGCCGAATACGCGCTCGGCGCCCGCCTGATGGGCATCCCGGCCGGCAGCGGCGGCTTCGAGATGAGCGTCGCGTGGCTCGAGCACAGCCTGCACGACATCTGGGAACCGCTGTTCCTCGGCAGCATCCTGGGCGGACTGGTGCTGGGCACGCTTGCCTGGGCTGCCACGCGGGTGCTGTGGCGCCTGGCGGTGCAGTTGAAGTGGCGCGCGCGGCGGCGCGAACGCGCACGGCGCCCGCCTCATTCGTAGCGCAGCACCTCGGCGGGCTGCATGCGCGCCGCGCGCCAGGAGGGATAGAGCGTGGCCACGAAGCTCATCGCGAGCGCCACGGCGCAGACCTCGAGCACGTCGCGCCACGCGAGATCCGAGGGCAGGTAGCTCACCGGGTAGACCTCGGCCTTCAGGAACTGCACACCCAGCAGGCGTTCCAGCAGCGCGACCGCGTCGGTGATGCCCAGCGACAGCAGGCTGCCGATCACGCCGCCGGCAAGGGCACCCGCCAGCCCGATCAGCGTGCCCTGGACCACGAACACGCCCATGATCGCCGCCGGGCTCGCGCCCAGCGTGCGCAGGATCGCGATGTCGCCCTCCTTGTCCTTCACGATCAGGAACAGCGTGGACACCACGTTGAACACGGCGACCGCGATGATCAGGAACAGCAGGATGCCGACCATGTTGCGCGAGAGCTGGATCGCCTCGTAGAGATTGCCGTGGGTGCGCGTCCAGTCGAGGCCGTAGATCCCGATGCCCAGCCCCTGGATCACCTCGCGCTGCACGCGCGGCGCGGTGAACAGGTCACGCACCTGGAAGCGCACGCCCTGCACCACGCCGGGCTGGCCGCGCAGCCGCGTGGCGGCATCCAGGCCGATCAGTGCCAGCGTGTTGTCGACCTCGGTGCCGGTGTTGAAGATGCCCGCGAGCCGCATGCGCTGCGCGCGCGGCACCACCTGGCCCTCGGCGTTCACCTCGGGAACCAGCACCAGCAGGCTGGCGCCGGGGGCGACACCGAGGCGCTGCGCGAGCGCGCGGCTGAGCAGCACGCTGTCGGGCTCGGCCAGCGCGTCGAGGCTGCCCGATTCGAGGTAACGGTCGATCGCGGAGATGCGCCGCTCGGCCGCGGCATCGGCGCCGTGCAGCAGCGCCGGCACCACCTTGCCGCGATACATCAGCAGGCCCTGCAGGTCGACGTAGGGCGCGGCGGCCACGACCTCGGGATGCGCCTCGACCGCGGCCGCGAGCGGCTGCCAGTCCGCGACCGGCTCGATCGGCTGCAGCGAGACGTGCGGCACCAGCGACAGGATGCGCTCGCGCACCTCGCGCTCGAAGCCGTTCATCACCGACAGCACCACGATCAGCAGCGCCACGCCGAGCAC
>DAORUQ010000197.1:0-5411 GCA_035433265.1 Pseudomonadales bacterium | reverse complement strand
CGCCAGTCCCACGGCAGTTGCTTCAGGAAGGGCTTCTCGGGGATGTCCTCGAAGAACGAGAAGATGTAGACCATCTCGCCGCGCACTTTCGGGTCCTCGTGCACGGGTGCCGCGGAGAAGCCGCAGTTGCCCATGATCGTGGTCGTGACGCCGTAGCCGGGCAGCGGATCCATGTCGGGCTGCCACCACATCGTGCCGTCGAAGTGGGTGTGGCTCTCGATGAAGCCCGGCGTCACCTGGCAGCCGCTCGCATCGAACACGCGCTCGCCGGATTCCGGCGCGAGATCGGGTGCGATGCGCCGGATCACGCCGTTGCGCACGCGTACGTCCGCGCGCCGCGCCGGCGCACCCGTACCGTCTATCACCGTGCCGCCCTTGATCAACATATCGCTCATCTTCGTCCTCCCGGGGTGTTTTGGTTTGTTTCAGCGTTTCTGAGCCGGCAATGCCGCGGCCACGCCGGCCACCAGCACGCGGAAGCCCGCGTCCAGCGACTGCTCGTGGTCCAGTTCGTTCACGTGGCTCCAGAATTCGAGTTGTGCGCCGAGGCCTTCGCCGTCGGCGGCGAGCTCGGCGGCGCCCAGCGCCGGCCTGGCCTGATGGCGTGCGTTGTAGGCGTGCGACATGATCAGGCCGATCGTGCCGCTGTTGAGCCAGCTGAAGGTCTGCACCAGCGCGCGGCCGCGCAGCCCCTGGGCATGTAGCAGCGTGATGATCGGCGCCAGCACGCGCAGCCACGCCGGGCTGATGCGCCTATCCCAGGTCAGCAGCTGCTGCGCGATCGGGTAGCGTTCGAAATGCCGCTGCACCGCGTGCATCCACGACAGCAGCACGGCGGTCCACGGTGACCGTGGCTCGGGTTTCCAGTCGAAGCGAGCGAACACGCGATCGGCCGCGGCATCGAGCAGGGCGTCGCGGTTGGGGAAACAGGTGTACAGAGAGGTGATCGGCACGCCCAGGCGCCGTGCCAGCCGACCGAGCGTGAATTCCGCCGCCGGCTCGTCCTCGAACAGCGCCAGCGCGGCATCGAGCACGGCCTCGGGTGTGAGCCGGCGTGGTCGGCCACGGGCGCGACGCGGTTCGGCGCTGGCGAGCGTGGCGGGCATGCTGGACTCCGGGTGTGGTATCTGCCGACTATATCCCGTATGCATTACGGAAAATAGCTCCGCCGTATTGCGATCCGTTCATGAACCGTAGCCCACTGGCCAGCGCAGGCGGGCATGGCGCGTTGACGCATCCCGGTGCGCCCGGACGCGCCGCGCGACTATACTGCGCGCCAAATCCCTGGTCCGCGTCCCCGTGCAGCCTCCGTCCGACACCATGCCCGAAACGATCGTCGCGCAGTCCTCCGAGCACCTGACCATCGCGCTCGAGCGCGGCGTGTACTGGACGCCGCCCCCGGTGCCGGCGCGGGCACCTGCGCGCCGCCAGCGCCTCGGCTGGGCCTGCGCGCGGGTGGCGTTCCATGCCTATGTCGGGTTCGCGCTGTTCAGCGGGGTCGGCGGCTTCCTCACCGCGCCACTGATGACGCACCTGTTCTTCGATGACTGGCGTTTCTGGCGTTACTGGCGGCGGGGAGCGGCGTTGTTTCCGCACGGTTGGCGGCTGCTGCTGCTCGTGCTGCGCGGGGAGGGCACGTTCATGCTCGGGGTACCGCTCGATAGCCCGCCGCTGTCCAGGCCGCTGCGCGGCGCCGCGCAGCTGTCGGGGGCATGGCCCCACGGTGACTCCTGCGGCAGTTGCCGGCGCTGCTGCCAGGTCAAGTCGCTCTGCTGCCCGATCCTAGAACCGGACACCGGCCGCTGTGGGGGCTACGACTCCTTCTACTGGCGCTATTTCAACTGCGGCCGCTACCCCTCGTCACAGTCCGAGATCGACTATTACGGCTGTCCCAAGTGGGTGATCAGCGGGCAGGAAGCCGGGGCAGGCTGACGCGCAAGCGCCGTGTCCGCTCAGGAACCGCGGCGCCGGGCCTTGCGCGCGAGTTGCTTCAACAACGCGATTTCGGCCACGAGGGCCTGCGTGACCAGCGCCACGTCCGGCATCCGGCGCTTGCAGGCGAGCGCCCCCACGCACAAGCGATCGATCGCGCTCATCACCGTGATGTTCAGGCCCGAGCCGAGTTGCAGCGGCCCGAAGGGATATACCCGCAGCACCCTGGCGCCGGCGCAGTAGAGCGGTTCGCGCGGCCCCGGCAGGTTCGAGATCACGAGGTTCCAGGGCAGTGGCAGCCGCTCGGGCAGGTCGCTGCCGGAATACAGCGCCATGATGTGCTGGAGCATCCATGGCGTCGACACGTTGAGGAGCAGCTCCGAGGTCTGGCGGAACACATCGCCCTTGCTGCTGCCATGGTGCTGCTTGGCTCGCGAGGTCGCGGCATTGATGGCCCGCAGGCGCCCCACGGAGTCATCGTCCTGCACCGGCAACTCGGCCAGGATCATCGACACGCGATTCCCGGATTCGGCCTCGCCAGCGCCCTCGCCGCGCACGGAGACCGGCACGGTCGCGATCAGGGGCTGCGCGGGCGGCGCGTCATGGGCGAGCAGCCAGGCGCGCAGTCCCGCGCAGCTGGCGGCCAGCACGACGTCATTGACCGTGGTGCCGAAGGCATCCTTGATCAGCTTCACGTCCTCGAACGCCACGTCGGCCATGGCCACCACGCGCTGGGCGGACAAGCGGCCATTGAACGGGGTCGCCGGCGCGTCGAACACCTTGGGCCGGTGCTCCTGCGGCCCGGTATCCCCTGCATCGCCGCCGCGATTGCGCAGCAGTACGCCGCCGATCTCGGTGACGGTGCGCAGCACGTTGAGCGGCTTGGCCGCCACGGTGAGCGAGGCGTCGAGCGCCATCCATGCCAGCGAGGGTTCCTGTTCCGGTATCCGGGCGTGGTCCGGCGGGGGAATCCTGCGCCCGCGCGGCGAGGGGTCGAGCAGCGCGCCCATCAGCGCCACCAGCCTGCCGCCGTCCATCGCGGCGTGATGCACCTTCACGATCAGCGCGACCCGGCCACCGCGCAGCCCCTCGACCAGGTGCATCTCCCACAGTGGCCGCGCGCGATCGAGCAGGCGCCCGGCCAGGTCGCCGGCATAGTCCTCGAGCTCGCGCGTGCCGCCCGGTGCCGGCAGTGCCGTGCGCAACAGGTGGTTGTCGAGGTCGAAGTCGGGATCTTCGAGCCAGTGCGGATCGCCGATCTGCAGGGGGCCTGTCACGAGTCGGCGGCGGAACGGCTCGATCAGGTGCAGGCGTTTCTGCAGGGAGCGGCGCAGCCGGTCGTAGAGCGAATGCGCGGGCTTTTCGAGCAGCAGTACGCCCATCGTGTGCATGGGCATCTCCGGGGTTTCGGCGTGCAGCATCCCGGCATCCGCACTGGAGACACGTTGCATGGTCCTTACCTCTCGACAGTGGTGCTTCGCGCATCCTGCGCCAGCGTGAAATGCCGGGTCTCGCCGTTGCCCGGGCGCACCCGCACACCATGGCCGGTGCGGTCGCGCCCGAGCATCGCGTGCACGGTGGCCGCATCGCCGGGCGCGGAGCAGGCCACGAAGCGTTCCCCGGCATCCGTCTCCCCGATCACCACCGCCTGCACCGGCTCGTTGCCGGACCAGTTCACGGTCCAGGTCACGATGCGCCCTGCATCCGCCAGCGTGGTGAGCGAGCGGCGCGCAAACCCCTGCCCGTCGACCGCGGTGTCGGCGCGGCTCCAGTCCACGATGCTGGGCCGGCACGAGTAGATGCCGGCGGCATGCTTCGACAGCATGCCGCCGTTGGCCGTCACCAGGCCGAATGCCTCGGGCTCGCGGCGCAGTCGCCACACCATCTCGGCGATGCCGTGCATGGAGTAGTTGTTGCCCGGACCGCCGAAGTACGGCAAGCCTCCGGTCAGCGTCAGCGCGCGGCTGCCGTCGTCGGGCAGGCCCAGGTGTTGCGCAATGACGCTGATGGCGCACGGGAAGCAGCTGTAGACGTCGATCGGGCCGATGTCGGCCACGCTGCGCCCGGCCATCGCGAGGGCGCGCGCCAGCACCGCGCCGGCAACCGGGGCCTCGCCGACGTCGGGGCGCTCGCTCAGCATCCATTCCGCGCCCTCGGCCATGCCGTGGAGGAACACCCAGCGATCACGCGGTATGCCGAGCTCGCGTGCTTTGGCCACACTGGTCATCAGCAACGCCGCGGCCTGGTTCACGCCGTCCTGCGCCACCATGCGCCGGGTGTAGAGGTGCGTCATCGGCGCGGCGGCGAGGATCTCCTGCGCCGATTGCGCACCGGCGAACTGGGCGTAGGGGTTGGCCGCCGCGACCGCGCTGAACGAAGCCATCAGCGCGGCGCTGTGCGCGCGCTGCTGTGCCGTCGAGCGGCCCGCCGCGCTCGCGCGCGCCTGCTCGACGAGCGTGTAGAAATACACCGGCATGATCAGGCCGTTGTGGATCTCCTGCGAGGTGAACAGGTCCGCGCCGAGGCCGCGGTCATCCAGCGGCACGTCGAATTCCTCGTTCCAGTCGAGCGTCGCGCCCTGGCGTTCGGCCTGGCGCTGATTGCGGATCGCCTCGGCGCCGGCGAACAGCACCAGGTCGCGCTCGCCGCGCGCGATGTCGCGTGCGAACTCGGTCAGCCGCGATTGCGGCTGGTTGCCGCCGACCTCGGTGTAGATGCGCTGGCGCGGATTCGCGCCGATGGCGCGCGCGATCGACTGCGGCGGGTTGTTGCTGCGCCCGAAGGCGCAGGTCCACAACGGTGAGGAGTCGGCAAAGAAGCGCACCACGGCGATGGTGTCGATGGCGCGGGCGAGCGCAGTGCCGCCGGCGTCGGCCAGCGCCGCGGCGCCGGCGCGTGCCGCCAGGCTCGATGGCGACTCGGCGCTGGCGCCGCGCTCGACGTACTGGCCGGCGCCGACCAGGATGGGGGTGTTACCCGGGATATCGTTCACGCTGGATGCTCCTTGCCGGGCGCCGTGCGGGCGCCGTTCACGGTGGCGGCAAGTGTACCCAAACGTGAGGCGCTGGGGCGCGCCGGCGATGCCCCGTGTGGGTCGGGTGTGGGGCGGCATTTATGCCGACGGGTATATGGCTGATAGTCGGAGGGTTCGGCAACGCCGAACCTTTATCGGGCTGAAGAGGGTGCCGCAACAGCCATGACGTTGCGAGCGAGCGGCCTGGTGCGTCGCCGGCTGTGCTGCCCGCTATTGTCCTGCGGGGCACGCACGAGTACGTCCCTGTAGCTCCGCGCCGCGTCCTGCGGCGCAAGGCCCCGCAAGCCAACAGCGGGCAGCACAGCCGCTCGGTTGAGCGCGTGCGGCATCGAGCAAATCCGGGTATGCACGCCTTTTCGGGGGGGCCACCACGGCGAGGGGCTCGAGCAGCCATCGGTGCGGCGGACACTCTGTCGCCAGGACGGCGACAGGTAGCCTGCAGGGG
>DAORUQ010000196.1:0-5442 GCA_035433265.1 Pseudomonadales bacterium | reverse complement strand
CAGCGTGAGCGCGACCAGCGCGAAGGCGCCGAGGATCGCCAGGTGCGGCAGGTAGTCGGCACCCAGCGCCGCGGCATCGACCGCGGCCGTGCCGAACACCAGCACCGGGATGTAGAACGGCAGGATCAGCAGCGACAGCAGGATGCCGCCCTTGCGCAAGCCCACCGTGAGCGCCGCCCCGATGCCCCCCACCAGGCTGAGTGTCAGCGTGCCCAGCAGCAACGACAGCAGCAGCGCCGGAGCCGCCGCCGCCGGGAGGTAGAGCATCCCCCCCATCAGCGGCGAGAGCAGCGTGAGCGGCAGCCCGGTGACGAGCCAGTGCACCGCGATCTTCGCGATCGCCAGCAGGTACAGCGGATCGGGGCTGCGCAGCAGTTGCTCCAGCGAGCCGTCGTCGTGATCGGCGCGAAACACCATGTCCGTCGACAGCAGCGAGGCCAGCAACGCGACCACCCACAGCACGCCGGGTGCGATGCGCGCGAGATCCTCCGGCGTCGGCCCGATGCCGAGCGGGAACAGCGCGATCACGATCACGAAGAACACCAGCGGGTTGGCGATGTCGCCACGGCGGCGCAGCGCGATCAGCAGGTCCCTGCGCAGGGTCTCGGCAAATGCGCCTTGGATGTCCATCAATCCACCATCTGCTGGCCGAGCATGAGCCGGCGCAGCCCGTTCGCGAGCCCGAGGCGGTGATGCGTGGTGAGCAGCACCGCGCCACCTGCCGCGGCATGCGCGGCGATCAGCGATTCGAGTTCGCCCACGCCGGCGAGGTCGATCGCGGTGAAGGGCTCGTCGAGGATCCACAGCGTCGCGGGACTGAGCAGGAGCCGCGCCAGCGCAATGCGCCGCTTCTGACCGGCGGAAAGTCGCTGCGCGGGCGTGTGCAGATAGCCGGCCAGACCGGTACGGGCCAGGGCCTCCTCGATGGCGAGCGGGCGCACCCCGCCCCACAGCGAGGCGTGCCAGCGCAGGCTCTCGAGCGGCGTCAGCGCCGGATTGATCGCCGCTTCGTGACCGAGGTACAGCGACTCGCGCAGGTAATCGTAGCGCGCGCGGCCGATGTCCTCGCCACGCCACATGACGCGGCCGGTGCAGCGCTGCGAGAGGCCCGCGATGGTGCGCAGCATCGTGGTCTTGCCGCAGCCGTTGGGTCCCGCGACCTGCATGACCTCGCCCGCGCGCAGCTCGAACCGCACGTCCTCGAACAGCAGGCGCTCGTCGCGTTCGCAGCGCAGCGCGCGAACCTCGAGCAACGGAACCGAGGCCTGTTGCGCCATCGCGGGGGCTTCCGGGGGGTTGTGGGACGGTGTGCGCCGGGGTTGCCCTACGGACTCAACTTCCGGCGAGCGCCGCCGCTATAATCGCATCGAACCGCGCGATTATATGTGAAGCCCTCACCCCGCTGGCAACGAGCATGGACATGACCCCGGGCAGCGTGCTGCCGCGCGCACTGCAGGCCCAGCTCGGCCTGCCCCCGCCGCCCGCGGGCGTCGCGTCGCCGCCGTGGCCGATCGACGCGCTCGAGGCGCTGGTGATCGCCGCCCGCCCGCTGGCGACACCGTCCACTGGCTGGCAGCTCGAAATCGACATCGGCGGGGAGCGCGTGCAGATGAACAGCACCACACTGCTGGCCGCGGGTACGCGCCTGCTGCTGCGCGCGCTGTCGCCGCAACGCGTGCGCGTCGAACAGGTGCTGAGCGAGCCGGCGCAACTGCAGCCGCTGCGCAACGCCCTGCGTAGCGACCTCCCGGCCCAGCTCCCGCTGCGAGAGGCCATCGGGGGCCTGGCGATGCTGGCTGCCGATCCCGCGCTCCCCGAACCGTTGCGCGCGCGCATCGGGCAGCTGCTCGCGCAGCTCCCCGATCCCGCACAGTTGCAGCTGGCCGCCGGCCTGCGCGCGGCGGTGCTGAACAGCGGCAGCTTCCTCGAACCACGCCTGCGCGAACTGACGATGGCCGCCACCGTCGCGTCTGCGCCGCCCGCCGCCGCACGCACCGCCAGCGCTGCTGCCGCGCCCTCGCCCGCCACCGCCATCGGCTCCACCCCATCCGCGCGGCTCGCACCCGCAGCCGTCGCGGCGCCCGCCACCGGTCCGCGCGCCGCGCTGGCCGCACTGCTGCGCCTGCTGCTCCCGGCGCGCGCCGGCCCCGCTCCCGCGAATGCTCCCGTCGCCGCGGGCCCGGCGGGCGCATCGCCGCCGTCGGCCCTCACCCCGGCGCTGACGGTGCCGCTCTACGATGCGCAGGGTGCGCTGCAGCGGGCGGGCGCCGCTCTGCCCGGTGCAGCGGCACCCGCACCGGACAGCCCGGTAGCCACCGTGCCGCTCACCCGGGCACCGGCCGCGCTGGCCGCCACCGCGGGCGCGCTGCCCGGCGGCATGAACGGCGCGGACACAATCACGGCGCCCCTTGCACCGCCCGGGCTGCCCGGCGCGACCGCGACGCGCGCCACCGAAGGAGCGGCGCCCGGCCTCGCGCCAGCGCCAGTCCCACCGGGCGCGTCCCCCGCGCCGCGCTCCAGCGCGCCAACGGCCGTGACCGAAGTGCCAGCCAACGCCACGGCTGGCGTTGCGACCCGACTCACCGTGCCCGATGCCTCGTCGCCCGGCCCCGCGGCGAGACCGGCGGGCCTATCCGCGGCGCCCGCCGCCGGCACCGGCGACACACCGCGGCCCGGGCTGGGCGCGGCGCCCGCTGCCTTCCCCGGGGCCGGCACCGACACAGCGGCGCGCGGCGTCGCGCCCGCGGGCGTTGCCGCAGATCTGAAGGGCCAGCTGTTCGTGCTGCTGGAAGCGGCGTCGGGTTGGCTGCGCGCGCACCCGGGCTCGAGCCGCTCGCCGCCCGGAGCGAGCGCACCCGGCCTGCCGCTGTACACGGCGCGCGGCCTGGTTGCCGGCGATAGCGCCGCCGTGGAAGCCGTCGCCCCGGCACTCCCCGCCACGGCCCAGCTGGCGGCCCGAGCGGCACAACAGCTCCCTGGCCCCGATCCATCGCGACCGCGCGACCCCGAAGATCTCGTGGAAACCCTGCTGCGCTACGTGGTGGGCGCACTCGCCCGCACCCGCGTGCACCAGTTGGGGGGGCATCCCGAAAGCCGCCGCCAGGGCGACAGCGGCGCGCTCCAGGCCTGGAGCGTCGAGATTCCGATCGCGCAGGGCACGCGGATGGACGTACTGGAGATGCAGGTCGAGGAGCACGGCCGGCACGAGGGGCCGCGCGGTGGCGCCGAGCGCGTGTGGCAGGTGCTGATGCGCCTGGACCTCGAACAGGTCGGTCCGCTGCACGCCCTGCTGCGACTGAGCGGCACGCGACTGTCCACCACGCTGTGGATCGAGAACCCCGGCGCGCTGGCCCCGGCGCGCGATACGCTCGCCGAACTCGGCGATTTGCTGCGCGCCGAGGGCGTCGACGTCACCCGGCTCGAGTGCCTGCCCGGATCGCCGCCCCCGCGGGCACGCGGCCACGACAACCTGCTGGACGTGAGCACCTGATGGACGGCCCGCAACGACCCGCGCGCCGCGCGATCGCGCTCGAATACGACGGCGCGCGCGCGCCGCGGATATCGGCGCTGGGAGAGGACGCGGTGGCGCGCGAGATCATCGCGCTGGCGCGCGAACACGGCGTACCGCTGCTGGAGAATGCCGAGTTGGCCGGGTTGCTGGCGCAACTCGATCTCGGCGACGAGATACCCGAGACCCTCTACCGCTGCGTGGCGCAGATCATCGCGTTCGCCTACCGGCTGCGCGGGCGCTTCCCGCGCGACTGGACGGCGCCGCAGGGCGGCGCCGAACCGGGCGCAACGCCACCTTCAGCCTGGGCCGCGCCGCCCTCAGCCGGGCCGCAGCCCACCGAGCCGTGAGCGGATCAGAAGCGACAGGCGCTGCTCGGCGACACACCCTTCCTCCGGCCGCGGCTGGGCCGACTCGGGCTCGCGCAGCCGTGCGCGCAGGCCGGCCCCTTCCATTGCCGCGAGCCGCTGGCGCATCTCGCGCAATTCCGTCTCCAGGGCCGTGACGTGTTTGCCCATCGCGACATTGGCGCCGCTGTAGACGCGCAGCGCCTCCTCGAGCGGCGCGCAGCGCGCGCGCAGCACCCGGCGGACGTGGCGCAAGCCCGCCCACGCCACCAGCAGCGCCAGCACGGCGCCCAGGGGCGCCACCAGCAACGTCAGCGAATCGAGTGTCATCATGGGCACGCCCCCCGCCGCGGCAATACCGTCGAAAAATTGTCGCCTGCCGGCTTCTTTCTCCAACCTAGCACCAAGCGTGCCACGCTTGCTCGAGCTTGCCGGTCACGGCCTCAGGCGGCGGGACCCAGGCGGCGCTGCGGCTCCTCGACCTCGAGCACCCCCAGGCTCGCGAGCAGTGCGCGGTAGGAGCGCACGCCACGGCTCCCGGGCGCGAACTGCGAGGGCAGCGCGCCGTGCAGGCTGGCCTCGCGAAAGCTGTTGTCGAGCGGTATCACGGTATCGCCGACCCGGTCCGTGAAGGCGCGCAGCAGGGCCCGCAGGCCACTGGCCGCCGCCTCGCTGCCGGCATCGAACATGGTCGGCACCACTGTCCAGGCGACCTCGCGTCCGCGGGCGCGCACCACCATCGCCAGCGTGTGCGCCATGCGCTCCAGCCCCTTGATCGCCAGGTAATCGGTCTGCACCGGCAGCAGCAGGCGCTGGCTCGCCGCCAGCGCGTTGATCATCAGCACGCCGAGCACCGGCGGGGTGTCGATCAGGACGTAATCGAAACTGCCGCGCAGCGAGGCCAGCGCGCGTGCCAGGCGCAGGCCAACGCCCTCCTCGGCGCGGAACTGCCGCTCGACTGTCGCGAGCCCCGGCGCGGCGGGAAACAGCTTCAGCCCCGGGTGCGGCGTGGGCAGGAACATCGCGTTGAGCACCAGGGGCGGCGGCAGGCGGTGTTCGCGGAACAATTCGTAGGTGCCGTGGGCCAGGGTCGCCGGCTCATGGCGGAAATAGCAGGTCAGCGATCCCTGCGGATCGAGGTCGACCATCAGCACGCGCTTGCCCGACTCGGCCAGCAGCCCGGCACAACTCACCACCGTGGTGGTCTTGCCCACTCCGCCCTTCTGGTTCGCGACTGCCCAGATTTCCACACCCGGCTCCCCGATCGATGACTACGGCGGTTGCGCTGCCTCGAGCGGCGCAGTGGCGCCCTCGGCAGCCGCTGCGCCCTGTGCCCCACCCCGCGCCGGATCGTTGGTGTACAGGATACCCCCACCTTCGAGCTCGACGCGAACCACGCCTGCCGGCCCCGGTGCCTGCGGCGTGACTGCTGCAGCAGGCCGGTCCGACGCTGCCGCCGCATCGGCTGCGGGCGTTCCCGCCTCGTTCGTCGCGGCCGGCGCCGCGGGCACGGGTATCGTCGAGACCGGCACCGGCAGTGGCGTGCGCGGCAACTCGGGCCGCAACCGCGCACCGCGCGAGAGCATC
>DAORUQ010000195.1:0-5448 GCA_035433265.1 Pseudomonadales bacterium | reverse complement strand
CGGTCTGGCCGCCGTCGATGGTGAGCGAATCGCCGGTGATGAAGCGTGCTTCGTCGCTGGCGAGATAGGCGACCGCGCCGGCGACTTCCTCCGGCTCGGCCGAGGGCTGTACCAGTGGCATCAGGCGCCCGAACACCGCCAGCTCGGGGTTTTCGGGCATGCGGAAGTTCTTCGACAGCGGCGTGTTGACCGCGCCCGGACACACCGCGTTCACGCGCACGCCGCGGGTGGCGAACTCGACGGCCAGCGCCTTGGTCAGCAGGTTCACGCCGCCCTTGCTGGCGCAGTAGACGCTGTTGTAGATCTGGCCGACGATGGCCGCGCTGGATGCCATGTTCACGATATTGCCCCGGGTCTCGAGCAGATGTGGCATCGCGGCCTGGCACATGAAGAACACGCCCGAGAGGTTGACCGCGATCATGCGCTGCCAGAATTCCTCGGTGATCTCGTGCAGATGATAGGCGCCGGCGAAACCGGCAATGTTGCACAGCACGTCGAGACGGCCGCACTCGGCGACCGTGGCCGCCACCGCGTCGCGGCAGGCCTGCGCCTGCGAGACGTCGAGGATCTGCGAGTGATGCCCCTGGCCCTCGAGCATGCCCATGGTCGCGGCGAGTCCCTCGGCATTCACGTCGCTCACCGAGACGCGCGCGCCCTCGGACGCGAAGCGCACCGCCGTGGCACGCCCTATTCCCGAGCCGGCACCCGTCACCATCACTACCTTGCCGTCGAAACGCCGCATCCTGTCAGTTCTCCTCTGGGGTCCTGGTCAATGTGACCGTGCAATGACTTCCTCGCCGAAACGCGCGACCGCATCCAGCCGCTCGCGCAATCCCGCCCTAGCCCCGTGCGTGTCCATCCATGGCATGCAGATCAGGTCCGTCACGCCGGCGGCGGCGAGACGCTGCCGGGTCGCGGGCGCGGTGCTGTAGGGCATGAACTTGTACTCGAAGGCACCGCTGCGACCATAGTCGCGGCGGTAAGCCTCGATGCGCCGGATCATCTGGGCCAGGTCCTCGAGCGAGCAGCGCGGATTCTCCCAGCCGATGTAGCCGTCCCCGAGGCGCGCGGCGCGCTTGAGCACCGGCTCGACGAGGCCGCCGATGTAGACCGGTACCGGCGCGCGTGGCACCGGCGCGATCTGCAGCCGCGGGAAGTCGTAGAAACGGCCGTGGTATTCGTACATCCCGCCCCGCAGCAGGCCGCGGATGATCTCGATCATCTCGGCCGAGCGCGGCCCGCGCTGTGCCCACTCCTCGCGCAGCACCTCGAAGTCCTCCGGCCACGGACTGAGTCCCACGCCGAGCCCGACGCGCTCGCCCGCCAGCACCGCGCAGGAGCTCAGTTCCTTGGCGACCAGCAGCGGATCGCGCACCGCCAGCTTCAGCACCGAGGGATAGAACCGGATGCGCTCGGTGGCACCGGCCATCGTCGCGATGACCACCCAGGGGTCGAGAAACGGCGTGTCGGCGGCCCAGAACCGGTTGCCATCGGCGCTGTACGGATACGGCGCGGAGGTCTTCTCGTAGTAGAGCAGCCCGTCGGGCACCGCGATCGAGTCCCAGCCGGCGGCCTCGGCGGCACGCGCCAGCGGGACGTACCAGTCGGCGGGACAGAAGCCGACCGAGAGCGTGTACTGCATATCGCCTCCGGTGCGCGCGGCCTACTCGCTGAACGACTTGAACCTGGCTGGCACGTTGAAATCGTAGCTGCGCTCCTCGACGCGCTCGGCGATGCGCCATCCCTGCGCCGTGCGCACCAGGCGGTCGACGTACCACAGGCCATAGAACGCGATCTGGGTGCCGCTCCCGGGCAGCGGGATCTCCATGGGGTTGTGGCACATCGTGCGTGCGCGCGCCGTGTCGCCCTCCACCCACACGCGGCTGTTGGCGATCAGGTGCTGCGTGGCGCCGAAATGCGGCATCACGCGCCCCAGGTACTCCTTGATCTCGGCAACGCTGCCGCGAATGCCGCCCAGCGCGGTGTAGTCGATCAGCGCGTCGGGCGTGAAGATCCGGTCGAAGTCGGCGAAGCTCTTGGCATCGACTGCACTGCAGTAGTCGATCAACAGGTTGTTGATCTCGAGCCGGTCGGAAATTTCCTGGATATCCATCGCCACTGGGGGCCTCCGTTGTGTTTGCCGGATCATGGCACGCCTCGGCAAGCCCGACTATAGCAGATGGTCCCGCGAAACTTTACAAATGCGTCATGCGCGGCTTTGTGGCGCGGGCACTGCTCCTTATAATGCGGCCTCCCGCGATTTCCCGGAGACCACATGGACCCTGTCAAGCAGAAATTCGATGACGCCTACGCCCTGCTCACCCGGGCCGGCGCGCCCTACGAACTGGTCACCGAGACCGTCGGCGGGCAGCCGTTGCGCGCGTTCCGCAACACGCCGCGCAACATGCGCGAGCTGTTCGCACCGGCCTACCAGCACGGCGACAAGGAATTCGTGGTCTTCGAGGGCGAGCGCTGGAGCTTTGCGCGGCTGCTCGGACTGGCCGATGCGATCGCGCACCAGCTGGTCCATCGCAGCGGCGTGCGCAAGGGCGACCGTGTCGCGATCGCGATGCGCAACTACCCCGAGTGGATGGCGGCCTACATCGGTATCACGAGCGCGGGGGCGACCGTGGTGCCGCTGAACAGCTGGGGCCGCGCCGAGGAACTCGAGTTCGCGCTGAGCGACGCGGGCGCCAGGACGGCTTTCTGCGACCGCCAGCGCCACGACTACCTGGCCCCGCGCGCCGAGGCGCTGGGACTGCAGCTGATCGTCGCGCGTCCCGGCGACGCGCCGCTGCCCCAGGCATCGCGCAGCATGGAGCAGTACATCGCCGGTGCCGAAAATGCGCCGCTACCCGCGGTGGATATCGAGCCCGAGGACATCGCGGTCATCGCCTACACCTCGGGCACCACGGGCAAGCCCAAGGGTGCGGTCTCGACGCACCGCGCGGTGTGCCAGGCGATCATGTGCTTCGAGTGCTCGGGCATCGCCACCGCGATGGCCAACCCGGAGCTGTTCGGCGCGATGATGCAGAAGGGCTTCGAGCCCACCAGCCTGCTCGCGGTGCCCCTGTTCCACGTGAGCGGCTGCTACGCGGTGTTCCTGACCTCGCTGCGCGGGGGAAGGCGCATCGTGATCATGTACAAGTGGGACGTGGAACCGGCGCTGCGCCTGATCCAGGACGAGCGCATCACGGTACTGACCGGCGCCCCCTCGATGATCATGGAGCTGCTCGAGTCGCCGCTGTTCGGGCAGTACGATACCAGCAGCCTGTTCAATATCGGGGCCGGCGGGGCGGCCACGCCCCCGAAGATCGGTCTGCTCATGCAGAAGCGGGTACACAACTCGTGCCCGGGCACCGGCTGGGGCATGACCGAGACCAATGCGCTCGGCAGCTCCTTCGCGGGTAACGCCTTCCACGAGCACATGGGCAGCTCGGGCTTCGTGCAACCGCTCATAGAGCTCAGTTTCCGTGACGACGATGGCAACGAGGTGGCGCCCGGCGAACCGGGTCACATCTGGGTGCGCAGCATCACGCTGATCAAGGAATACTGGAACCGCCCGGACGCCAACGCCAAGGAGTTCCGCGACGGCTGGTTCAACAGCGGCGACATCGGTTTTCTCGATGCCGACGGCTACCTCTACCTAACCGACCGCGCCAAGGACATGGTGATCCGCGGCGGCGAGAACATCTTCCCGCTCGAAGTGGAGAAGTCGCTCATGGATGCGCCGCACGTGCTCGAAACGGTCGCCTTCGGCGTGCCCGACGACCAGTGGGGCGAGGAGCTCGCGATGGTCGTGCGCCTGAAGCAACCCGGCAGCATGGACGAGAACGCCGTGCGCGAGTTCCTTGGCGCGCGACTGGCCGCATTCAAGGTGCCCCGCTACGTCAGCTTCACCGAGCAGCCCCTGCCGCGCAACGCGACCGAGAAAGTCCTGAAGAAGGACGTGCGCCACGCCTTCATCACCTCGCACGATCTGCACTGAATGAGCAGCGACGACATCCCGGCGGACTGGGCGCCGCTGCTCGGGGAGTTCCGCGACCGCGTCGAGGCGGGGCGCGCGATGGGTGGCGAGGCGCGACTGGCGAAACTGCGCGCAGCCGGGCGCCTGAACGCGCGCGAGCAGATCGCCGCGCTGTGCGACCCGGGCAGTTTCGTGGAGCTCGGCACGCTGGCCGGCGGTCAGCCGCACGGCGAGGCGCCCGCGGCCCCCGCCGATGCGCTCGTGGGCGGCCTGGCGCGCATCGACGGGCGCCCCGTGGTGGTCGGCGCCGAGGACTTCTCGGTGCAGGGTGGCTCGATCGGCTTCGCGACCCACGCCAAACGCTTGCGCTACGCGCGCATCGCGCAGCAGGAGCGCGTGCCGCTGATCATGCTGCTCGACGGCGCCGGCGAGCGCGCGAGCAATGCGCTGTCGCGCCATCCGTACGCGCCCAACGACATGCAGGAGCTCGCGCGACTCTCGGGCCGCGTCCCCAGCATCGCCGTGGTCACGGGCTCCTCGGCCGGACACGGCGCGATCACGGCGATGCTCAGCGACCTGGTCATCATGCTCGAGAAGGCCACGATCTTCGCGGCCGGCCCGTCACTGGTCGCCGCCGCCACCGGCGAGGTGGTGAGCAAGGAGGATCTCGGCGGCGCGCGGATCCACGCCACCCAGAGCGGTGTCGCGCACAACGTCGTGCCCGACGAAGCCGCCGCCTTCGCGCTGATCCGCTCCTACCTCGCGCTGCTGCCCTCGAGTGCCTGGGCCTGGCCGCCTGCCCGCGTCTCGGGCGATGCCGGGCCGCGCCGGCTCGACGCGATCCTGCACCTGGTGCCGCGCGACGCGCAGACGCCCTACGACATGCGCGCCGTGGTGCGCGAGCTGCTCGATGACGGCGAGGCCCTGGAGCTGCAGCCGCAGTTCGGGCGCTCCCTGCTGACCGTGCTCGGGAGGCTAGGCGGCGAAACCGTTGCGGTGCTCGCCAACCAGCCGATGTTCCTCGCCGGTTCCGTGGACCGCGACGCCGCCGACAAGGCCGCGCGCTTTCTGCAGGTCGCCGATGCATTCCACGTGCCGGTGATCTTCCTGGCCGACAACCCCGGCATCCTCTCGGGCAGCAAGGCCGAGCGCGCCGGCACGCTGCGCGCCGCCGCGCGCATGTTCATGGCGCAGTCACAGCTGCGCGTGCCGAAGCTGCACGTGACGCTGCGCAAGGCCTACGGCTTCGGCAGCTCGATCATGGCGATGAATCCCTTCGACGGTCAGACGCTGACGCTCGCATTCCCGGGCATTTCGCTTGGCGGACTTCCTGCCGCCGGTGGTGCCCGTGCCGCCGGTCTGGACAGCACGGCGGAATCGCGCATGGCCGAGGCGCAGGCGGCCGGCGCCTGGAGCGCAGGCGACACGCTGGCCTACGACGAGATCATCGATCCGCGCGAGCTGCGCAACGCCCTGCTGCG
>DAORUQ010000194.1:0-5540 GCA_035433265.1 Pseudomonadales bacterium | reverse complement strand
CGGATCACGACGATGCCGTTGGCCTCCTCGATGTCGATCAGGATCGCCTCGTTGTGCAGGTGCATGGTGCGCTGCAGGCAATGCAGTGCATCGCGCACGGTGGGCTCTTCGCGTGCCGCCAGCGAGATCAAGCCGAGGTTGGAAAGGCGCCGCGACATCGCCATGCGCAGGCCGAAGTCTTCGATACCCGCCGCATGCGCCGAGGACTCGAGCAGGGCGTGCAGCCGCAGCACGGGAATCTTCAGGTCCGGGTCGTCCAGGCAGCGGACGTCCAGGCCAGCCGCCCGCAGCCGGGCGAAGGGATCCAGGCCAACGGAGCGCGCGACCTCGGCGTAACCGGTCAGCGAGGCGCTGCGCACGTGCGTGAACGGCATGGATCGGCCCTGCAGCGTCGGGTGTCCCGAAATGTAAAGTCCGCGTCCCGGCACGTCAACTCCGGAGCACGTGTCGCCGTCATGCTTGCTTCCCGTCGACGCGCTCCGCAGCGACCCGCACCCGGGAGGAACCAACGATGCATGACGATAGCCCCACGCCTGTCAGCGCGAGGATGCGTGCGGCCGGCAACTGGAACCCGGCGTGGGACGTGCCGGCACAACTCGATGCCGCCTATGTCGAGAAATTCCTGGCCATGGGTGCCCACGCGATGGGCCGCGGCACGCTGGATCCATTGACGATCGAGTTCATCGCGATCGCGGTGGACGCCTCCTGCACCCACCTGTACGCCCCGGGCGTGCGCCGCCACATCCGCAAGGCACTGGAACTCGGCGCCACCAGGGACCAGGTCATGACCGTGCTCGAACTCGTCTCCGTGCTCGGCATCCACTCGGTGGCCCTCGGCGCGCCGATGCTGATCGAGGAGGCCGCCGCCCTTGCGACCGAGGGTCCGGTCAAGGGCACCTTCTGAATCCCCGATCAACATCCGCTCTCACCCGAGGTAATCACCGTGCACTACCTGAAGGATTCACTGCTCCCCGAGAATCAGGAAAAGCTGCTGATCACCGCCGCACCCTACGGCCCGGGATTCCTGCCGGGCGACTCCGACGACATTCCCGTCACGATGGACGAGCAGGTGCAGAAAGCCGTCGACTGCTTCAACGCCGGCGCGCAGATCCTGCACATCCACGTGCGCGAGGACGACGGCTCGGGCTCCAAGCGGCTGTCCAAGTTCGAGGAGCTGATCGCTCGCCTGCGCCAGGCCGTACCCGGGATGATCCTGCAGGTCGGTGGCTCGATCTCCTTCGCTCCCGAGCCGGGCAAGGAAGCGAAATGGCCGGGCAACGACTCGCGCCACGCCCTGGCCCAACTCGAGCCCAAGCCGGACCAGGTGACGATCGCCATCGGTACCAGCGGCATGAACATCGTCGATCTCATGAGCGAACGCGACGTCGCCGGCACCTCGCTCGCGGCGCCCGAGATGCAGGCCGCCTACCGCGACATGTACCTCGAGGCCGGCCCGACCTTCTACGAGACCAATCTGAAAGCCCTGCGCGACAACGGCGTCCAGGCCTACTTCATGCTCGGCCACGTGCACCAGCTGGAAACCGTCGAGACCCTGATCCGTACGGGCGTCTACATGGGCCCGCTGAACCTCACCTACGTGGCGATCGGCGGTGGCCTCGCCGCGCGTCACCCGTCGGACCTGGTCGAGTTTGCGGTACGCACGCCCGACGGCGCCGTGCTCACCAACGAGTCGCTGATGCGCACCATGCACCCCACCAACGCGATCGCGATCGCGCTCGGCCACCACGTACGCGTCGGCATCGAGGACAATCTGTGGGGGCCGCGCCACGAGCGCATGAGCACGGTGCAGCAGATCGAGTGGTGCGTGGCGCAGGCCCGTCACCTCGGCCGCGACGTCGCGACGGCAGGCGAAGCGCGCGAGACCTACCGGATCGGGACATACTACGACAGCGTCGACGAGACGCTGCGCGCCCTGGGCATGCCGCCGAACCGCCTGCCCGGCCAGCGTGGGCGCCCGATCTGGCGCTGACTTCAGCTTCGCGGAGCGTGTGCACCGGCCATGTTGCAGTGGGCGCGGAACTATCGGCGCGATCAGCTGGCAGGCGATCTCGGCGCCGGCGCCATCGTCGCGTTGATGCTGATTCCGCAGGGCATGGCCTACGCGTTGCTGGCGGGCCTGCCGCCAGCGGCGGGACTGTATGCCAGCATCCTGCCGCCGGTGGCCTATGCGCTCTTCGGCAGCAGCATGACGCAATCGGTGGGACCGATGGCCATCACCTCGCTGATGAGCGCCGCGGCACTCTCCGCGCTCGCGCCCGCGGGCTCGGTGCTCTACGTCACGCTCGCGACGCAGCTCGCGCTGCTCACCGGCCTGGTACTGCTCGCCTGTGGCGCGCTGCGGCTCGGCTTCCTGTCGGGATTTCTCAGCCGCCCGGTGCTCGCCGGCTTCACCGCCGGCGCCGCGATCCTGATCGCCGTGGGCCAGCTCCCGCTGCTGCTGACGGATGCCGCCGCGCACCCCGATGTGCCAACTGCCCTGATCGGCGGCGTAAGCCTTGCACTGCTGTGGCTCGCAAAAGGCCCCTTGTTGCGCCGCACGGGTGAAGGCAGCCCCTGGCCCGTGCTGCTCAGGCTCGTGCCGGCCGCCGTGATAGGCGCTGCCACGCTCGCGGCGTGGATCCTGGAGCTCGACCGCAGCGGCGTGCGCGTGCTGGGCAGCATACCGCGAGGATTGCCACCGCTCGGCCTGCAGTACTCCGGCGCGCACTGGCAAAGCCTGCTCGCGCCCGCGCTGCTGATCGGCTTCGTGGTCTTCGTCTCCAGCCAGTCCGCCGCCCAGTCGCTGGCGCAGCGGCGCGGCGAGCGCGTGCTCCCCGACGGCGAACTGCTGGGCCTCGGCGCCGCCAACGTTGCCGGCGCGCTCTCGGGCGGATTCCCCGTCACCGGGAGCATTTCCCGTTCCGCGGTGAACGACGCAGCCGGCGCGAACACGCCGCTAGCGAGCCTCGTCAGTGCGGGCCTGCTCGCCGCTGTCCTCAGCCTGCCGACGGGATGGCTGGCACCGCTGCCGCTCGCGGCGCTCGCGGCGACGATCATCGTGGCCGTTGCCGGCATGATCGACATCGCGGCGCTGAAGGAAGCCTGGCGATACGACCGCGCCGATGCCATGGCGATGATCGTCACCGCGGCCGGCGTGCTGGCGCTGGGCGTCGAGCGCGGCGTCATCATCGGCGTGGTGGTGTCCCTGGGCGCGTTGATCGCGCGCGCCAGCCGCCCGAACATCGCGGTGGTGGGCCGGGCACCGGGCAGCGATTTCTTCCGTAACGTCGGGCGCCACGAGGTGGAGACGCTGCCCGAGGTGCTCATGCTGCGCATCGACGCGGCGATCTGGTTCGGCAACACCGATGCGATCCTCGGCCGCGTGGAACTCGAGCTGGCATCGCGCCCGGCGACCCGCCACGTGGTGCTGGTCATGTCGGCGGTCAATCACATCGACGTGACGGGCGTGCTGATGCTGCGCGAACTGAACCTTTCGCTGGCCGGAAGAAACATCCTCCTGCACCTGGCGAAAACCAAGGAATCCGTGATGGACCGGCTCGCCTCCAGCCAGCTGCCGGCCGAACTCCGCGGGCGGATGTTCGCCAGCCCGGGGCAGGCCTTCCGCGCGCTCGAATGCGGCGCGAGCGGCGGGTAGCGCGGCCATGGCATTCCACCACGCACCCGCTCACGGCGCGCACGCCGGCTCCTCGGGCCCGCCCACGCTGGCCGCGTGGATCGCCTTCGCACTGATCTTCGGGCTGATGCTCTCGGACTACCTGTCGCGCCAGGTGATCAACGCGGTCTTCCCGTTCATCAAGGCGCAGTGGAGCCTGAGCGACACGCAGCTCGGCTCGCTGGTGAGCATCGTGGCAGTCACCGTCGGCGTGTTCAGCTTCCCCGTCTCCGTGCTCGCCGACCGCTTCGGCCGCGTGCTCTGCGTCACGATCATGGCGGTCCTCTGGGGACTGGCGACGCTGCTCTGCGGGCTGGCCGGCAGCTTCACGATCCTGCTCTTCGCGCGGCTGCTGGTCGGCCTCGGCGAGGCCGGCTACAGCAGCGCGGGCGGCGCCATCCTGCTCGGCGCATTCCCCGCGCGCCTCCACGCCACGGTCATGGGCGCCTTTCTGGCGGCCTCGCTGTTCGGCTCGGTACTCGGCGTGGTGCTCGGCGGCGTGCTCGCCGCGAGCTACGGCTGGCGCACGGCGTTCGTCGTGGTCGGTGCCGGCGGCCTGCTGCTCGCGCTCGTGTTCCCGCTGTTCGTCAAGGAGCGTCCGGACCTCACGCGGGAAGCCGCGGCACGCGCGCGCGAGGAGGCGATCGCCCTGCGCGACCTGCCGCGCGAGATTCTCTCGGCGCGCACGGCGGCGTGGAGCTACCTCGGCAGCGGCCTGCAGATGTTCAGCGTCGGTGCGATGCTGGCGTGGATCCCGAGTTTTCTCAATCGTCATCACGGGATGCCGCCCGCGGAGGCGGCCCTCGCCGCGGGCGTGCTGACCCTGCTCGCGGGAATCGGGATGGTGCTCGGCGGCGTGCTGGTCGACGTGGTCGCGCGGCGCGCGGCGCGCAACCGGCCGCTCGTGGTCGCGTGCTACGCCTTCCTCAGCTGCGTGCTCTTCGTGCTTGCCTTCCGCTATTGCACCGGGACGCTGCAGCTGCTCGTGATCGGCGCCGGGATGTTTTTGGCGGGCGCGCACGCCGGGCCGACCGGCGCCATTGCCACATCCGTCACGAGTCCGCGTCTCCACGCGACGGTGCTCGCCACCGGCACGCTCGCGAACAACATCTTCGGGCTGGCGCCCGGGCCGGTGGTGACCGGCCTGCTGGCGGACCGCTTCGATCTGCAGACCGCCCTCGGGCTGGTGCCGCTGCCCAGCCTGCTGGCGGCGGCCTGCTTCGTGATGGCCCGGCGCCACCATGACCGTGATGTGGCGCGCATCGCCGACGCGCATCCGTCGAGCAGCATCGAGGCGCTGGAAGAAATCGCGTGAACGAGGAGGAATCGGCAGATGCAACTGAAGGACAAGGTAGCCGTGATCACCGGCGCGGCGGGCGGACTCGGGCGCGGCATCGGGCGGCGCTTCGCGCGCGAGGGCGCCCGGCTCGTCGTCTGTGACATCGACGAATCCGGGCTGGCGCCGCTGCGCGAGGAAATCGAAGCGGCGGGGGGCGAGTGCCTCGCGCTGCCCTGCGACGTATCCTCCAGCGCCAGCGTCGACGCGATGTTCGCGCGGACCGACGCGCGCTTCGGCACCGTGCACATCCTGGTGAACAATGCGGCCCTCGTGCCGGACAAGCCGCACGACGAGGAGCGGCGCAAGCGCCACTACGCCCTGCTGGCGGTGATGTTTGCCACAGAGACGATGGCGTGGCCTTGCCGTTGAATCCGGTCCGGGTTGAAGGCCTGTCGCGGTGGAATGGTGCGTGATGTTCATGGCGCGGTGCCCCAGATGATGTTGCGCAGGGGAATGATCTTGTCGTAAACGCGATAGCGATAATGCCGCCAGTCATTGGCATCGCCCGGATTGGAATCGGTGGTGCCG
>DAORUQ010000193.1:0-5601 GCA_035433265.1 Pseudomonadales bacterium | reverse complement strand
ACGTTGCGAGCGAGCGGCTTGGTGCGTCGCTGGCTGTGCTGCCCGCCATTGTCCTGCGGGGCACGCACGAGTACGTCCCTGTAGCTCCGCGCCGCGTCCTGCGGCGCAAGGCCCCGCAAGCCAACAGCGGGCAGCACAGCCGCTCGGTTGAGCGCGTGTCCATCGGGCAGATCCGCGAATGCATGCATTTTCCAGGGTTTCCACCACGGCGAGGGGCTCGAGCACCCATCGGTGCGGCGGACACTCTGTCGCCAGGACGGCGACAGGTAGCCTACAGGGATGTATTCACGGCGTGTCCGCGGCACCGATGGGTGCTCGAGCGCCGATGGCTCGCGATACGCGGGATTGTCGGGCCGCTATCCACAGCGCAGATGGTTTTGCGACACCCTCTTCAGCCGGGCAATCGTCCGGACCCTCGGGGATTTGCGGACAATTCCGCCGAATCGCCCGCCTCGCCCCGCCTCCGATCGCGGATAATTGCCGCCTTCCTCACGCCGACCACGGGTTCGCCACGCATGTCCGCCCGATCAACTGCCGCTGCGCCACCCGACGACGCCCTCGCGCGCGTCGCGGCGCGCTATGCGGTGGCGATCACGCCGGCCATGGAAGCGTTGATCGACCCGCAGGATCCGCTGGATCCGATCGCGCTGCAGTTTCGCCCCGATGCGCGCGAGCTGATCACGCTGCTCGACGAGAACCCCGACCCGATCGGCGACCGCGCGCACGCGCCGGTCGCGGGCATCGTGCACCGCTACCCCGACCGCTGCCTGCTGAAGCTGGTGCACGTCTGCGCGGTGTACTGCCGCTACTGCTTTCGCCGCGAGATGGTCGGCCCGACCGGCGACGGCACGCTCGGGCCAGCGGAACTGGATGCCGCGATCGCCTACATCGCGGCGCACCCCGAAATCTGGGAAGTGGTTCTGACCGGCGGCGACCCCTTCGTGCTTTCGCCGCGCCGGCTGCTTGAGGTCACGCAGCATCTCGCCGCGATACCGCACCTGAAGGTGCTGCGCTGGCACACGCGCGTGCCGGTGGTGGATCCGGCACGCGTCACACCGGAGCTCGTCGCGGCAATCAGCAGTCCGCACGCCACCACGTACGTGGTGCTGCACGCCAACCACCCGCGCGAGCTGACCACGCAAGCGCGCGATGCGATCGCACTGCTCGCCGATGCCGGCATCCCGCTGCTGGCGCAGACCGTGCTGCTGAAGGACGTGAACGACGACGCCGGCACGCTGGAGGCGCTGATGCGCGCGCTGGTGGAATCGCGGATCAGGCCCTATTACCTGCACCATCTGGACAAGGCACCGGGCACCTCGCATTTCCGCTGTACCATCGAGCATGGACGGGAACTGGTGCGGCAACTGCGCGAGCGCGCCTCGGGCATCTGCCAGCCGACCTACGTGCTCGACATCCCGGGCGGGCACGGCAAGACCCCGATCGCCGAATCCGGCCTGCGCGAAACGCAAACGGGCTACGAAGTGCGCGACCGCCACGGCGAGTGGCGCCCCGCATAACAGGAACGGAGTACAGCATGCGCAATTCCCTGCAGGACCAGCTTCTCAAGGCCGGACTGGTCGACGCGAAGAAGCTCAAGGAGAGCAACCGCGCCAGCGACAAGCAGAAGAGGCAGGCCGGCAAGAATGCCGCCGAGCTCGATGCGCAACGACGCCTCGCGGAACAGGCGCTGCGCGACAAGGCCGAGGCCGATCGCGCGCTCGCGCAGCAGCACAACGCGGAGCTGCGCCAGCGCGAAATCGCCGCGCAGATCGCGCAGCTGGTGCGCCACTACCGCCAGCCGCGCGAGGGCGGCGACATCGCCTACAACTTCGCCGACCGCGGCGTCATCAAGAAGCTCTACGTCAGCGCGCGCCTGCGCGACCAGCTGATCCGCGGCCAGCTCGTGATCGTGCGCTCGGGCAACGGCTACGAGCTGGTGCCCGTCGCGTGCGCCGAGCGCATCCGCGCGCGCGATGCCGATGCGATCGTGGTGTGGAACACCCCCGCCGCCGACCAGCCGGCCGAGGACGATCCCTACAAGGATTTCCCGATCCCCGACGACCTGATGTGGTGAGGCGCGCGCGCCGCTAGCCGCCCTTGCCGATGCGCACCGGGATCGCGCTCATGCGCGGAATGCCGCTGTACGGGTCGTATTCGTGCTCGACGCTGGCGAGCAGGCCGGTGTTGGCACCTGCTTCCCGCACGTCGGAAGGGCTGTCCGGGTCGGTGCCGCCGAAACAGTGGCTCATCGAGATCACGCCGCGCCGGATGCCATCCTCCGCCTCCACGATGGCCGGTATCTCGCCGTAGCGCGAGGCGATGCGGACGATGTCGCCCTCGTGCAGCCCCAGTTCCGCCAGGTCGAGCGGGTTCATGAACGCCGGGTTGTGGTGCCGCTGGCGCATCTGCCGCGCGTTGTTGCGCCCGGTGGTGTTCATCACCCCGTGCATGCGCCGGCTGATCAGGCGAAACGGGTACTCGCGAAGCGCCTCGTGCTCGATCGGCTCGGCCGCCACCGCGTGCAGCTCGGCGACCATCGCCCCGTCGCCGACCTGCAGCCGGGCCGCGTGCCCTGCCTCGGCGGGCATCACCGTGATCGCCTCGTCGTCGAACACGCGTCCCCCGGGGCGCTCCTTCACGCGCGCGAAAGGCACGCGCCCCTCGGCGCACAGCACCTCGAACAGCTCGTCCGTCGTGGGTTTCCTCGCCATGTCGAAGCGATAGCGCGCCGGCTCGCCGCTGGTGGTGGTCCAGGAGTAGGCAACCGCCATATCCAGCTCGAGCTTCATGCGCCGCGCCACTTCGTAGAAGAACTCCCACTCCTCGATGAGATCGGCACCGGGCGGCGGCTCGGTTGCCGGCGGCGCGTACTGCGCGTAGGGCACCGAGTAGCCAAAGCCGGTGCCGAAATAACTGAGCATCTCGTTCGGCAGCGTGATCGCGGGGCTCTCGAGGCTGTGCTTGCAGCCAATGTTGTAGTGCGCCAGGTGGCAACTGTTGTGTGCCATCTGGATATCGAGGCAGACGAATAGATCGAGCGCCTTCAGCGCCGCGAGCGTCTTCTTCTGGTCCGGCCAGGCCATCAGCGGGTTGCCGCCGATCGAGATCAGCGCCTTCACCTGCCCCTCGCCGGGCAGCAGGATCTCGTCGGGCAGCGCCGAGGTCGGCAGGCCGCAGGCGGCGTCGCTGAAGCCGCGCACGCGCAGCTTCTCGCCGTAGCCCCAGGCCGGCCACGGCGCGTTGGCCTGCGCGCGCGGCGCGAAGCGCGGCCCCAGCACGCCCGCGTTCGGCACGCGCTCGCCCGCCTTCAGCCAGCGTCCGCACAGGCTCATCAGGCACAGCAGCAGGTACTCGGTCAGGTTGCCGCGCGGCGCCATGTTCGAGCCGGTGCCGGCGGTCGCGCCGCCGCGCCCGGCGCTGGCGAAGGTGCGCGCCGCCAGCACGAGATCGGCCATCGGGACACCGGCGCGCCGCTCCACGTACTGCGGCGTGAAGGGCTCGACCGCGGCGGCCAGCGCGTCGACGCCGGCGACGTGCGCGCGCACGAACCCGGCATCGAACAACGACTCCTTCAGGATCACGCGGATCATGCCCGCCAGCACCGCGGGATCCTCGCCGGGGCGGGCCTGCAGGTGCACGAAGGCGCGCTCGGCGCACTCGGTGCGGCGCGGATCGAGCACGATGGGCCTCATGCCGCGCTCGACAGCGTCCTTCAGCCGCTTCGCGGGATTCTGGTTCGGCACCCCGCCCGAATGCGCCACGATCGGGTTCACCCCCACCAGCAGCCAGGTGTCGGCATCGTCGAACACCTGCGGGCCCGCGCTCCAGGTGCCGTGCAGCGCCGCGGCGATGGCCTTGCCGGGCTGGTCGATGGTGCTGGAGGTGAACATCATCGGCGAGCCGATCGCGTTCATCCACGCCGTCGACACCGGCTGCGTCGCGGGGTAGGTGAAGATGTAGGTGCCGGCATAGGTCGCGACGGCGCGCGGACCGTGCTCGGCGATGATGCGCTGCAGCTTCTGCGTCACCTCGTCGAGCGCCTGCGCACTGGCGATCGGCGTGAAACTGCCGTCGACCTCGCGCCGCAGGCTGCCGAGCAGGCGGTCGGGATGCCGCAACTGGTTCACCATCTCGCGGCCCTTGATGCACGTATAGCCCCAATAGACCGGGTTGTGCTTGTCACCGATGATCCGCACCGGCCGCCCGTCCTCGCGATCGATCACGATCGGGCACATCGCGGCGCAGGAGCGGCAGATGCCGTGGACGCTGTCTTGCATGGGAAATCGCCATTTCATCGGATGGTTTTATGGGGCGATGTTATGCCCGGACGCCGTCCACGGCAATCGCCGGACGGACCCTGCCGGGCTGCATCCGCGTGCCCGGGGGAAACCCGGCGTGTTCCGGCCGCTGTAATTGGAGCCGCTCCGGAAGCGTGATAGCGTCCTGCCCGTACCACCCAGGGAAGCCGGCCATGGAAACGCACTACCGCGCCTGCAACCTGTGCGAGGCGATCTGCGGCCTGGAGATCGGCGTCGAGGCCGGGCGCGTGGTCTCGATCCGCGGCGATGCCGCCGACCCGCTCAGCCGCGGCTACCTCTGCCCCAAGGCCACCGCCCTGGCCGACCTGCAGGACGATCCCGACCGGCTGCGCCGCCCGCTGCTGCGCGAAGGCGACAACTGGCGCGAGATCGGCTGGGAGGAGGCCTTCGCGATCGCCGCCGAAAGGCTGCAGGCGGTGCGTGAGCGCCACGGCGCCGACGCGGTCGGCGTGTACCGCGGCAACCCCTCGGTGCACAACTGGGGACTGATGACGCACGCGAACCACTTCCTGAAACGCCTCGGCACGCGCAACCATTTCTCCGCCACCTCGGCCGACCAGCTGCCGCACCACCTGGTGTGCCTGTGGATGTACGGGCACCAGTTCCTGCAGCCCGTGCCCGACATCGACCGCACGCAGTTCCTGCTGCTGATCGGCTACAACCCCGTGGCCTCCAACGGCAGCATGATGACCGTGCCCGATATCCGTGGGCGACTGAAGGAACTGCGCGCACGCGGCGGCCGGCTGGTGGTGATCGACCCGCGCCGCAGCGAGACGGCCGAGGTCGCGGACCGTCACCACTTCATCCGCCAGGGGAGCGATGCCGCACTGCTGCTCGCGCTGCTGCACGTGCTGTTCGACGAGGGCCTGGCGCGCACGGACGGGCTGCAGTCGCAGGCGAGGAACCTGGCGGCGGTGCCGCCATTGCTGGCGCGCTTCACGCCGGATTTCGCGGCGGGCGCGACCGGCATCGAGGCCGGCGCGATCCGCGCGCTGGCGCGCGAATTCGCCGCCGCGCCCTCGGCCGCCTGCCACGGGCGCATGGGTGTCTCGACGCAGCGCTTCGGCACGCTGTGCCAGTGGGCGATCCAGCTGCTGATGCTGTTCACCGGCAATCTCGACCGCCCGGGCGGCGCGCTGCTCACCCACTCCGCCGTGATGGGCGCCGGACCGGACGACAACCCCAAGGGGGCCTTCGCGCGCCGCGCGAGCCGGGTCAGCGGCTATCCCGAGTTCGGTGGCGAGTTCCCGGTCGCAGCACTCGCCGAGGAGATGCTGACGCC
>DAORUQ010000192.1:0-5620 GCA_035433265.1 Pseudomonadales bacterium | reverse complement strand
TCTCCGGTGCCGGCCCGCAGCCTGCTGTCGCAAGCACGAGCGCAAGCATGAGGACACGACCGTGCGCGCGCATGGTTGGCAGACGCTTGCGCCACGCTTGGCTGGAT
This sequence comes from Pseudomonadales bacterium, assembly GCA_035433265.1. GTDB lineage: Bacteria > Pseudomonadota > Gammaproteobacteria > Pseudomonadales > UBA5518 > UBA5518. The sequence goes on along the minus strand of DAORUQ010000192.1, from coordinate 5,513 downwards.
TCAAGACGAGCTTGCGGCATATCCGAGCGGTAGCCCACGATTCGCACCCGATCGAGCGGCGGAAGAACGGAGCCAAGGTGCCGCGTCGACCGCTCGCAACCCGGCCGCATCGATCGGTGCGATGCGCCTGCCACCGATTCTGCATGCGAATCGGCCGCTGCGGCAGTTGGCGCGCTGCCCTTTGGGGCTGGGATGCCTGCCCGGGCCCCGGACCCGTCCAGTGCCACGCCGGGAGCCAGGGCCACCCCCCTGCCTCGGGTACAGCCGGCTATTTCTCGATCAACTCGATCGTGGCAACGCCTCCACCCAGGCTGAGTCCCACGCCCTCGACGGTTCCCCGCAAGTGGAGCTCGACGCCCTTGTCGTTGGTATACGACGCGGTCACCTCGCGCGATCCGGCCATTGCGCTACGGGTGATCGAGGTGTACTTGCCGGCGAAATCCTCGAGCCGTTCGAGGGCATACACGTCGCCCGTCGCGCTCACCGAGGTCACCGCCTTCGCGCCTATCCCCGCGCTCGCAGTCTTGAAGGTGAAGGGATAGTCGGCGCCCTTGAAGTGCAATACGCCCTTGCCAGCAGTGCCCCCCATGATCAGGCGCATCTGCTCGGACGCGAGTTCGACCGTTCCGCTCCGCGGGCCGCTGGGCTTGCCCGGTTCCTCGGCCTCGCCGGCAGCCATCGCCGGCAGTGCCAGTGATGTCGCTACCAACAGGCCCAGCAATCCAACCGCGATTCGCGCACGCAATTTCATCATGACCGTTTCTCCCGTGGTACTCGCCCGCCAGCCTAGTCCGACCGGACCAGCCGGGCAAATGCGCGCGGTTACCGTGGATGCCGGATGTCGAGCGGCGCGATGGTGTCGGCAGGGGTGAAGCCGAACACCAGGCCGTAGAAGGCCAGCTCGGCCTCCTGCGCGCGGACGATGCTCTCGGCCTTGCGGAATCCGTGCTGTTCGCCGGCGAACTCGATGTAGGCATGCATCACGCCGCGCTGGTCCAGCGCGGCGACGATCTTGCGCGACTGGTCCGGCGTGACGATGCGGTCCTCGGCGCCCTGGAAGGTGATGAGCGGCTCGGTGAAGCCGTCGAGGTGGAAGATCGGCGAGCGCGCCCGGTAGACGGCCTCGTCCGGCGGGCCGATCAGCGAGACGTCGTATTGGCTCTCGAACTTGTGGCTGGTGGCGGCCAGCGCCGCGATGTCGGACACGCCGAAGTAGTTGGCGCCGGCGCGGAAGCGGTTGGTGAAGGCCAACGCGGCCAGCGTCGTGAAACCGCCCGCGCTGCCACCGCGGATGGCCACCCGGGCCGGGTCGGCCTTGCCTTCGGCCACCAAAAAATCCACCGCGGCCACTGCGTCCTGCACGTCCACCACGCCCCATTGGCGATCGAGGCGCTTGCGGTAATCGCGCCCGTAGGTGGTCGAGCCACCATAGTTCACGTCGACGATGGCGAAGCCACGGCTGGTCCAGTACTGCTTCGATAGCGAGAACACCGGCCTCGACGCCGACGTGGGTCCGCCATGGATGGTGACGATCAGCGGCGGCAGGCTGCCCTCCGGCCCGGTGAACGCGGGGTTGTTGGGCGGATAAAACGTGGCATGCGCGATGCGCGCCTCGCCCGCGGGACCGGGCGTCGTGGGAAACCGGATGGGCTGTCCGAGCGAGACCAGCGACGCCGGAATCGGACTCGTGCTGGCCTGGTGCAGGCGCTGCACCTGGCCATCCTGCGGATCGATCGCCACCAGCACGGGCTCGTCCGTGGCGGCGCTGGCGATGGCGACCAGGCGTCCGTGGCGATCGAGGGAAAGATCGCCGTATGTCACGAAGGGCGCGTCGATGCGGCGATACCCACCGTCCTTCCCGTCGATCCGGGCCAACTCGTCGACCGTCTCCCTGCTGCTGCGGGCGTAGACGTGGCCGGCATCAGCCACCACGTAGGTCTGGTTGCCCAGCGTCCACAACGCACCGCCGAACTCGCGCGCCATCGGCGCCAGCGCGCGGGTCTTGCCGTCGCGGCTTGCGTACAGGTTCCACCAGCCGCTGGGCTCGTCGATGTAGTAGAGCGTGCCGTCCTTGCCCCACTGCGGCTCGAGCACGGCGCGGTCGCCGCCGGCCACGATGGTGGCCTTGCCCGGCATGCCGCGGGCGTCGAGCGCCGCGGTCTTGAGCGTGGTCGCGTCCCACGGCATGGACGGGTGGTTCCACTCGATCCAGGCCAACTGCTTGCCGTCGCCGCTCAAGCGCGGGTAGGCGACGAAATCGGTGCCGGTGACCAGCACCGTGCCGGCGTCGATCGGGCCGGGCGCCGCCGGCACGGGCACGCGGACGATCTCGTTGCGCTCCTCGCCATTGGCCTTCACGGTGGCCTCGGTGTGGTCCTCGCGCACGCATACCAGCGCGCCGCGCCCGCCATCGATGGTGCAGTCCGCATACTGGTAGTGCGCGGGCGTGATCGCCACGGGTGCCGCGTCGCCACGTTGCAGGTACAGGCGCTGGTCGCTGAAGTTCGCGAAGACCACCGCATCGCCCATGACCCAGTAGCTGCTGCCGCCGTACTCATGCACGCGCGTGCGCACGCTGAATCCTTCCGGCGTGAGCACCTTCGGCAAGCCATCGGCCCCGAACGTGACCAGCACCTGGCGTCCGCCCTCGGCCGGCCGGCTCTGGCGCCAGTAGATGCGCCCGTCGAACACCCGCACATCGCTGATGCCCGCCGCCGACCGGGCGAGGTCCGCCGCGGAAACCGGGCTGGCCCAACTTCCATACGGCGCCACCACGGGCGCGGCGCCGGCCGCGCCCGCCAGCGCAACCGAAAGTCCGGCAGCGAGCACCCCAGGACGGTTCGACATCGTCAACTCCAATGCAGGAAGGGTCGGATCCCGGCGTCGCCGTGCACGCATCGGCGCCGCCACCTGCCGACGATACCGCGCAGGGCACCCGCACTGAAGGTGCCGCGCGGCGACAGCCACCGGCGCGGCGCCGCAGCTTTCCGCAATTTCCCGGCGTGGGCTACAGTCGCGGGACCCACCTCTCCTCGCTCCGGAGCCAGACGCCATGATGCACCTGACTCGATGCATTGCCCTCCTCGCGCTCTCGCTGGGCGCCACCCTCGCGACCGCGGGGGAGACCGCCACCGTGCTGATCACCGGCGCCAACCGCGGCATCGGCCTCGAGTATGCGCGCCAGTTCGAGGCCAAGGGCTACACCGTGATCGGCACAGCGCGCAATCCCGGCGAGGCGCAGGAGTTGGCGGCGCTCGGCGTCCGGATCGAGGCGCTGGACGTGACCGACGGCGCCAGCGTCGCGGCCCTCGCCAAGCGCCTCGAAGGCGTGCCCATCGATGTGTTGATCAACAACGCCGGCATCGGCGACCGCGGTGATGTCGACGTCCTGGCGACCGACCTCGCGCTGTTCGAGCGCACGCTGGCGGTCAACACGATCGGGCCGCTGCGGGTAACCCAGGCCCTGCTGCCGAACCTGCGCGCCGGGAGCCGCAAGCATATCGTCAACATGTCCTCGCGCCTGGGCAGCATCACGCTGAACAACGGCAATTACCCGGCCTACCGCGCCAGCAAGTCCGCGCTGAACCAGGTCAACCGCAGCCTGTCGATTGATCTGGGCAAGGAAGGCTTCGTGGTGGTGGTCGTCCATCCGGGCTGGGTGCGCACCGAAATGGGCGGTGCCGAAGCCCCGCTGCAGCCCGACGAAAGCGTGCGCGGACTGGTGGCCCTGATCGAGAAGCTGGAGGCCGGCAACAACGGCCGCTTCTACGACTATCTCGGCGCCGAACTGCCCTGGTAGCCGGCCCGCCAACCGGGGCCGGATGCTTCGCTCGGCATTGCCCCGGCCGGCGCATGCCTGGCCGGCCGGCCGCCGGATCCGGGCCGCGCTTCAGCCGGGCAGCGTCAGCGGTTTGTGCACGGTGATGTGCGCGGCGATGCACTGCCACTTGCCGTCGCGCTTGCGCCAGATGTCGGTGTAGCGGTTGACGCCCACGCGACCGTCCTTCATCTCGAAGGCGTTCTCGGCGTGGACCAGGGCGATGTCGTCGAAGCGGCGGATGCGGACCTTGTCGACCGGGAACGACTTGATGTGCTCGGCGTACACCGGCCGCGCGAAATCGGCCAGCGCGGCGGCGCGATCCTTGATCGAGCCGTCGCTGGACACGACCACGTAGTCGGGCGCGAGGTGCGCGGCGTACCAGGCCACGTCGGCGTTGCGGAACGCTTCGACGTAGGCCGCGTTGAGATCGCGCAACACGGCGAGGTCGTCGCCCTGCGGATCGCTGCCGGTCCAGGGCGCGTGCGGCGGTTCGGCGCCCGTTTGCAGCCCGACCGGTACCTCGGGCTGGAACAGCGAGTTCTGCCCGCTGACCAGCCGCCAGTCGTTGCCATCCCAGAGGTACACGTCGGTGTAGCGGACCTTGCGGGCGCGTCCGTCCCGGGTCAGCGCGTCGAACACCGCGTGGGTCACGGCGACGGATCCGTACAGGCGCACCTGCACCTCGTCGTAGGACGCACCCGACAGTCGCGCGGGCTCGCGGAAGGTCGCCAGGAAGGCATCGCGGTCCTGCCACGAACCATCGCTCGCGGTGCGCACGAAATCGTCGTGGACGAGGCCGGCCATGAAATCGTGGTCGCTGTCGACGAAGGCGCCGACGAAGCGATGGTTGATGGCGCGCAGTTGCGCCTCGGCCAGTTCGGGCGCCGGCACGGGCGCAGCAGCCGCGTGGGCGGCGAATGTGCAGGCAATGGCCAGCACGGACTTGAGCAGCGGTGCACGCATGTTCGATTCCTCGGTCAGGATTGCAGGGGCCGGGTCGGATCGGCGGATTTCCATGCCGGCATGCTGGCCAGCAGTGCGCGCGCGAGCTCGCGGGCGGCCGCCGGATGCAGGCCCTGCTCGCGCTCGTAGTAGGCGGCGTTCGCCTGCAGCACGTCGTCGTAGGGCCTGAGCCTGCCGAACTCGTCGCCGCAGGTGGAACAGTACGCGGAGTCGGCCATGCCGCCGGCGAAATCGGCCGGCGCCTGCATCGGGAACCCGCAGGATCCGCACGATACGCAATGGGATTCGGACATGGTGGTACTCCTCAGCTTCGAATGAGTTGCAGCAGGCAGGCCTTGAGCTCGTCGCGACGCGCGGCGACCACGCTCGCGCCCGGACTGAACAGGTCGCGATGCATCAGGTAATGGTTGGTGAGCGCAATCCAGGTATTGGCGAGCAGGGTGCGATCGATTGCGCGCACCCTGCCCTGCGCCAGCTCGCGCTCGTAGGCCTGGCGCAACCGGAAGGCGATGCCCGACTGCAGCGCGAAGACGCGCGCGCGCGCCGCCGGCGGCAGCGTGGCGGACTCGCCCAGCAGTCGCGCGTAGAGCACCTCGTGTTCCGCCAGTGCGGCCAGGTGCGCGTCGAGCACTTCCTCCACCGTCGGCACGGCGCTTTGCGTCTGCGCGAGCCGCTGCGAGATCGCGTCGCCGATCTCCCGCACCACTTCGTCCACCAGCGCCTCGCGACT
>DAORUQ010000191.1:0-5628 GCA_035433265.1 Pseudomonadales bacterium | reverse complement strand
GCCGAGGCCGTCACCAAGGGCATCGAGCTCGATGGCGCGTGGCGCCTGACGGATACGCTCACGCTGGGCGGCAGCATCGCCTGGCTGAACGCCGAGTACGAGGACTTCGAGAACGCGCCCTGCGGACCCTTCCTGCGGGCGGCAGACCCGGCGGGTTGCGTGGATGGCCAGGACCTGGGCGGCGAGACGCTGCAACGCGCGCCGGACTACTCGGGCACGGTCTACCTCGAGTTCACGCACGCAGTCGGCGGCGGTTGGGACATGGATGCCTACACCGGGTACACGTTCCGCGACGAGTCCACCACGGTGATCTCCAACGAGTTCGGCGCCGACAGCCTGGAACTGCTGGATGCGCGACTGTCTTTCAGCAACGCCGACAACGGCTGGATGGTGGCGCTCAAGGGCAACAACCTGACCGACGAACGCAAGCTGATCCTGAGCCAGGACAATGACCTGCTGCAGGGCGGACAGTTCGGGGCGATCAACATGCCGCGCACCTACGCGCTGCAGGTGCGCAAGAACTTCTGATTCGCGCGGGGGCTCACGGCGGGCGAGACCTCGCCGCGAGCCCCGATTGGCGCGACCGGACGTTGTGCCTATGATGGCGCCGATGGATGTCGGGAGACGCTGGCATGGGCAAGGTCCAAGAAATCGAGCAAGCAACAACTGCCGAGCCGGATGCGGGCGCGGTGCAGTCCGAAGCGGCGCGGCTGGAGATATTGCGGCGGCAGGAGGCGCGCTGGCAGGCCGGGACGCGCGGCCCCGTCGTCGCCGCCCAGGGCGAGCGCAAGGAATCGTTCCGCACCCAGACCATGGACTGGGAGATCAAGGCGCTGTACACGCCGCTCGATCTCGCGGACAGCGGTTTCGATTACGCAACGGATGCCGGCTTTCCCGGCGAGTACCCGTTCACGCGCGGCGTGGATGCCAACGGCAACCGCTCGCGGCTGTGGACCATGGCGCAGGTCACCGGCTTCGGCAAGGGCATGGCGTGGGCCAAGCGCGCGCGCTACATGCTCGACCAGGGCCTGCAGGGCCTGATCCTCGAGTACGACCTGCCGACCACCAACGGCTACGACAGCGACAACCCGCTGGTCGCGGGCGAGGTGGGCCGTGCCGGCATGGCGCTCGACAGCCTCGAGGACCTGGAGGAAGCCTTCGACCTGCCCTTCGACAAGCTCAAGTACCTGATGAGCGTGTGCAACGCGCCGCAGCCGGTGAACCTCGCGATGATCATCGCGGCGCTGGAGAAGAAGGGTGTCGACCCGGGCCAGCTCGCGCTGCACATCGTCAACGGCATCCTGATCGAGTACACCTGCGTCGGGCGCTACATCTACCCGCCCGGGCACGGGCTGCGCATCGCCACCGACTGCTTCGAGTACATCGTGCGCCACCACCCGCACTGGCAGCCGATCTCGATCATCGCCGCGCAGCTGCAGCCGGCGCGCGCGAACGTGGTGCAGGAGCTCGCGTTCTCGGTGACGATCGCGATGGCCTACATCGACGCGATGCTCGCGCGCGGCTTCGACATCGACACGGTGGCTCCGTACTTCCACTTCGTGATCAACGTCGACATGGATTTCTTCGAGGGCATCTGCAAGCTGCGCGCCTTCCGCAAGGTGTGGGCGCGCCTCATGAAGGAACGCTACGGCGCGACGCGCCCCGAGGCGATGAAGCTGCGCGTGATGACATCGCCGAGCACCAGTTCGCTCACGCTGCAGCAGCCGCTGAACAACATCGGGCGGCTGGCGATCATGGCGACCGCCTGCGCGCTGGCCGGGGCCGGCGAGACCATGACCACGCCGCTGCACGACGAGGCGCACGCGCTGCCCGCGGAGGACGCGATCCGCGTGGGTGCCGCGATCCAGCACCTGGTCGCGCACGAGACCGGGGTGGCCGACACCATCGATCCGCTGGCCGGATCGTATTACGTCGAGTCGCAGACCAGGCGCATCGAGGACGAATCCTTCGCCGAGATCGAGCGGATCATGAACATGGGCGGCGCGCTGAAGGCCATCGAGCAGGGCTATTTCCAGCGCGAGCTGGGCAACGAGCAGTACCGGCGCCAGCGCGAGATGGAGCAGGGCCGGCGCAAGCTGGTCGGCGTGAATCACCTGGTGGTACCTGAGGCGAAGCGCGAGATGGAGATCTGGCGCCTCGAAGACGAGATGGAGTCGCAGCAGGTGCAGAAGCTGCAGGCGCTGCGCGCGCGGCGCGACAATGCAGCGGTGCAACTCGCGCTGGAGAAGGTGCGCGATGCCGCGCGCACCGGCACCAACCTGGTCGAGCCCTGCCTGGCGGCGGTGAAACTCTACGCCACGCACGGCGAACTGTGCGATGCGATGCGCGATGTCTTCGGCGTGCACCACGCCGACAGCCAGACGGCGGGGGTGTGAGCATGGCGCAGCCACCCATCCGCGTGCTGCTGGCCAAGCTCGGTCTCGACACCCATACCGTCGGCGTCACCGTGATCGCGCACGCGCTGCGCGACGCCGGGATGGAGGTGATCTTCACCGGCCTGAAACAGACGCCCGAGATGGTCGCCAACACCGCGATCCAGGAGGACGTCGACGTGGTCGGCGTCTCATCGCTCTCGGCCGGGCATATGCGCAACATCCCGCTGCTGGCGGAGTTGCTGCGCCAGAAGGGCGGCGGCGACAAGCTGCTGATCGTGGGCGGCGTGATTCCCGAGGAGGACCAGGCGGTGCTGCGCGCGGCCGGCGTGGCGCGCATCTTCACGATGGGCGCCGATACGGGCGAGATCGTCGCGTACCTGAACGAGTGGCGCGCCGCGCGCGACGCGGCAGGGGCTAGCTGAGCGTGGACGTGGTCGCCGGCGTGCTGGCCGGCCAGGTGGCCGCCGGCGCGCGGCTGATCCGCTGGCTCGAGGACGATGATCCGCGCGGACGCGCCGCGCTCGGGCAGGTCTACCCGCACACCGGGCGCGCGCATCTCGTCGGCGTCACCGGTCCGGGCGGTGTCGGCAAGTCCACGCTGGTCGACATGCTGATCACCGAGCAGCGCCGGCGCGGGCGGCGCGTCGGCGTGGTCGCCGTCGATCCCTCCAGCCCTTACACCGGCGGTGCGATTCTCGGCGATCGCGTGCGCATGCAGCGCCACGCCGCGGACGAGGGCGTGTTCATCCGCTCGATGGGCACGCGCGGGCAGCTGGGCGGACTGGCGCGCGCCAGCTACGACGCGATGCTGGTGCTGGACGCGATGGGCTACGAGGTGATCTTCGTCGAGACCGTGGGCGTGGGGCAGGACGAGATCGAGATCGTCGCGCTCGCGCATTCGACGATCATCGTCGCCGCACCCGGGCTGGGCGACGAGATCCAGGCGATCAAGGCCGGCCTGATGGAGGCGGGCGACCTCTTCGTGCTGAACAAGGCCGATCGCGACGGCGCGATGCAGACGCTGCGCCAGCTCGAGATGTCGCTGCACCTGCGCGAGCAGGCGGTGGCCGCGGATGCCTGGAAACCGCCGGTGCTGCAGGCCGTTGCCGCGCGTGGTGAGGGCGGCGCGCAGATCGTCGACGTGCTCGACAGGCACGCGGGGTTCCTGCGCGCCAGCGGCGCTTTCGCGGCACAGCGCGCGCGCCGCGCGCACGAGGTGTTCGTGAAGCTGCTGCGCGACGCGGCGGCGAAGAAGATCCTGGCGGCCGCGCTCGCGCGCCCGGATGCGGCTGCCGTGCTCGCCGACGTCGCCGCCTGTCGCCTCGATCCGCATGCCGCCGCCGACCTGCTGCTCGAGCGGATCTTGTAGGTCCGGATTTATCCGGACATCGTCGTCCGGCTGAAGCCGGACCCACGGGACGTCTGCCGCAAGAGGAGAGATAGCCATGAGCGCCATCGGCGAAGCCACGCTGCTCGCCTACCTGCGCTGCCACTACCGCGTGCTCGGTCCGCCGCCGTATACGTTGCGCATCGGTGAGCGCAGCGCTGCGCTCGCGGCACTCTTCGAGCGCTCGGGCTGCGATTGCGCGGCTTTCGTGACGGCGTGGAATCCGCGCGGCGAACGGCATGAGGCCGCGGCGAACCGGGCCGCTCAGGCCGCGCTGTTGCGCGATATCGGCGCCCGGGGCTACGCCTGCATTCCCGGCGTCGGCGAGGATCCCGACGGGCAATGGGCCGGCGAGGACAGTGTGTTCGTACCCGCCATGGGCCTGGCCGAGGCCATGCTCATCGCGGGTTCATCCGGCCAGAACGCGCTGGTCTGGGCCGGGCCGGATGCGCGGCCGCAGCTGATCCTGCTGCGCTAGGTTGCGCGCTGCTTCCATGTCGTTCAAGCCGCACGCCTCGCGAAGCCCACGCGCATTTCCTTGTACCCCTCCATGAAGATCGAGCGCGCGTGGCGCGGCGCGGCGAGCAGGCGGAAGTCCGTCATGCGCCGCACGATCTCTTCCAGCATCACCTCGAGGTTGAGCCGTGCCTGGTGCACGCCCACGCAGTAGTGCGGACCCTGGCCGAAGGTGCGGTAGTTCTTGCGCGTGTTGTTGACCGGGCGCGTGATGTCGAAGGCGTCGGGGTCCGGGAACAGGGCCGGGTCGCGGTTCGGCGCACCCAGTATGCACACCAGCTTGTCGCCCTTGCCGATCTGCTGGCCCAGGTACTCCATGTCGCGCGTCGCGGTGCGGCGCAGGTAGACCACGGTGTTCTGGTGGCGCAGGAACTCCTCCACCGCCCCGGCTACCAGCCCCGGGTCCTGTTCGAGCAGGCGGTACTGCTCGGGGTGCAGGATCAGCTGGTGCAGGCCGAGCGCGAGCGTGTTGCGGGTGGTCTCGAGGCCGCCGACGACCAGGTTGTTGAAGAAGCGGCCGAACTCGCGGTCGCCCAGCGCGCGACCATCGATCGCGGTGTTGATCACGTCCATCGTCATGCTGTCGCGCGGGTTCTGGCGGTGATCGGCGGCGAGGCGCGTGCCGAATTCGATCAGCTCCATCGAGGCCTGGAAGCCGAGCGCGCGGTTCTCGGCGAACTCCGGGTCGTCGGCGAGCGCAAGCGTGTTCACCAGGTCCACGACGTAGCCGAAGTCCTGGTCGCGTACGCCGAGCAGCGCGAACATCACGCGCATCGGCATCTGCATCGCGATCTCGTTCACGAACTCGCACTCGCCACGATCGATCACGCGGTCGACGGTTTCCTGCGCAATCCGGCGCATCAGCGGCTTGCGAGCCTCGAGCTGCTTCAGGCGGAACGCGTAATCCACCAGCGAGCGATACTTGCGGTGCTCGGGCGGATCCATGAAGGTCATGCTCTGTTGCTGCTCGGCGAGGATCTCCGCAGGGAAGTCGTCGAGGATCGGGCTGTAGTTGTTCGTGAACAGCTCAGGCGTCTTCAGCACGTGGTCGATGTCGTCCTGGTGGAACAGCAGCCAGTGCCCGCCGGAGTAGTCATCGGTCTCCCACAGGATCCGGTGCTCCTCGCGCAGCCGGCTGATCAGCTCGCGCGGCGTGCCGTGGCGAAAGCGCTCGAAGTCCAGCAGCGTGTGCATCGGACATTGATTCATTGTGCCGCGTCTCCCTGCAGTGTATTTGCGCCCGTATGCGCTGCGGATTGCATCGTGGCGCCGATGCTACGGTCCGCGCGCCTCGAATCGCAAGCGCCGTCATCGTGGGCCCGGCTCGAG
>DAORUQ010000190.1:0-5639 GCA_035433265.1 Pseudomonadales bacterium | reverse complement strand
CCTCGGCGTCTCGGTCTACGACCAGCGCGCGCAGGCCTTCAACTTCCATCCCGGTCCCGTGTTCACCGAGGTGCTGCTGGCCGACGAGATCAACCGCAGCACCCCAAAGACCCAGAGCGCGCTGCTGGAGGCCATGGCCGAGCGCCAGGTGACGATCGAGGGCGAGACGCGCGCGCTGCCGCCGGACTTCTTCGTCATCGCGACCCAGAACCCGGTCACGCAGGCCGGCACCTTCCCGCTGCCCGAATCCCAGCTCGACCGCTTCCTGATGCGCATCGAGATCGGCTACCCCGACCGCGCCGCCGAGCGCGCGATGCTCGCCGGTGGCGCCGGCACGCCGCCGATCGAGGCGCTCGAGTCCGCGCTCTCGCGCGAGCAACTGCGCCGCATCCAGCACGAGGCGCAGCAGGTGGGCACGGCCGACATGCTGCTCGACTACGTGCAGCGGCTGATCGAGTACACGCGCAGCGCCCCCGAGTTTGCCCACGGCCTGTCGCCGCGCGGCGCGCTGGCGCTGGTCAACAGCGCGCGCACCTGGGCCTACATGGAAGGACGCGTGCACGTGGTGCCCGAGGACGTGCAGGCCGTGCTGCCCGCCGTGGTGGCGCACCGCCTGCGCAGCACCACGGACTTCACCGGGGACGGGCGCGCGCTGGTGCAGCGCCTGCTGGCCGACGTGGACATCTTCGACTGATGCGCGCGCCGGCGCGTGCCGCGGCCCTGCGCCGGCGGGTACGCACCCGCTGGATCGCGTGGGTGAGCCGGCGCATCCCGCCGGCGCGCGAGCTCGTGCTGACGCAGCGCAACATCTTCATTTTCCCCACCGGCAGCGGCTTCGCTTTCCTAGCGCTGCTGCTGGCGCTGCTGATCACCGGGATCAATTACGAGAGCAACCTGGTGTTCGCGCTCACCTTCCTGCTGGGCGGGTTGTTCATCGTCGGCGTGCTGCACACCTACGCCAACCTCGCGCAGCTGCGCCTGTGCGCGGGCGCGTCTCCCCCGGTATTCGCGGGCCAGCAGGCGAGCTTCGCGGTGCAGCTGCGCGACGAGGGCAGGCGCGCGCACGACGGCATCACGCTGTCGTGGCCCGACGGCGACGAGATCGGGGCGCGCGTCGCGCCGCTGGGCGAGGACCACGTGCAGCTCTTCACGCGCGCCGCGCGCCGCGGCTGGCTGCACCCGGGGCGCCTGCGCCTGGAGAGCCGCTATCCGCTGGGGCTGCTGCGCGCGTGGTCGTGGCTGGATCTCGATATGCGCTGCCTGGTGTACCCGCGCCCGGCGCCCGCGGGCCCGCTGCCGCTCGATGCGGGGCGCGGCGAGGAAGGCAGCGCCACGCACGATCCGGGCGCGGAGGATTTCTTGGGCTTTCGCAACTACGCACCCGGCGACCCCTTGCGCCACGTGGCGTGGAAGACGCTCGCCAAGGGCCAGCCGTTGCAGACGCGCGAGTACGTGGCCTTCGCGGATCGCCGCGTGTGGCTCACCTGGGCGCAGACCGCGGACTGGGGCGCCACGGAGCAGCGCCTGGCGCTGCTGTGCCGCTGGGTGCTGGAGCTGCACGCGCTGGGTGCCGACTTCGGGCTCGACATCCCGGGCACGCGGCTCGAGCCGGCGGCGGGCGAGGCGCAGCGCGACCGCGCGCTCGCAGCGCTCGCGCTGTTCGGCATGGCGGGCGAGGGGGCGCGCGCATGAGCACGCCCTTGCCGCGGCGCAGCCTCGCGTGGCTGCTGTTCGCGCTGGTGCTCGCGATCGGGCCGCACGCGCTACGGCTGCCGCCGTGGGTGCTGGTGGTCATGGGTGTCGCGATCGCGTGGCGCTATCGCGTGCACCAGGGCGCGTGGTCTTTTCCGACCCGCCCGGTAAAGCTGCTGCTGGTGGTGATGTCGTTCCTTGCCGTGGGGCTGCACTGGCGCGCGCTGAGCGGCCTGGAGCCCGCGGTGGCGCTGCTGGCGATCGCCGGCGGGCTGAAGGCGATGGAGATGCGCACGACGCGCGATTTCCTCGTGGTGGTTTTCGTCGCGTATTTCCTGGTCGCGAGCCAGCTGCTGTTCGAGCAGGAGATTCCCTACGCGCTGTATGCGGTGGTGGCGACCGCGGGCGTCACCGCGGCCATGGTCGCGCGCCACCAGGGCGATCCCGCGCCGGGATTCCCGCATCCGCTCGTGCTGACGGGCAAGCTGCTCGCGCAGGCCGTGCCGGTGATGCTGCTGCTGTTCGTGGTGTTCCCGCGCATCGCGCCGCTGTGGGCGATTCCGCAGAACATGCAGAGCGCGCGCACCGGGCCCAGCGACAGCATGTCGCCCGGGGACGTGGCGCGCCTGAGCGGCTCGAACGCGCTGGCGTTGCGCGCCACCTTCGAGGGCGCGATCCCGGCGCAGCGCGAACTGTACTGGCGCGGGCTGGTGTTCTCGGAGTTCGACGGCCGGCAATGGCGCCAGGGCGCGATGGCGCGCATGGAGGCGGAGCTGGCGCAGCAGGGCGCGCCGCGCCCGGCGCTGCGCCAGCTCACGCACGTGCCGAGCGGCGAAGAGACCAGCTACGAAGTGATCCTCGAGCCCAGCAACCAGCCATGGGCCTACGTGATCGGCTTTCCGGTCTCGTTCGATGCGAACCTGCGCAGCGGCAGCGACTACCGCCTGATGAGCTCGCGCCCGCTCACGCAACGGCTGCGCTACCGCGTGCGCGCGGATCTCGGCGCGCAGCTGGAGCCCGAGCTCGGCATCCTGCGCCGGCGCACCGAGCTGCAACTGCCCGAGGGCTTCAACCCGCGCGCGCTCGCGCAGGCGAAGGCCTGGCGCGCCGAGGCACCGTCGGATGCGGCCTACATCGAGCGCGTGCTGCGCTGGTTCACCGAGGAGGAGTTCGTCTACACCATGTCGCCGCCGCTGCTCGGGCGTGACACGGTCGATGAGTTCCTGTTCGGCGAGCGGCGCGGCTTCTGCGAGCACTACGCCAGCGCGTTCGCGGTGCTGCTGCGCGCGGCTGGCATCCCGGCGCGCGTGGTGGTGGGCTACCAGGGCGGCGAGCGCAACCCCTACCAGGCATACCTGCTGGTGCACCAGTTCGACGCCCACGCCTGGACCGAGGCGTGGCTGGACGGTCGCGGCTGGGTGCGCTTCGATCCCACCGCCGCAGTGGCGCCGCAGCGCATCGAGTCGGGAGCGGGCGAGGCGCTGGGTGCGGAATTTCTCGCCGATTCGCCGCTCGCGATCGAGCGCTACCGCAACGTGCGACTGCTGGGCTGGATGCGCATGCGCTGGGACATGATGACCTACCACTGGGCGAGGCTGGTGCTGAACTACGACGCCGAGCGCCAGGGCGCGCTGCTCTCGAACCTGCTGGGCCGGATCAGCCCGGCGCGCGTGGTCGCGGTGATGCTCGGTTGCGGCGCGCTCGTGCTGCTGCTGGTCGCGGCGAGCCTGTTCGGCGTGAAGCCACGGCCGCGTCGCGATGCGGCGACGGCCGCGTACCTGCGGATCTGCGAGCGCCTGGCCGCGTCCGGGCTGGAACGCCGCCGCGGCGAGGGCCCTTTCGATTACGCGCGGCGCGTGACGGCCGTGCGCCCTGATCTTGGCGCGGAACTGCAGGCGTTGACGGCTGACTATGTGGCGCTGGCGTTCGCGCAGGGAGCGGCGGGGGATCGCGCGCTACCGATGCAGCGGCTGCGCCAGGCGGTGCGCCGCTTCCGCCCGCGCCGTGCGCCAATCCGAGCGTAGGAGCGGGCCCTGCCTGCGACCATTCACCCGCGCACAGCGCGATCCAGCAGGCCAGGCCGAGGATCGTGATGGTGCACACGGGCGCGGGTCTTCCTCCAGGAGCAGCGTCCACAGGCACAGCGTCAGAACAAGCATTCGTGCACGATCCTGGCCACTTGCAATGGGTACGATTCGTACCGGCGCACCCGTCAGTCTGCCTGCGCGCCGCGACGCCGTCGCTGCTTCTTCTGCTTGTAATACCGGCTTTCTCGGCGCACGATAGTAATCAATTACTATCTTTTATGCAGTGATCATGGAAAATCGTCCCAAGCACCTGCCCGCAGAGCAACGTCGAGCCGTGACAGTAGAGGCCGTAGTCGCGCTGGCCGCCAGGCAGAACCCCAGCGAAATCACCACCGCCGCCATCGCCAGGCATATGAAGCTCACGCAGGGCGCGCTGTTTCGACATTTCCCGAGCAAGGAGGCCATCTGGGAGGCGGTGATGGAATGGGTAGCCGAGCGCCTGCTGGCTCGAATCGACAAGGCAGCCGAGGGGATCGAATCGCCCGTGGCGGCGATGGAAGCGATGTTCATGAGCCACGTGGAATTCGTGATCGAGCATCCCGGCGTTCCGCGGATGATGTTCGGCGAGTTGCAGCGTACGGACGCGTCAGCGGCCAAGCGCATGGTGCAGACGCTCATGATGCGATACCGCGAGCGCCTTCAGCGCCTGATCGCCAGGGGCATGTCCGGCGGCGAGTTGTCGATCGCGCTCGATGAGGAGGCCGCGGCGACGCTGTTCATCGGTACCATCCAGGGCCTGGTGATGCAGTCACTCATGGCAGGCGATGTGGCGCGCATGCGTCGCGCCGCGCCGCGCGTTTTTGCCATCTATCGTCGCGGTATCGGGAGCGCGTCATGAGACGCCTGCCGTTGCAGGGCCGCACGCTGGCGCTGCTCGCGTTCATCGTGCCGCTGCTCGCACTCTTCGTGTTCGTCGGGTTGCGCTCGGGACCGCTGGCGCCCGTCGCGGTGACGCTGGCCACGGTGCAATCGCGCGCCCTCGCGCCGGCGCTGTTCGGCATCGGCACCGTGGAGGCCCGTTACACGTACCGGATCGGACCTGTTGTTGCCGGACGCGTCGAACGGCTCGACGTGGACGTGGGCGACCGGGTCCGCGCGGGGCAGGTACTCGGTGCGATGGACCCTGTGGATCTGGATGCCCGGGTGCGCGCGCTGGATTCCGCGTCCAAGCGGGCCGGCGCGACGCTGCGCGAGGCAGAGGCCCGGCAGGCGTATGCGCAAGCGCAGGCGCGCCGCTACGAAAAACTGCTGCTGGCGCGCTCGATCAGCGAGGAGACCGTCACCACGAAGCGCCAGGAGCTGCAGATCGCGGATGCCGTGCTGGCGGCCGCCCGCGAAGAAGTCGATCGCGCGCGCGCCGAGCGCGAGGCACTGATCGCGCAGCGCAGCGATATGCGTCTTGTTGCGCCGGTCGATGGCGTGGTCGTGTTGCGCGATGCCGAGCCCGGCTCGACCGTGGTGGCGGGGCAGGCGGTGGTGGAACTGATAGATCCCGCGAGCTTGTGGATCAACGTGCGCTTCGACCAGCTCAGCGCGGCGGGACTGGCCACGGCATTGCCCGCGCGCATCGTGCTGCGTTCGCGCGACGGTGAGGCGCTCGCGGGTCGCGTGTTCCGCATCGAGCCCAAGGCCGACGCGGTCACCGAGGAAACGCTGGCGAAAGTGGTGTTCGAGAACGTACCCAGCCCCCTGCCGCCCGTGGGCGAACTGGTCGAGGTGACGGTGGGCCTTCCCGGGCTACCCGCCGCACCCGTGATCCCCAACGCAGCCATCCGGCGCGAGGGCGGGAAGGCGGGCGCGTGGCGCATGGGGGATGGCGAATTGCGCTTCGTGCCGCTGGTGCTCGGCGCCACCGATCTC
>DAORUQ010000189.1:0-5677 GCA_035433265.1 Pseudomonadales bacterium | reverse complement strand
CTTCGGCTGGGGCCAGGAACTGCCGCCGTCGGCGAAGGCCGGGAATTTCGCCGACCAGAGCGGCGCCGCGCTGCTCGGGCAGGTGATCGCGGGCTACGACGACGGCTTCGCGGTCGCCGCACCGCGCAAGCGCTTCGCGCCCAACCGTCACGGCCTTTTCGACCTGAGCGGCAATGCGGCAGAATGGATGCATGACATCTACGAAGCGCTGCCCGCCGAGGCTCGCACCGATCCCACGGGCGCCAGCAGCGGCGAATTCCACGTGATCCGCGGCGCGAGCTGGCGCCACGGCAGCGTCACCGAGTTGCGCCTCGCCTTTCGCGACTACGGCAAGGAAGCGCGCGCCGACCTGGGTTTCCGTCTCGCGAGGTACGCCGAATGAAGCGGCTCGCGCTCATCGCCGCCACGCTCGCCGCTCTCGCCGCGCTCGCCGCGCTCGCCACGGCGCAGGAAGCGCCGGAGGACGCGCCGGACGCACCCCAGCCCGCGACATCGCCGGCCGCGGAGCCCGCGCCCGCCGCCGGCGAGAAGGCCGCCCCGCGCGGCGGCGCCGGCGACGAGCGCTTCGTGCCCAGCGAGGACATCTCGGAGGATCTCTCCGTGTCATTCCCATCGGACATCTGAACCAGGCGCCGCGCCACGACAAGGACCCCATGAAACGCATCCTCGCCTCCGAGTTCCTGTTCCAGCTCTTCGCCCTGCTGCTGTCGCTGATCGTGGTGCACACCTTCTACGTCGCCGTGGTGACGCCGAATGCCGAGGCCGTCGCGAGGGCCGCGCAGGAGCGCGTCGCCGCCGGCGACACCTCGGCGCGTCCGCCCTCGGCATGGGTGATCCTGAAGGACTACGAGCAGGAGAGCTGCGTGGTGCTGATGTTGTGGTGCATCGCGATCATGGGCTACAAGGGCGCGATGCTGCGACGCGAGAAGCAGCTGCTGGAACGGCCGCTGGTGCAGGTGCCGGGCGGCACCAGCATCCTGCCCGAGGACGCGCGCGAATACCTGCGCCCGATCCAGGCGCTGCCCGCCGAGGCGCGCCGCGCGCTGCTGCCGCGCGCACTGATCACGGGGCTGCAGCGCTTCGCCGCGACGCACAGCATCCAGGATGCCGCCGCCTCGATCCGCGAGGTGTGCGAGACGGAGGGTGAGCGCCTCGATTCCGAGCTCTCGATGGTCCGCTACATCGGCTGGGCCATTCCCTCGATCGGCTTCATCGGCACCGTGCGCGGTATCGGCATGGCGCTGACGCAGGCGCACCGTGCCGTCGAGGGCGACATCACCGGCGTCACCGACGCGCTCGGCGTGGCGTTCAACTCGACTTTCGTCGCGCTGGTGATCAGCATCCTGCTGATGTTCCTGATGCACCAGCTGCAGTTGCAGCAGGAACGTCTGGTACTGGAGGCACAGGCCTATTGCGACGATCGCCTGCTCGGCCACCTCAAGGTGACGCGGGAGGGCTGAGCGTGACGCTGTCGGTACTGGAACTGAACGATATCGCGTTGCTGCTGGGCAACGGCACGGGCACGCCGACCCGCAGTCCCGGTTTCGCGACCCTGACGCGCGACGCCGTGGTGACCGGCGCGGCGGCGCTGGCGCAGGCACGGCTCAACCCGCGCCAGACCGTCAGCCAGTTCTGGCTGCGTCTGGGCACCGAACCGCTGCACAACGCGCGCAGCCACGCACGCCACCATGCCGACCTCGCCTGGGCGCAGCTGCAGCAGCTGGCCACCGCGGCGGGCAGCCCGGCGCAACTGATCCTCGCGGTGCCGGGCAGCTTCACGCGCGAACAGCTCGCGGTGCTGCTCGGGGTCGCGCAGCGCGCCTCGTTCCGTGCCGTCGGCCTGGTCGACAGCGCACTCGCGGCGGCAAGCACCACGCACATCCCGCTCAGCGCGCTGCACCTGGACCTGCAGTTGCACCAGTGCGTGCTCACGCGCCTGGTGCGCGATGGCGACATGCTCGTGCGCGAGCGCGTGCACACCGTGGCGGGCGCCGGGCTGCTGCAATTGCAGGAGCGCCTGGCGCAGCTGGTAACGGCGCGCTTCATCCACCACAGCCGCTTCGACCCGATGCACGCCGCGGCTACCGAGCAGCAACTCTACGACCGCCTGCCGGCGTGGATGGCCGCGCTGGAGGACGGCGAGGATGTCCACGCCGAGCTGCGCAACGGCACGGCGAGCTACCACGCCAAGCTCGGCATCGGCGAGGTACTGGAGGCGGTGCAACCGGTGTACGCGCAGATCGTGGACGCGGTGCAGCGCGAGCGCCAGGGCGCCGCGCTCCTGTGCAGCGCGCGGCTCGCGCCGCTGCCGCGCCTCGGGCGGCTGCTGCCGGAGGCGATCCGCCTGCCCGAGGACGCGGCCATCCGCGCCTGCCTGCGCCACGCCGCGCTGATCCGCAGCGAGGACGCGGCACTGCGCTTTGTCACCCGGCTGCCGGCCCTCGTCGACGTGCCGGGCGCCGGGCTCGCCCAGGCGCCTGCGCCCGCCGCACCCGCCCGCAGCGGGCCGGCGCCCGCGCCCGCTGCAGACACACCCAGCCACCTGGTCGCCGGCGCGCGCGCGCTGCGCCTCGCGCCCGGCAGCCTGTACCTGCACGAAGGGGCGGATGGCTGGACGCTGACGCGCCGGCTGCCGCCGGATCTCGCCGGCACGCTGAGCTGGGACGGCGCGCAATGGTGGCTGATGCCCGCGGCCGGCCACGCGCTCGCGCTCGACGGCGAGCCGGTGCGATCGGCGACGCTGCTGCGCGCCGGCCAGCGCCTCGCGCTGCCGGCGCGCCGCGCCGAGCTGTGGGTGGTCGCCGAAACGCCGGTCCCGGACGATGGCGCGTAAACGCCGCGGCTTCTCGATCTTCAGCCTGTCCTTCCTGGACATCATGTCCTGCGGATTCGGCGCGACGATCCTGGTGTTCCTGGTGATCGACCACGCGAGCGACGTGCGCTCGGAGGAAGCCAACCGCGACCTGATCGGCGAGGTGAACTTCCTCGAGCGCGAGGTGCGCGAGGGACGCGAGGGGCTGGCGCAACTGCGCAACACCATCGCGATGGTCGACGAGTCGGCCGTCGAGGCCAAAGGCCGATCGCGCGAAATCCTGGCCGAGATCCGGCGCCGCCGGGAGGAGCTCTCCACCGATGACAAGGACACGCTCGCGAGCAGCGAGCACGTGAACAAGCTGAAGGCGGACCTGAAGCAGCTGGAGGAACAGAACGAGCGGCTGCGCGCCGAAGGCGAGAAGCAGCAGGGCACGGATGTGCGCCGCTTCACCGGCGACGGCGACCGCCAGTACCTGACCGGCCTCAAGCTCGGCGGGCGGCGCATCCTGGTGCTGCTGGACCGCTCGGCGAGCATGCTCGACAACACCCTGGTCAACGTGATCCGCATGCGCAACATGCCCGAAACCGTGCAGCGGCGCGCGCCCAAGTGGCGCCGCGCGGTAGCGACCGTCGACTGGCTGAGCACACAGCTGCCGCGCGACAGCGAGTACCAGATCTACGTGTTCAATACCGGGGCCGCGCCGGTGCTGCCCGACACCGCCGGCAAGTGGCTGCCGGTGGCGAACCGCGAACAGCTCGACAAGGCGATCGCGGCTCTCGACGCGGTAACGCCCGCCGCGGGCACCAGCCTGCTGGGTGCCTTCCAGGCCGCCGCCGCCATGAACCCCAAGCCCGACAACATCTACCTGATCACCGACGGCCTGCCCACGCAGGGCAGCGGCACAGCAGGCGCCAAGGCGAGTGGCCGCGACCGGCTGAAATACTTCAACCAGGCGCTGAACAGCCTGCCCGACGGCATCCCGGTCAACGTGATCCTCGCGCCGATGGAAGGCGACCCGATGGCGGCCTCGGCGTTCTGGCAGCTCGCGATGGCCACGCGCGGCGCCTTCCTCGCACCGGCAAGCGACTGGCCATGAGGAAGGCGCGGCGCAGCGCCGAGGAATTCAGCCTGTCCTTCCTGGACGTGATCTGCTGCGGCTTCGGCGCGATCATCCTCTTGCTGATGATCACGAAGATCGCCGAGCCGCTGGTGCTCGAGGAAAGCACGCGCGACCTCAGGGGGCAGATCGCCGCACTGCAGGAGGAACTGCACCGGCTGCGCGGCGAATCCGTGGTGCTGAACCGCGACCTCACGGCGCGGCGCGAACAGCTGTCGGATTCGCTGGCGGCGGTGGCACGGCTCGAGGGCGATCTCTCCGCGGTCAAGGGACAGTACCGCGCGAGCAGCACGGACGCCGACGTGAACAGCCGCCTGGTGGGTCAGCTGGAGAGCGCCAGGCAGCGCCTGACCGACGAGATGAAACGCCTGCTCGGCGCGCAGGGCCGGCGGCGCAACGACGCGATCGGCGGCATCCCGGTCGACAGCGAGTACGTGATCTTCATCATCGACACCTCGGGCAGCATGTTCAATTACGCCTGGCCGCGCGCGCAGCGCGAGATGATCAACATCCTCGATCTCTACCCGCAGGTCAAAGGCATGCAGGTGATGAGCGACGAGGGCGAGTACATGTTCCCGAGCTACCGCGGACAGTGGATCCCCGACACGCCGGCGCGGCGGCGCGCGATCGTGAGCCGCTTCGCGACGTGGAACCCGTACAGCAACAGCAGCCCGGTGGAAGGCATCGTGCAGGCGATCCGCACCTTCCACCAACCGGGGCGCAGGATCAGCCTCTACGTGCTCGGCGACGAGTTCACCGGCAGCTCGATCGCGCAGGTGATCGACGTGGTCGACCGCATCAACAGCGAATCGGGCGGCGAGCGGCTGGTGCGCATCCACGCCGTGGGTTTCCCGACGCAGTTCGCGCGCCCCGACAACCTGCAGGTCACCGGCATCCGCTTCGCCTCGCTGATGCGCGACCTCGCGTGGCGCAACGGCGGCACCTTCGTCGGCCTGAATGACTATCGCTAGCCCGCCGGCGCCGCCTGGATCGGTGCCGCAATTGTACCTATGATCCGGACGCACTCACGGTGGACAACGATGCGCACTGCCCTGCTCCTGCTGCTTTCCTTCGCCCTCGCCGGCTGCGGCCCGAAGCTCGTGACGATGAAGCCCCTGAACGAGTTTCCCGAGCCCCTGGTGGAACCGTTGCCGGTCAGCGTGGGCGTGTACTTTGCGCCGGAATTCGTCTCGTTCACGCACAAGGAGAAGCGCCCCGGACCCGCCGGCGAGGAATGGACCATCAACCTCGGCACGCCGCAACTGCAGGTGTTCCGCGCGATTTTCGACGCAACGTTCACCGCTGCCCGCGAACTGGAGGCACCGGAGCGTGGCGACGGCGGGATCCAGGCGATCATCGTGCCCAGCGTGACGGATTTCCAGTTCGCGCTGCCCGACGACACCCGGGCGAAGGTATTCGAGATCTGGGTGAAATACGACCTCAGTATCCGCGACCCGCAGGGCGAGGAAATCGGCCACTGGGCCTTCACCGCCTACGGCAAGACACCGACCGCGTTCCTGAAGACCGACGAGGAGGCGATACAGGCCGCCACGGTGGTCGCGCTGCGCGACGCCGGCGCCTCGATGATCACCGGCCTGCAGCGCGACCCGCGCATCCGCGAATGGCTGGGCGTGCCGTAGGTCCGGATTCATCCGGACACGTGAAGGCATTTCCTGCGCAGATGTCCGGATGAATCCGGACCTACGTGCCGTGGCGACCGGCACCGCCGGTGAAGCGCGCCGCAG